>JAZUNB010000079.1:0-7087 GCA_045603925.1 Eubacteriales bacterium
GCAGCTCCACACCGCACTCCTTCAGAATGCCCTTCTTCTCCAGCTGCATGGCCAGATTCAGACCGGTCTGGCCGCCGATGCCGGGAACAATGGCGTCGGGCCGCTCATAGCGGAGGATCTTGGCAATATATTCCAAGGTCAGCGGCTCCATATAGACCTTATCGGCGATGGTGGTATCGGTCATGATGGTGGCGGGGTTGGAGTTGCAAAGCACCACCTCATAGCCCTCTTCTTTCAGTGCCAGACAAGCCTGGGTCCCTGCATAATCGAACTCCGCCGCCTGCCCGATGACGATGGGGCCGGAGCCGATGATCAAAATCTTCTTCAAATCTGTTCTTTTTGCCATTTTTTCTTCCTCCGTTTATTCTTGATAGACTGCTTTTCCGTTGCAAACGGTCAGCAGGCATTTTCCGTTTACCTTCCAGCCCGCAAAGGGGGTGGCTTTTCCCATAGACAAAAAGTCCTTGGGGTCGATCTCATATTCCGCCTTCAGGTCGAAGACGCAGTAATCCTTTTCCAACGGGATACCGAAACGCTTGCGGGGGTTCACCGCCAGCAGCTCGATCAACCGCTCTAAAGGCAGGATGCCCGGTTGCACCAGCTTGGTATACAAGATCGGGAAGGCGGTTTCGATGCCCACCACGCCCATCAGGCTTTCTGCCAGACCCTTGGATTTCTCCTCGGCGCTATGGGGCGCATGGTCGGTGGCGATCATATCGATGGTACCGTCCAAGATCCCCTCCAGCAGGGCTTTGCGATCCTCCTCGGAGCGGATGGGCGGGTTCATCTTGAACCGCCCCTCTTCCTGAAGATCCATATCGTTGAAGACCAGGTAATGAGGGCCGGTCTCGCAGGTGACATCCAACCCTTCGGCCTTGGCCTTGCGGATCAGCTCCACACTCTCCTTGGTGGAGATATGGCAGACATGATAGGCACAGCCCGTCTCCTTCACCAAGCAAAGATCCCGCTCAATGGGCTTCCATTCGCTTTCGGAGCAGATGCCCTTATGGCCATGGAGCCTTGCATAGTCCCCATCGTGGATATAACCGCCTCGCAGAAGGCTGTTGTCCTCGCAATGGGCAACGATCATTTTGCCCAAGGTCTTGGCGCGTTTCATGGCCTCCCGCATCATCTCTTCCGACTGGACCCCTCGCCCGTCATCGGAAAAGGCGATCACATCGGGGGCCATCCCCTCCAGATCCGCCAGGGTCTCCCCCGCTTCATTTACGGTGATGGCGCCATAGGGGTAAACATGGATCACCGCCTGCTCCTCGATCAGCCGCAGCTGCTCCGCCAGATGCTCCTTGCTATCGGGCACCGGCTTGAGATTGGGCATGGAGCAGACCGCTGTATATCCCCCCCGCGCCGAGGCGCGGGTACCGCTGGCGATGGTCTCTTTATAAGAAAATCCCGGCTCTCGCAAATGCACATGCACATCGCAAAAACCGGGAAAAACAGCAATACCTCCATCAGCGGAACACTGACCCAGGGAAACGGAAGCCGCAACAGAGGAATCAGTGAATTCGCCCTGCCGCATCATACCGTTTTCATAAACCAGCGCGTTCTGAAGTTTCAGCATCGTTCTATCCTTTCAAATCAAAAAGCCCTGCCGCTTCCGGCAAGGCTTCATAACACACAGCAAAGCGAAAGTGCGCGCACTTCCACCCTAAAATATTATGAACATCTTGCCGACCTCACCGGATCGCGTTAAAGACTCATTTTTATTTTCTATATTATACTACCGCAGGGTTTAAAAGTCAATATAAAATTCCACCCAAATCCGCCCGAAAATTTTGGTGAATTTGACATCAGACCGCTTTGTTCAAAACGGTCCCAAAAGAGGTCGGATCCTGTTGAGGCGATCCCGACGGCGTATGCGATACGCCGAGTGGTCGCATCGACAGGAAGCGATAAAAAAGGAACTCGAGATCGAGTTCCTTCCTTAATATCTTCGCGGTGCGGCCCTTTTGGGGGCGTTTTTATTCGTCGGTAATGTTTTCGTATACCAGCTCGCCTACAGAGCCATAGCCCAGATCTCTGGCCACCCGCTCCACATACTCACTGTCGATCTCCGCATTGAGGATATTATTCAACTCCTCATTGATGACGCTTTGGCTGGAGATCTTTTGCTGAACCTCGGAAAGCTCGGCCTTTTTCTCTTGGATCTGAACCTGCAGCTTGATGCAGGTTGCCAGCATATTTCCGGCAATGTAAATGAAGGCGACCACCAGAATGCCCCGCACGACCGGGTTCATCTGCTTCGCCCTTTTTGCTTTTACGCTTTTTTGGATTGCTCTGGATCCTCTTCTCACGCAAGGCCTTCCTTTCTTTGAGGTGATACAGTTTCATTGTATACCATCTTTTCAAAAAAATAAAGGGCTTTTTTAAAAAATTCATAAATTTCCGTAATTTTTTTCCAAGGAATGCCAAAAAACGCCCCAAAAGCCGTGCCTCCTTCACCGCCAAGGTGCCCAATGTATAGTGATCCAGCAAAAAGCCCAGCAGCTCTCCCACCAAAAGAAACAGCCGCACCTGCCCATGGTTGGTAAGGGTAAAGCAAACAGCGGTGGAGACGGCCGCCATCAGGGAGAAGAGCAGATCCTCCAAAAAGACCGCCGCCGTTCCCCGCCGCCAAAGGATCCGCCCCATACGAAAGCCATCGTAAAGAGCACCCAGAGCCGCTCCCAGCGCCACCGACCATAAAAAGGCGGCGGCTTGGGCAGAAAGATCCAGCCCCATCAGCGGAAGAGCCCTTTAAAGACGCCGCCCTTTTCCTTAAGATCCCGATAATGCAGGGCTGTGATGGCGCCCTCCACCGCAATATCCCCCTGCTCCACATTCAGATGGTTGATATGCAGATCCTCCCCCTCTACCATCAGGATCCCCATATTGGTGAGGATCACCACCGCCTTTTCATCAAAGCTATCCACATCCAAAACGCCGGTGGCCGTAACCTTCTGGCGGTTTTCCACCGATAATAAGTGATTGCCGCTTTTGCGCTCTTGCTCCATATGACAAGCCTCCTTTTTAATTCAATATATGAAAAGACCGGAAGCAAAATGCTTCCGGTCTATTATCTTATTGATTTTCTTCAAACAAAGGGCACCCAAGAAAGATATAATGCCGCATCTTTTCTTCCATGACCGCAACGGAGCATTGATAATACTTCGCAAGGCAGTCTATACAGAAGAATTCGGTATCTCCCATATCCTTGATCTTTTTATGGAGGGCGATCTCATTGACCGTCAGCTCCTTTCCGCAGCCGATGCAATCAGCCATTTTCCACCTCGAAGCGGTAGATCTCGCAGCAATGGGGCTGAATGATGCGGAAGAGAGTCTCATTGGAGGGCTCCACATATTCGCCGCTCCAAAGATCCTTGATCTTGAATTTCACCGGCAGATCGGCGTCGATCCCCAGCATAGAGGGGGTCACATAGCGGCGCATCTTCCGCTCGGAGAAGTTGAAGAAGCCCACCGCCAGATCGCCGTTTTCCAGCAGCTTGACCAGGGTATAGGTATCCTCGGCGCTCTCATTCCAATCGCCCTGCTCATCGGAGGCGGCGATCATCAAGGGGCGGTTCATATCGGGATCCTGATTGATGGCGATAATATCTTTATTAAAGAGGATCTCCCGGGCGGCCTCATCCATCTTGCGGAGATCACAGCCGATCATCAAGGGAGAGCCCACCATGGCCCAGAATCCGAAATGGGTGCGGTATTCATCGGTGTTGCAGGCCGTAATGGAGCAGCCGCCCTCGCCGTTCATTCCCACCACCAGCATATCCAGATCGGAGAAGCAATTGGCCCAATTGCGAAAATTCATTTCGGCGCTCTGCTTGGCAAGGCTGCGGATATGCTGCCAGGATTCCTTGATATCGCCGGTGGCGCGCCACATATTGGCGCCGGTGGTATCGATCCATTCCTTGCTCTCATCATGCCCCCAGGAGCAGGCGGAAAAGAGAATGTCCCGACCGCTCTTCTTCAGGGCGATGGCCATCTTGCGATAGAGATCCACACCGCGGGTATTCTTGGGGCGGAAGCAATAGTCATATTTCAAAAAGTCCACGCCCCATTCCGCAAACTGCTTGGCATCGCGGTATTCATGGCCGAAGCTGCCGGGATAGCGGGCGCAGGTCATGGTCCCCACGCAGGAATACATCCCGAACTTCAGACCCTTGGAATGGACATAATCGGCAACCGCCTTCATCCCATGGGGGAACTTTTCGGGATCGGCCACCAGATTTCCTTCGGCATCCCGCTCGCGGAGCGCCCAGCAATCGTCGATGACCAGATATTCATATCCCGCCTCCAGAAGACCGCTCTCCACCATCCGGTCGGCAGTAGAACGAATCAACTCCTCGTTGATATTCTCCATAAAGGTATTCCAGGTATTAAAGCCCATAGGCGGTTTTTGAACAAACATTTTTCCTTCTCCTTTTGGTTCATTGAGGCTACTTTAACATAATAATCTTTGGTAGTCAAGTAAAATCAAAAATAAAACAGATCTTCAAATTTCCGATCCAATGCAACACATAAGATCAGCGCTAATTTGGCAGTGGGATTAAATTGCCCTGTCTCAATGGAGCTGATAGTATTGCGGGATACACCGATCAGATCGGCAAGTTGCTTTTGAGAAAGCCCCTTCCTCTGACGCGCCTCCTTCAGGCGGTTTTTTAATACTAACCCTTCTTCCATACCGTTCACCAAAACAGATTTTTAATAAACAAGACCACATATAAGACCGTTATTACGGAAAAAATAACACCAAAGACCAAGTCTCTTTTTCTTCTTAAATGATGATATTTCACAAAACAATTAGCCGATATCATCGATAAATAAACCAACCAAATTGAAGGAAAGCGCTCCGGAGCAAAAAAGCCCTCCATCCAAACCACAAAGGTACACATCAACAAACCTACCCCTGACGCGATGGAGCCGGCCTTAAAGATGCTCTGCGTCTCCCGCTCATCGCCGCCTGCATTTTCCTCACGGCTTTTTGCCAAAATCTCTTTTCGATTCATGTTTCGGTTCTCCTTTGCCAAGTTTTCTTTGCATTTATTGTATCATTGCCAAGTTTACTTGTCAACAACAATTTACAAATCTCCAATAAGGATCTTTGGATTTTTCCAAAAGCGCTTCATCGTGGCGTTTGATGTAATCGAAGGCATCCATCAAGGAAAGAAAGAGTCTGGGCTGAAAATGATAATCCGCATTTGGATTCGTCACCAAATTGATATGCTCCAAACGGAAGGGGACTCGCTTGGTATGAATGCACCATTTTCCCACCGGCGTTTCCAGATAAAACAACCGTTTTTCTTTTTTATACGAAAAGCCGGCCAGCAAGCAACGGGTCATCAAGTCCTCTACCGTCTCATCGCTTTTGCATTGATTGTTGATCGGAACCGACAGCCGCATATCATACTTTGCAGAGGGCTTACAGCAACGGCAGGGTGTATAGCCTTCCTGCATTGCCTCATTGTAAAAAGAAAAGCCCTTTAGCATTGAAAGCCCTTTTAATCGCGGACAGCTTCGCAGGTGAAAATTCTTATAGCCTGCCGCCACCCAAAATGCGAAGCGCGGTTGTGTCAATGTATAAAGATCATCTTTTTCCTGTTCCGTCAGCCCCTCTCGCAGGCAAGAGGTGCGTTCCTTCAACGCCTGCTGCTGACGCTTCATTGCATAGCGTTCTTCATTGGAAGGAGTCTCAACAACCACCTGCTTTTTCTTTTGTAAACGCGGCTCTTCAGGCAACGGTTGGCAAATCTTACACGGGCATCGACCGGTCTTTTCTGCCGTGGCATATCGCGTTGCGCCCAAAATCTGCCTTGCCCGTAGGATTTGACCGCAATCCTTTCGATGGAACACTCCCGATCCGGGTGCATAAACATAATTGTATTCGCTACGCTGAAGAAGGTCTTTGTTTCGCTCTCTTTGAGCCTTTTCGTATTCTTTTTTACAGCAAGAACAAGGACGGTATCCCTTTCGCAAGGCTGTTTTCAGCATTAATACCGCGATTCCCTCCCCTGCCTTTGGGCAATCGCTCTTATGCAAAAGGCCGGTTTTGGGATCATATTGGTACTCATTTGCAACCTCTTTTTTTCTTAAAGGCTGCCATAACCGCTCTTGGGGGAAATCAGCATGCTGCAGCAGTTGCATCAGAACCGTTACATCATTTTTAGAAAAATGCTTTTGCGAAGGGCGGGTATGAATCCCCAACTTTTCCGCCAATTGATAAGCGCTTCCATTTCTCTTCAAATATTCATAAAGGTAAAAGCGAAGCTCCTTAGACAACCGGGCGCTTTTTTGTCTCATAAGCAGGCCGTAAAGGCGTTCAAAGGTCTTGATCGAATCCTGATGCCACCATAACAAAACATCATCCTTTTGCAACCACATATCAAACTTCGAAAAAACCTCAACAGCAGTAGGTGCAGACAAAAAGTCCTGTGCGGTTCCACCGTGATAGGCCATGTGCTTCCAGCAATGAAAGCTTTCATCACGCGGGCGTATCCGCTCATCAAATTCGGCAAGAGGGTGCCACTGGGCATCTACCTTGATCGCCGACAATTGAGTGGGGGCAATATGTTGTTCCTGATTCGTAATCCACTCCAAATCTACCAAAACAAGCATCGTCAAAATCCGCCTTTCTTTACTTGTATTTACATTATAAAGAAAACCGAGTACCATAAACCGGACTCCCGATCACTTGACAGAATCTACTTGTTATAATAAAATATATTAAAGGAGTCATGCCATGAAACGAACCTTATTACAGATCATTTCCATATTGCTGATCCTCTGTCTTTTGGCAGGCTGCAGCGACCCCAATGCCGAGGGAAAGAGCGCTTTGGTGGTGGGTGATGTGGTGGTAGGGCGGGATCCCATCTCTTATGAAGAGGAGCCGGAGGAAGAGCCCGAGGCCGAAGAAGAAAAAGAGAAGCCCGCCGAGGGAAAAGCCCCTGTAAAAGAGGAGACCCCCGCGCCTCTGCCGGAGCCTTCCGCACCCCTGGAAACGCCCGCAGAAAAGGAACCTCAAGAGGATACTCCCGCTCCCCCGCTCCCCACTCCCCCCTCCGGTGAGAATGAGGAA
>JAZUNB010000080.1:0-25970 GCA_045603925.1 Eubacteriales bacterium
CAAGACCACATCGATGACCATCGATGTACCACAAAACCAAATCGATGACCATCGATGTACCACAAAACCACATCGATGACCATCGATGTACCACAAAACCACATCGATGACCATCGATGTACCACAAAATCACATTGATGACCATCAATGTACCCCAAACCACATTGATGACCATCAATGTACCTCAAAACCACATCGATGACCATCGATGACCGTCGATGTACCACAAAACCACATCGATGACCATCAATGTACCACAAAACCACATCGATGACCATCAATGTACCACAAAACCACATCGATGACCATCGATGTACCACAAAACCACATTGATGACCGTCGATGTACCACAAAACCACATCGACGACCGTCAATGTACCACAAAACCACATTGATGACCATCGATGTTCGTGATTTGCGAGAGGAGATAGCATTGAAAACCTTTTTGATTGTTTTGGATAGCGTTGGCGCGGGAGCGTTGCCCGATGCTCCGCGGTTTGGCGATGCAGGGGCTCATACTCTGAAAAGCATCTCCAAAAGCGAAAAATTTCATATTCCAAACCTGCTGAAGCTGGGGCTGGGCAATATTGAGGGGCTGGAGTTTTTAGGAAAAACCGATGCTCCTTTGGCCTCCTTCGGGCGCTGTATGGAGCGCTCCAACGGCAAGGATACGACTGTTGGTCATTGGGAGATCGCGGGAGTGGTCTCGAAAGAGCCCTTGCCCACCTTTCCCCATGGATTCCCCCAAGAATGCCTGGATGCCTTTACCGCCGCCACCGGCAAGGAGGTGCTTTGTAACCTGCCCTATTCCGGTACCGAGGTCATTAAGGATTACGGCGAAGAGTCGGTAAAGACCGGCAAGGTCATTGTCTATACCTCGGCAGACAGCGTGTTTCAGATCGCCGCCCATGAAGAGGCGGTGCCTTTGGAGGAACTTTACGGCATCTGCCGCAAGGCCCGCGTACTGTTGGTGGGTCCTTGGGGCGTCGGTCGGGTGATCGCCCGGCCCTTTATCGGGGAGGCGGGGAATTATCAGCGCACCGCCAATCGGCGGGATTTCTCGCTGGAGCCTCCCGCCGAGACCCTTCTGGATGTTTTGCAGAAGGGCGGGATCTCTACTGTCAGCGTGGGCAAGATCGCCGATATCTTTGCAGGGCGCGGCATTGATCGCTCCGTTCCCACCCACGGCAACGCCGAGGGAATGGAAGCCGCCCTCTCGCTGGCAAAGGAAGAGTTCAGCGGCTTTGTGTTTGTAAATTTAGTGGATTTCGATATGTTGTACGGGCACCGTCAGGATGTGGACGGCTATGCCGCCGCCCTCAGCGCCTTTGATGCCTGGCTGCCTGCCTTTATGGAGGCGCTCTCTCCCGAGGATCGGCTGATCATTACCGCCGATCACGGGTGCGATCCCGGCGACGGTCATACCGACCATACCCGTGAATATACCCCGCTTTTGGTCTACGGCAAAAAAATGCCTGCCAAAGCGTTGGGAACCCGCCAAAGCTTTTGCGATATCGGGCAGACCGTTGCCGCGTGGTACGGTCAAACTCTTGAAGAAGGAAGTATTTTGGAATGAAACGAACCCTCTTGGATCGGGCCATCGCCGCCCGCGAGTGCGCCTATGCGCCCTACTCTCAATATAAGGTGGGAGCCGCCCTTTTAACAGAAGAAGGGAAGATTTACACCGGCTGTAACGTCGAAAACGCCTCCTATTCCGCCACTCTTTGCGCCGAGCGCAGCGCCTTTGCGGCGGCAGTCTCGGCGGGGGAGAAAAAATTCAAGGCCATCGCCGTTGCAGGGGGAAAGGGAATTTCTCCCGATCCTGCCGCGCCTCCTTGCGGGGTCTGCCGTCAGGTAATGACGGAGCTTTGCGATCCCGAGACCTTTGAGATCATTCTGGGGGATGAGGCGCAAGTGAAAGCCTTTACATTGAAAGAATTATTGCCCTTAAGCTTTGGGGCGGAGGAACTGAAATGAGAGCGGTAGACCTGATCGAAAAGAAAAAACGCGGCATAGAGCTTTCTGCTGAAGAGCTGACCTTTTTGGTGGAAGGCTTTACCCGAGGCGAGATTCCCGACTATCAAATGTCTGCCTGGGCCATGGCGGTTTATTTTCAAGGGATGACTGCGGAGGAGACCGCGGCTCTCACCCTTGCCATGGCCAAAAGCGGCGATCAGGTGGATCTTTCCGCCTTGGGCGCCAAAACAGTGGATAAGCACAGCACCGGCGGGGTGGGGGATAAGACGACCCTCATTGTAACCCCCATTGTAGCCTCTTTGGGCGGCATTGTGGCCAAAATGAGCGGTCGGGGTCTGGGTCATACCGGCGGTACGGTGGATAAATTGGAATCCATCCCCGGCTATCAGACTGAGCTGACTCCCGAGGAATTTATGCGCCTCTCCCAAGAGGTAGGGCTGGTGGTGGCAGGGCAGAGCGGAAATCTGGCCCCTGCCGATAAAAAGCTGTATGCCCTTCGGGATGTTACCGCAACAGTGGATTCCATCCCCTTGATCGCCTCCAGCATTATGAGTAAAAAACTGGCGGCAGGCGCAAAGTCCATTGTATTGGATGTAAAATGCGGAAGCGGCGCTTTTATGAAGACCCCTGATGAGGCGGCGGCCCTTGCTAAAGAGATGGTTGCTATCGGGGAGAATTGCGGCAGAAAGGTCTCTGCCTTGATCACCAATATGGATCGCCCGCTGGGACAGGCCATCGGCAATGCCCTGGAGGTGGAAGAAGCTCTTGCGGTATTGCGGGGAGAGGGCCCCGAAGACCTTAAAGAGGTCTGCCTGACCCTTGCCGCCGAGATGCTGACCCTTTGCCATGGCTGGAGCGAGGATATAGCAAAGGAAAAGGCCCGCGCTGCCTTGAAAGAGGGTAAGGCCTATGCCAAGATGAAGGAATGGATCGGCTGTCAAGGCGGAGACCTTGACACCTTTATCAAGACTCGCGCCGCTGCAGAAGTCCCCTCCTTTGAGGTAATGGCGCCGAAAAGCGGCTATATTACCCAAATGGATGCCGAGGGCATCGGCATTTCTGCCATGCTTTTGGGGGCAGGCCGCGCCACCAAGGCGGATGTCTTGGATTATGATGCAGGGATCCTGCTGATCAAAAAGACCGGCGATGGGGTAGAGGAGGGGGAACCCATTGCCCGCCTTTATGCCAAGGATCCTGCGAAATTCCAAGGGGCGAAGGCGCGTTTTCTTGCCGCCCTTACCATTGATGGGGAAAAGCCCGGGGCGCAACCGCTGATCTATCGCAAGATCGGAGGGGCATAATCTATGGATCTTTTATGTTGCCCGGTCTGTCATTCTCTGTTGAAAGAAGAAGAACGGCGCTATTGCTGTCCTTTGGGGCATTCCTTTGATAAAGCGAAACAAAATTATGTAAACCTATTGCAGAGCCAGCGTTCCTCCTCCCGTACCCATGGGGATGATCGGGAGATGGTGGTAGCGCGGCGGGCCTTTTTAGAAAAAGACTATTATGTAAACCTGCGAAACAGATTGGTGGAAAAGGTGTATTTTTACACCTCTAAAAACGCCCCGATCTTAGTGGATGCAGGCTGCGGAGAGGGCTGGTATACCGAGGCGGTAGCCCAAGCCCTGCCCGATTGCACCGCCATCGGCTTTGATATCTCCAAGGATGCTCTGAAATGGGCGGCAAAGCGGCAGGGTCTATCTCATCTGGCGGTGGCGAGCTGCTATTCCATGCCGCTGAAAGACGCATCCGCGGATGCAGTATTGAATATTTTCTCGCCGCTGGCGGCAGAGGAATATGCACGCGTATTGAAAAAGGGAGGCCATCTCTTTCGGGTGGTTCCCGATACAGATCATCTTTGGGAGCTGAAGGAGGCGGTTTATGAAAAGGCCATCCCCAACCGCCCCGAGACGGAGAACCTGCAAGGGCTAACGCTGAAGGAAAAGACTCCTATTCATTATGAGATCACCCTTACCTGCCGCGAGGATATTGAAACCCTCTTTCAGATGACCCCCTATTCCTATCGCACCTCTCCCGCGGATCGGGCCAAGCTCGGCAGGCTGGATACCCTCACCACCCGCGTACAATTCAATCTTTTGGTTTATGAAAAGGAGTAACAGAAATGTTACTCCTTTTGTTCATTGTTACCAAATTGTAATCGGATTGTAACTTGACTTTTTGTGCAAATTGTGCTAATTTGGAATTGAGGAAAGGAGGGATCACTGTGAAACGATCCGTTTGTATCTTACTATTAATCGTTCTTTTGCTGACGATGCTTTGTTCCTGCCAACCCAAAAATCCCCTTGGGGACGATGGCTTGCCTCTGAATGGCCCTGAAATTCCCACCTATGTGCCGGTAACCATTTCCCGCGATCCCCAGCTGAAGCCGGAGCAGAAGGAATACTTTTTTGATCTTGCTCAAGAGTTTTGGCTGGATTATCTGCCGGAATTCAAGGCCGGAGAGCAGATGGAATTTGAATGGATGAAGTATTATGTCCTCTATATGCGCAAAGATAAGCTGTATTATAATGATGAAAACGGCTGGCCTACTATGCCCATTGAAACCTTTTGGGAGGTAGTGGATACCTATTTCGGCTTTGACTATGATATCCCCGATGAAGATATTGTCTATAAGCCGGAAGGAATGAATGGGAAGCCCTTTGTGGAATTGATTTCTTATAATGAAGTTCCAATGGAAAACGGTGAGAAGCTGGTGACTGCCCGCTTTGTTCAGTACTCTTATGACGATTTGGGGCTTTTGGTAGATCCGGCCACCGAGGCACCCGAGCGTTATAATGAAGTTCGTAATCTGGTTGTCAGCGGCAAGGCCGATCAGGCTGATGCCATTAAATTAAAAGAAGTGCAGTATTATACCAAGGATGGGTTAACTCCCAGTCGCTTTGTTTCCTCGAAATCCTATTACCGCGATCCCGAATTTGGTTTTGGCATATAAAAAAGAACTCCCCGCGGGGAGTTCTTTTTTTATAGATTCAAATATTTTTCCAATTTATAGTGCCGGATCATCCGCATAAAGGGGACACCCACCGCAAAGCAGATCACAAACTCGCTTGCGGCTACCTCCAGCACCATAGTGAGCCATCCGCCCCATTCAAAATGCCCAAGGATCATAAAGGTGAGCATGGTACCGATGATCAGTCCGTTGAAAAGGATGGGCCAGAGGGGGGCCATCAGCAGATGCTTGCTTTTATAAGTGAGGTAGGCGGCGATGAGAGTGGCCAGCGTACCGAAAAGGGCATCCCAAGGGGTGGAAAACAGCAGATTGGATAAAAGGCATCCGACAGTCACTCCTGGGATGGCCCAGGGGGTGAAAAAAGGAAGCAGGGTCAGAATTTCGGCGACCCGAAATTGGATGGGGCCGAAGGCGATCTGCCCGAAGGGCAGGGTAAATACCACATAAAGGGCGGCGATCAAGCCGGTCAAAACCAGACCTTTGATCGGAAAATGCTTATTCATTTAAAATTCTCCTTAGTAAATATTTTAAGTCCGGGTAGGAATCTCGACGGACTGATAAAGTAATGAATAATTTCGGAAGAAATCTGCGGAGGCAGATTTCAACCATCATCATTCATTTTTCATTCGGCTAATTTCTCAATACCCTTCTTGATGCGGGCGATGGTCTCATCCTTGCCCAAAAGATAGGCCAATTCAACACCGCCGCCGGGGGTGAACTGCTTACCGGAAAGGGCGGTGCGCAGAGGCCAGAGGATCAGGCCGTTCTTTACCTCTAACTTGGCAATGAGATCAAAGAGGGCAGTATGGATATTCTCTTGGGTCCATTCGGTGAGCCCCTCCAATACCGGCAGGGTCTCCTTGAGGGAGGTAAGAGAGTTCTCGGGATTGGTCTTCATCTTCTTATGGGTATAGAGGGCGATATCGTATTCCGGCAGCGTATCCAGGAAATCCACCATCTCGGGGATCTCGTTGAGGATCTGGGTGCGCCCCTGCAAGAGGGCGGCCAGAGCGTCGAAATCAATATCCTCCCGCTTTACGGTCTCGCGGATAAAGGGCATGGCCTTCTCCTTGAATTCCTCGGCAGGCAGCGCTTTGATATACTCGCCGTTGAGCCAAGCCAGCTTCTCATTGTCAAAGATGGCGGGGGACTTGGAAATACCGGCAATATCAAACTCTTGGATCAGCTCCTCCAGGGTAAACTTCTCCTGCTCGCTCTTGGGCGCCCAGCCCAAAAGGGCGATATAGTTGAGCACCGCATCCTTGAGGTAGCCCTTCTTGATGAGATCCTCGTAAGAGGCATCACCGTTGCGCTTGGAGAGCTTATTCTGCGCATCCTTCATCACAGGGGCGCAATGAACATATTTGGGGATCTCCCAGCCAAAGGCTTCATAAAGCAGATTATATTTGGGGGCGGAGGAGAGATACTCCTTGCCACGGACCACATGGGTGATGTTCATCAGATGATCATCCACCACATTGGCGAAATTATAGGTAGGCAGACCGTCGGTCTTCACCAGGATCTGATCGTCCAGCTCGCTGTTGTCCACCGTGATCTCTCCGTAGATCTCATCGTGGAAGGTGGTGGTGCCTTCGGTGGGGATCTTCTGACGGATGACAAAGGGAACCCCTGCCGCCAGCTTTGCTTCCACCTCTTCCTTGGAGAGATTGCGGCAATGGCCGTCGTATTTATGAGGAACCTTGGAGATGGAATGGATCAGCTTCAGCTCGTCCAACCGCTCCTTATCGCAGAAGCAATAGTAAGCGGCGCCCTTCTCCACCAATTCCTTGGCGTATTCCATATAAAGACCCCGCCGCTCGCTCTGGATATAGGGGCCGTAGTTACCGCCCACATCGGGACCCTCGTCCCAAACCATACCGGTCTCCTTCATGGTGCGATAGATAAGATCCACCGCGCCCTCCACATACCGTTCCTGATCGGTATCCTCGATCCGCAGAATAAACTTACCGTTATTCTGGCGGGCGATGAGGTAGGTATAAAGGGCGGTGCGCAGGTTGCCCACATGCATATATCCCGTCGGCGACGGTGCAAATCTGGTTCTTACTTCCATAGTTCAAAATAACTCCTTTAATTTTTCCTTTTATATATTAAACTTTTATTTTTAGGTTGTCAAGTTCGATTATTTGTGATATCATAAATAAAAACTTTAAAAGAAGGTTCCATATTATGGCAGAAAAAACGATTTTCAGCGGAATTCAGCCCAGCGGTATCATTACCTTGGGCAATTATATCGGCGCGGTGCGCAATTGGAGCAAGGTCAGCGACCAGGGCAAGGGCATCTTCTCGGTGGTGGATCTTCATGCCATTACCGTTCGCCAGGATCCCAAGGAGCTTCATGAGCGGATCCTCTCTACCCTGGCTATGATCATTGCCTCGGGGGTGGATCCCGAAAAGAATCTGATCTTTATCCAGAGCCATGTGCCCCAGCATTGTGAATTGTCCTGGATCCTCAATTGCTATACCATGTTCGGCGAGCTTTCCCGTATGACGCAGTTTAAGGATAAATCCCGCCGCTATGCCGATAATATCAATGCCGGCCTCTTTGATTATCCGGTGTTGATGGCGGCCGATATCCTGCTGTATGATACCGATCTGGTGCCGGTAGGCGTGGATCAGAAGCAGCATCTGGAATTGGCAAGAAATATCGCCAATCGGATGAACGGCATTTTCCCCGAGCTCTTTACGGTTCCCGAAGGCTATATCCCCTCGGTGGGCGCCAAGGTTATGAGCCTGACCCAGCCGGATAAGAAGATGAGTAAATCCGATCCCAATCCCAAGAGCTATATCAGCATTATCGATGAGCCCGCCAAGATCTTGAAGAAATGTAAGAGCGCGGTCACCGATTCTGAAAACCGCATCGCCTTCGAAGAGGGCAGAGACGGTATGAATAACCTTCTGACCATCTATAGCGCCATGACCGGCGAGACCATCGAAGAGGCAGTCAATCGCTTTGCCGGCCAGGGCTACGGAGTCTTCAAGACTGCCGTTGCCGATGCCATCATCGCCGAGCTTGCCCCCCTGCAGGAGCGGTACTATCAGCTGATGGCAGACCCCGGTTACTTAAGAGATGTTTATACCCGCAGTGCCGAAGAGGCAAGCAAGATCGCGGCCAAGACCCTGGCGCGGGTCCATGAGCGGATCGGATTTGTAGGACGGTAAGATTTTATGACAAAATACGATTATTTAATCGTTTTCTTGGCCTTTTTTGCGGCGGGGCTGATGAGCTTTCTTTGCACCCCCCTTGCCAAAAAATTGGCGTGGCGGATCGGCGCCATCGATGTGCCGAAGGATGCCCGGAGAATGCATAAAAAGCCCATCCCGCGGCTGGGCGGCTTTGCCATCTTTTTGGGCTTTTTCGTCAGCACTATGGTGTTTACCTTTAATTTCATCTCCCTGCCTATCTACGGTATGCTGATGGGCGCCATGGTGATCGTGGCCCTGGGAATGGCCGATGATGTGCTGGCGCTGAAGGCCTCCCGCAAGTTTATCTTTCAGCTGGTGGCCATCGCCTTTCCGGTGGCCTGCGGGGTAAGGATCGAGCGGTTCCCCGATTTCTTCGGCGGCGGCTCCTATATCCAGCTGCCGCCGGTGTGGTCGGTGATCGTCAGTATGATCTGGCTGCTGGCCATCCTCAATGCGGTGAATATTATCGACGGTCTGGACGGGCTCGCCTGCGGTGTTTCCTCCATTATGACCATTTTCGTCACCATTATTCTGATCCTGCTGGAAGCCCCGCAGGTGGCGGTCATCGCCGCCGCCCTGGCAGGCGCTTGCATCGGCTTTTTGCCTTATAATATCAACCCCGCCAAAATGTTTATGGGAGATACCGGCTCTATGTTCATCGGCTATTCGCTGGCCTGCCTTTCCATTATCGGGTTGTTTAAGGCCTATGCCATTGTGGCCTTTTTTGCGCCGGTGCTGCTGTATTTATTGCCCATCTTCGACCTGCTCTTTGCCGCGGTGCGGCGGGTGCTTTCGGGTAAATCCCCCATGCAGGCCGATAAAAGCCATCTTCACCATAAGCTGATCGCCCTGGGCTTCTCCCAGAAGCAGGCAGTGGCCATTCTTTACGCGGTGGCAACCATTCTGGGCTTTTGCGCGGTGTTGATCACTGCCGATGATTTCGGCAAAGCCTTGATCGTGATCGGCATTGCCTTTGTTATTATTATGATCGGTGCCCTGCTGCTGTATCACCGATTAAAAAAGAATGAGCAAAAAAAATCGGAGGAAAACCATGAGTAATATGAATGTTGTTTGTTTGGATATGGAGGGCGTATTGGTTCCTGAGATCTGGATCGCCTTTGCGGAAGCCAGCGGTATTCCCGCTCTGAAGCGTACTACCCGCGATGAGCCCGATTACGATAAGCTGATGCAATACCGCCTGAATATTTTGAAGGAGCACGGTCTGGGCTTGAAAGAAATTCAAGCCACCATCGCCAAAATTGATCCTCTGCCCGGTGCAAAGGCCTTTTTGGACGCTTTGCGGAAAGAGACCCAGGTCATCATTTTGAGCGATACCTTTACCCAATTCGGAATGCCCCTGATGGAAAAATTGGGCTATCCCACCCTCTTTTGTAATACCCTGGAGGTGGGAGAGAACGGCGAGATCACCGGCTATAAAATGCGTTGCGAAAAGTCCAAGCTGACCACAGTGAAGGCTCTGCAGTCCTGCGGCTTTGAAACCATCGCTGCCGGCGATAGCCATAACGATCTTGGAATGATCCGCGCCAGCAAGGCGGGCTTCCTCTTTAAGAGCACCGAGCAGATCAAGGCGGACAACCCCGATCTGCAGGCTTTTGAAGAATTCGACGATCTGTTAGCCGCCATCAAAAATGCTCTTTGATACCAAGATCCGCTTTATTTAAAAAGCGGATCTTTTTTGCAACATTTTCCTTATTCTATTCGTATTAAAGGTAAAAGGAGGTCTTGCACCATGAAAAAGAAGTCATTTTTGCTGTTCTTATTGCTCTTTGTGTTGCTGTTTTCGGCAGTCGCTTCTGCCGATATGGGGCCTAAGCCCTCGGTGCGGATCACCTTTTCGGGGCGCGGAGAGGAGGCCTGCTACGGCACCCTTCTTTCCAAAGAGGAGTATAGCGGCCCCGCCCAGGTGTGGGACGGTACCGAGGAAAACGCCCGCCATGACCAAAACCCCCAATGCCTTATCGCAAATCCCATGCCCTATGACCTTTGGAAGGCTTTTGTGGCCTATCAGGATGCCGATGGCTTCTATTTTCTGCAGCAGTATTGGGATGTGGGGGCAAAAGGAACGCTGAATTGGACCTATTATCCCCCCGAGACCTTTAAAATTTTGCTCTATTATCCCCAAAGCAATACCTTTGCGGTCAGCGGCATCTATGAGCGGGAGGATTTCCATAGCTGCTTCTCGGTGGATCTTTCGGGCATGGAGATCGTCTCGGTGCGCTATGAGCAGGAAAAATCCACCATCGCCTCCAAGCCCGATGTGGAATTCTGGGAAGAATTCGATAAGCAGCTTGCCGATCGATCGGAAAAAGAAGAGGGGACCGAATCGCTTTTGGAGATCGAAGCAGATACGGTGAAAAAAACGCCGGATCCTTTGGGGGAGTCTGTCTCCTTCCTCTTCCGCCTGGTGGCCACTCTTCTGATCGAGCTGGGTCTTGCTCTGCTCTTCGGTTACCGCCATAAGAAACAACTCTGGCTGATCGGCGGAGTGAATGTTGCAACTCAGATCCTGCTGAATTTAGGGCTGTATCTGGGCTATCAGCAGGTGGATGCCTTGTTTTACCTGTACCTCTTTATGGAACTGCTGGTGCTGGCTATAGAAGCGGTGATCTATGGCTTTTGTTTTCATCGCTGGAGCACCGGCGAGGATCGGTTCGGGCGTTCCTTGGTATATGCCCTCTCGGCCAATGCCCTTTCCTTTGGTATGGGGCTTCTGATCGCCGAGTGGCTTCCTCAATTATTCTGATGAGGTGATCAAAAATGAAAAAAATACTTGCGCTCTTTCTATGCTTGATGCTGCTTCTTTCGGGGTGTACATATCGGGGCAGGTCGGAAGTAGACTCCTATCCCCACCCCGCCGCGGAATCAGAGGTTTTATTTAAAGCAAGATATATCCGTACCAACAGCAGCGAGGAGCGGGACTATCCTTCGGTCTATGTGATGCGCTCGGCGGATGATCTTGCGGCCTACTGTGAGAGGTATAAAAAAGTCTATGATTTCGATAGCGGTTGGGACGGAGATCCCTTTAATGATGTGATCAAGCGATATGACACCGCCTATTTTGAGGATCAGGTCTTATTGATGGTTCTTTTGCAGGAGCCCAGCGGCTCCAATCGCCATCGGGTAACCGCCCTTTCCAAGACCTTCTACGGTGAGATCGTTATTGACATTGAAACTCAACTTCCCGAAAGCGGTACCGATGATATGGCCGAATGGCATATCCTCCTTGAAGGGGAGGAGGGCTTTTCGGTTCCTGAGAACGCTCTGCTCCGCCTGCGGCTGGATGGGGAGGAGTATCCCCTCTATGAGCGGGTGGAATATCAGAACGGCGTTGTGAATATGGCGCTGAATAAACTGCCGGGCTGGGCCTATGAGATCATCGAAAAGGAGCAGAATTTCGGGATCCGCTTTCGTCCTGCCGCCGAGCCCGAGGGGCATATTACCCTTTGGTATCAGACCCAAGGCTTCGGCGTCTGCGGAACAGGGCTTTCCACCAAGGAGAGAACCATCGGTAAATGGACGGTCAGCCAAGGTACCTATGATGAGAATCCCCATTGGGATTATCTCTATTTCAAGGATGCCCCCGGCGATTATTGCTTTCTGACCGAGGGGGATCTTTCCTGGTGGGATAAATATGAAGAGGAGCTCGAGACCATCGTCGGGACCGCCCTGGTTGCCCAAAATTGCGTTGGAGAAGGGCACATTCGGGAGATCGCCGAAAACTACGACGATGAATATAAGATCGTCTATGAGGATTATACGGTGGATTTTGATCATTCCACCGGCCTTTGGACGGTAGTCTATCAAAAAGATAAAAAGCCTGTCCATACCCTGCAGATCCGCGCCAACGGTGCCATTTTAGAATAAAAAAAGAGCCGAGTGAAAACACTCGGCTCAAGGTTTCACCTTGGCGCGGTATTGACCGGGGGTACACCCCACCTCCCGCTTGAAGGCAAGGGAAAAATATTGAGGTGTATCATAGCAAAGGAGCGCCGAGACCTCGGCAATGGTATAGGGATGCTCCCGCAGCAGCCGCTTGGCTTCCCGAATCTTTAAGGAGCGGTAATACTGCATAATGCTCTTTCCCGTTTTCTCCAAAAACAGCTTGGAAAGATAGGTCTTGCCGTAGTGCATCCTTTCGCAAAGCTCAGTGATGGAGAGGGTGCTGTAGATGCGGCTGTTGAGATAGAGGATGATCTCGCCGGGCAGGTTTTCCGGTTGAGGCGCCTCCTCTTGGGAAAGATGGCGGTAAAGCATGATCAGCAGCTGCTCTAAATAATTACGGATCAGTTGATCTCCGCCCTTGGGCGCATCGGGCAGGGGCGTCAGCCCGTCGGTCTCCATATCATAGGTGGCGCTGGCCTCCATCATGATCCACGAGATCAGGGAACGCATCTCGGCGGGCAATACCATCTTAAGATCCCGAAAAATCTCCATGGCAGGGGAGTTCGAGGAAAAGGAAATAATGAAAATATGCCCCTGATCCTTGCCGTTCCCTTCGGCCACATGGAAAACATCCGGCTCATGAAACAATAACTCTCCTGCCGAGGGGAACCAATCCTGCTCGGCGTTTTTGGCATGGATGGCGCCGTTGTCAATATAAACCATCTCCCAAAAGGGATGGCGCTCTCCCGCGAAGCGATAATCGGGGTCGATCTCATAGTAATGAATGGTGATCAGATCCTGCACCCGAAACAGCGGTGCGGACCGTTGGCGGCGATAGGCCATGGCAGTTACCTCGAACAAAACTGTAATTTTCGCGAACAAAAATGTATTGAAAACACCGTTAATATACCATATAATATACTTGAGTACAAGTATATAGCAATATTTGTCTCATCATAATCAAGAATTGTCTTGTTTTTAGGGCGGTAAATTGGTTATTATATAATTATTAATGTGAAAGGAGAATTTTGCAATGAATAAGTTTTGCAGAGTGCTGGCGCTGATCCTTGCTGTCCTGATGCTGGTTACCATGGCAACCGCTTGTAAGAAGAGCGATGACGATGATTGGGAAAGCATTGATAAGAACCAGGATGCTTTCGATTATCCCGAGGATGATCCCGAGGATGAAGGCTCCGAATCCGAAGGCGGGAAGGAAAACTCTTCCGGCAACGTAACGGAGAAGGAAGAAGGCAAGGGCAACTCCAAGGATCCCGAAAAGGAAAACTCCAAGGACCCTGAAAAAGAAGACGAAAAAGAGGATGAGAAGGAAGAGGCTCCCCCCATTGATAAGGTTGTGGAAGAATATGACGCAACCAAGAAGTATGATGTGGCTTCCAACCCCCTCCTGGCCGAGAGTAAGCCCCTCAATACCGGTACTGCCGTATCCTTCGATATCGATACCACCGGCTTTGTTAAGAACAATATTAAGCTGGCCGACCTGAAGGGCAAGACCCTCACCCTCATTACCTCCGTGAAATACGGCGTATTTAATTACGACGGTCCCAACGGTGAGTATTTGAGCGAGTGGGATTGGTTCAAGAGCCTGAAGACCGAGTACGGTCTGAATATCAAGTATATTGAGTCCCGTTTCACCGAGGCGATCAGCCAGATCCTTACATATATGAATGCAGGTAAGGCATTGGATGTGATCCCCACCCATATGGGCGGCTTCCCTCTGTATCTGAATCTGTCTCAGCCTCTGGATCCCTATATCAACCTGCAGAATATCGATAATTCCCCCGGTGTAGACACCATGACCCTGAAGGCTACCCGCTATGGCGGTGGCTATCGTTGTATCGCTCCCATCGGTACCGTAGATGTGATCTGGTATGACCAGAGCCGTACCGAAGAGTTGGGTCTTACAGATCCCCATAAGCTTTGGCAGCAGGATAAGTGGGATTGGGATGCTTGGCGTGATTATATCTCCAGCGCTCCCCAGACCACCAACTCCGGTATGAAGATCGCCGCCTGGGCCAACATTAACTATCATGTATTTGCCGCGACCGACGGTATACAGATCATCGAGCTGGATACCGAGAGCGATAAGATGAAGATCAAGAATAACTGGATGGATGAGCGTGTACTGCGCGCCATCACCTATTATGAAAGCGCGGTTAAGGCCGTTCAGAACGGTAACGATCTGGGCGTCGGCGGCGGCGGTGTGCTGATGGTCGGCGATGTGCTGATGGGTGAGACCGTTGTGTTGATGAACGATTACGACACAAAGGATGAGTATGCCAAGAATCATAAGGTCAATTGGGTGCCCTATCCCAAGAGCCCCTATGATACCGGTCGGTATGTGGCTTTGAACTTCGGTTATACCTGTATGCTTCCCAAGAAGATGAAGAGCGCCTCCAATGCGCCCTATGCCGTGAAGTACATGGAGCTGTGGGCTACCCGCTTCACCGAAGCCATGTTCGATTATCTGGCAACCACCAAGTTCCTGCAGTTCAACTATCAGCAGAGAAAAGAGTATTTTGAATTCTGTATCGAAAATACCTATTTCCCCATCTCCATGAATGAGTGGAGAAATCTGGGCAACGATGTAGATGAAGCCATGAGAGCCGCCAATACCGGCTATATCTATGCATTCAGCAACCGCAATATGAACGTTGCTACCGAGCACGCCAAGGTTGCCAATATTGTGGCAAAAGCCATCGACTACGCTGTGGCCTTCGCCGAGTAATCAGATTTAAAAAGAAAAGAACGGAATCTTAGGATTCCGTTCTTTTTTTAATGCTCTCGCGCAGGATCAGCCTTGGCTGAAGCTGAATGTTTTGGGTGGAATGAAAATATTTGTTTTCCAGTTTCTTTTTCATCAGCTCCCAGGCAATGCGGCAGATCTCATCGGGGAAAGCATCAACAGTGGAGAGAGAGGTCTCGCTGAAGGAGGCAAGAGAGATGTTGTTCATTCCGATGACCGAAACATCTTCCGGAACCCGCAGCCCCTCTTTTTTTAACTGTCGGATCGCGCCGAAGGCGATATAGTCATAGGCGCAGATCAAGGCGGTGAATTTCTTTCCCTGCTCCCGCAGACGGCGGATGCCGTCCATTCCCGCCTCCTCAAAGCGAAAGGGGCTGGTAACAGTCAATTCTCGGCAACCTCCCGCCTGCAGAAAGTATTGTTGCTTTCCCATCGTCAGCTCCTCGCCGATAAAGGCAATATCGCGATGTCCCGCCTCTTGCAAAATTTTTATAGCCTCTGCGATCACCGGGGTGGAATTCAAGCCAACGGTATCCACCGTCTCATCGGCGCTGTGAAACAGCGCAACCACCGGCAGAGAATAGCCCTTCTTCAGCCGCGCCTTCAAGCCGATCACAAATAATCCGTCCACCTTCAGATAAGAGGCGTAGTATTCGATCAATTCCGCCTGCTTTTTCGGATCAAAGTTATCGGCGGAAATAATGCAGATGCCACCGGCTTCTTCAATGACCTTCTGCAATCGCAAAAGATAAGCGGTATAAAAGCTTCCCGCCAGCTCGGGGCAGATGATCGCGATGATTTTTTTATTATATTTTCCTTTATAGAATTGTCCGTAGCAGCCGTGCTCGCGGGCCAGGGCAAAGATCTGCTCCTTGGTTTCGGCGCTGATGTCCTCTGCGTCATAAAAAGCCTTGGAGACCGTGGAGACCGAAACATGGGCAAGCTCTGCCAATTGCTTCATTGTCATTTTTCATCACCGTTTTCAGTATATCCTCCAAAGCCCGCGGTGTCAATGATTTCGAAAAAGTTTCGTAAGTATTTTCGTTGATGTTTTCTCTTTTCTGTGCTATGATGCGGGAGGAAAGGAAGAATGATATGGAAATAACAGAAAAACAATATAAACAAGGCAGGCTTCTCTATATTTTGGAGGCGGCCCTTGAATATCTGATCTCTATTTTGGTGGCAGGCTCTTATCTTGCAACCCTGACCGAAACCTTAGGCTTTTCCGATAGCCTTACCGGTATTCTCTCTTCGGTGGTTTCCATGGGCTGCCTGTTTCAACTGTTTGCCATCGGTGCCCGCGGTAAGAATGTCAAAAAGACGGTCTTTTTCTTGAGTGTTGGGAATCAGCTGCTGTTTACCCTGCTGTATATCATCCCGATCACCCCCCTTTCGGCAACCCTTAAGGGCATCTGCTTTGTGGTCTTTTTCATTGTTGCGTATTTTCTTTATAATATCGCTCATCCCAAGAAGATCTGCTGGCTGATGTCGTTGGTGGATGATCGTCATCGCGGCCGATTTACCGCCAATAAGGAGATCGTCTCTTTGCTGATGGGGATGGGCTTTACCTTCCTGATGGGCAACCTGATGGATCATTTCAAAAGTCGCGGTGAGATTCGTATCGCCTTGATTCTGGCGGCGGGAATTATGCTGGTGTTGACCCTTCTCCATACAGCAACCATTGCCCTTACGGTTCGGGTGGAGGAGCCAAGATCCCAAAGCAGCACCTTGAAGCAACGCTTTGCCGCCCTTTGGAACCATAAAAGCCTTAAAAGGGTGCTGGTTGTTTTTTGCCTGTATCATATGGCCGAAGGCATCTCGGTGCCCTTCTATGGCACCTATGTGATCCATGAATTGGGCTTCAGCCTGACGATTGCTTCGGTGGTTACCATCTGCGGTAGCTTTTCCCGCATTTTGTTCTCCCGCCTTTGGGGGCGCTGGGCAGATCGCCGCTCCTTTGCATGGATGAATGAGAAATGCTTTGTAGTTTTGATGGTGGGTCATCTGGTGATGAGCTTTACCGCCCCCGCCAACGGAACGGTACTGTATCCCATATATACGCTTTTGAAGGGCATTGCTATGGGTGGGATCAATAGTTCCTTTATCAATATGGTCTTTGATTATGCAAGGGCAGAGGATCGATCCGATTCCTTGGCACTTTGTCAGGCAGTGACCGGTATTGTTCATTTTGGTGCCACCCTTGCAGTCAGCCCGCTGATTACCCTGATCCAAAAGAACGGCAATCGGGTTTTGGGACTTCCCCTCTATGCGCAGCAGCTTTTTTCCTTTATCAGTGTATTGGCGCTTCTTGCCGCAACCCTTTATTTAAGATTTCAATTTATTCGTAAAGAGGAGACAGATTTATGTGCAAAATCATCGTGACCGAAAAGGTTGTTGGTAAGATCAAACCCATGCACTCAGTCAATAACGGACCGGTAGACGGGGGCGTTCGCGGTGCCTTTGAGACTGTTTCTGCTTTTATGGAAGCAGAGATTCCCTATGTGCGGAATCACGATGCTTCGTTTTCCCCCGCTTACGGCGGTGAGCATACAGTGGATGTTCATCGGATTTTTAAAAATTTTGATGCCGATGAAAATGATCCTGCGTCTTATGTGTTTGAGCCTACCGATGCGTATTTGCAGCGGATCGAGCGGGTGGGCAGTAAGACCTTTTACCGATTGGGGCCGCCATTGAGCACGGTTATAAATACGGCACCTATCCACCCAAGGATTATTTGAAATGGGCGCGGATCTGTGAGCATATCATCCTTCATTATACGGAAGGCTGGGCCAACGGCTTCCATATGGATATTGAATATTGGGAGATCTGGAATGAACCGGAATGTCGGAATAATGATCGCTCCAATCCCTGCTGGCAGGGAACCGATGACGAGTTTATGGCGTTTTTCACCGTTGTATTCCGATATTTGAAAGAACGGTTTCCTCATTTGAAGATCGGCGGTCCTTCATCGATGAATATGTCCAAAAGCCCATTTTTGGAAAAATTTAAAAAAACGATTCGCGAAGAAAAGCTCGCCCTTGATTTCTTTTCCTTTCATAAATACGGGAAGGATCCGAAAGAGTATTTGGAAAAGATCGGGCTGGCCGAAGCGTTTTTAAAGGAGGCGGGTCTTTCCGAAAAGACCGAATTGATCCTCAATGAATGGAACTATGTGCGCGGTTGGCGGGGCGAGGAGTGGGCCTATTCCATTCGCACCGAAAAGGGAATGAAGGGAGCGGCGTTTATAGCGGGAACCATGCTTGCCGCCCAAAAGAGCGCTCTTTCCATGCTGATGTATTATGATGCTCGCCCCTGCAGAATGTGCGGTATGTTCGATACAGATTTTCTTACGCGCCTGAAGGGATTCTATCCTTTTAAAATGTTTAATACACTGTATCGTTTGGGTGAGGAACGGGACTCCTTCTCTTCGGATCCGGAGGTCTATGTGGCCGCCGCAGGAAAAGGGGAAGAGTGTGCTGTGATGCTCTGTTATTATACCGATCGGGAAGATGCCCAAGAGAAGTCGCTGGAGCTGGATCTGCCTTCGGGAAGCTATACCCTTTATCGTTTGGACGAATCGACCGATTGCGAAGCGGTAGGTACTGTTTCCGAAAAGACCTGTCTTGTTGCAGAGCCCAATACGGTCTATTTGTTAAAAAGAGGAGTTTAAATGAAATATACCTTTCTTCGTTTTCCCGCGTTTCGGTCAAAAGCGGTGACTTTGAGTTACGACGACGGTGTGGCATACGATCGCAAGCTGATCGAAATTATGCGCGCCAATGGCCTTAGGGGAACCTTTAATATCAATGGCGGGCGGTTTGCCGCCGAGCCCAACCAACACCGCCTCACAAAAGAGGACGCCTTGGCGCTCTATACCGAAAGCGGGATGGAGGTGGCGGTCCATGGTCTGAATCATTTGTCCCTTGGGGAGGTGGACCCCGCCATGGCGACCCGCGATGTTTTGGAGGATCGGCTTTGCCTGGAGCAGTTGTTTGGCAAGATTATTAAGGGGATGGCCTATGCCAACGGCTCCTTTGATGATCGAGTGGTGGAGATCCTGAAAAATTGCGGAATGGAATACGCCCGTACGACCCGCTCCACCGAAACCTTTTTATTACCTTCCGATTGGTTGCGGCTGGATCCCACCTGCCATCATAAAAACCCCCGCTTGATGGAGCTGGCCAAAGAATTTGCGGAGCTTTCGCCTCCTAAATATTATTGGTCTGATTATCCCCGCCTTTTTTATCTTTGGGGTCATAGCTATGAGTTTAATAATGATGATAATTGGTCGGTCATTGAAGAATTTGCCCAATATATCGGCAATCGGGAAGAGATCTGGTATGCCACCAACGGAGAACTTTACGACTATGTAAAGGCCTATGAGGCATTGCGTTTTTCTGCCGATGGAAAAACCATCCATAATCCCACCGCCCAAACCCTCTGGCTCAATGTCTGCGGAACGCTTTGTAAGGTGGAGGCAGGCGAAACAATAAGGATTTGACAAATCGGAGTCCATCCCTTATAATGGCGGTAATCCAAGAGAGCGAGAGGTGTATGCGATAATGAACCAAGAAGCAAAGTGGATCTGGCTCCGAGAGCCTGCGCAGCCCGATGAATATGCCGAATTCCTCCTGCCCTTTGAGGCAAAGGAGGGCGGGGAATATACGCTGAAGATCAGCGCCGATTCCGATTATGCGCTGTATCTGGGCGAGGAGTTGGTCTCCTTCGGTCAATATGCCGATTACCTTCATTATAAAGTATATGATACGGTACCCTTGCCTGCTGTTGCAGGGGTCAATGAACTGCGGATCCTTGCCTGGCATTATGGCATCGATACTCAGACTCATATTAAAAAAGAAGCAGGTATCCGCTTTGAACTGCTGGAAAACGGAGCGGTTATTGCCCTTTCCTCGCCTGTTGTCCAAAGCCGCCCTGCGCCTTGCTATATTCCCCATGGGAATGTGGTGATCACCAAGCAATTGGGGCAGACCTTTTATTATGATGCCACCCAAGGGGAGTGTGATTTTGCACCCTCCCGCTTGGCCTCCGACCTGCCCGAGCAGGTGTATCCCCGCCCCAATCAAAAATTGGTTTTGAAAGAGCGTGTGCCCATGTCTTTTGTTCAGCAAGGGGGCTTCGCCTGGCGGAAATCCGAGTATTATTCTTCCGATGCCCTGCCGGTGAAGATGGCAACGGCAACTCTTTATCCGCGCAACGGCCTTATCGCCCAAGAAGCGGAGCACGGGGTCTATTGCATTGTGGATCTTCAGAAGGAGACCGCCGGCTTTTTGGATCTGGATATTGAGGTCCCCCAAGAGGCCATGATCGAGATCGCCTGGGGAGAGCACCTTGCAGACGGAAGAGTCCGTACCTCGGTGCGGAATTTCACCTGCCGATATAAAGCAAAGGCGGGGCGCAATACCTATCTTAATCCCTTCCGCCGTTTGGGTTGCCGCTATCTGCAGCTCTTTATTTACGCTCCCGAGGCTAAGGTGCATTATGCAGGCATCCGCCCGACTCTGTATCCTTTGAAGGAAAAGCCCTTTTCGGGCAGTCCCCTGCAGGAGAAGATTTATCGGGTGGCGGTGGAGACTCTGCGCCATTGTATGCATGAGCATTATGAGGACTGCCCTTGGCGGGAGCAGGCCCTTTATAATATGGATTCCCGCAATGAGATGCTCTTTACTTATTATGCCTTTACCGATACGGAGTTTGCGCGATCCAATCTGGAGCTGATGACCCATGGCCTGCGGGCAGATGGCTTTTTGCCCCTTTGCTTTCCTGCAGGGCTGGATCTGCCGATTCCCTCTTTTGGTTTTGCTTATTTTCTGCAGATGGAGGATTACCTTCGCCATACAGGGGATGTTGCATTCGTTAAGGAAAAATACCCCTTTATGCAGAAGCTGATGCAAGTCTATCTGGATCGCCCCAAGAAAAAGGGGCTGTACCCTAATTTCCCCCAGCCGGAGTTCTGGAACTTCTATGAATGGAAGCCGGGGCTGGATGGCAGTGAGCCCGAGGGCGCCGCATCGGTGGATGCCCCTTTTAATGCTTTTTTGGTGCTGGCGCTTCAAAGTATGGGAAGAATAGCAAAAGCCATGGGGAAGGAAGATCCCTATTCCGCCATGGCAATCCAATTAAATCAAGAAATTGCGGCGCAATTCTTTGATGAGGAGAAAAAACTCTTCCGTTCCTTTGATAACCGCCGCTTTGAGGAGTATAGCGCTCTGACCAATAGCCTTTGCCTGCTCTCGGGCGCCGCCGACGGGCTGGACCATACTGCGATCTGTAAGCTTTTGGTGGCTAATGATGGTGTAAAGGCAATTCCCTGTACAGTCAGTATGAGCCTGTATCGCTTCGAAGCCCTCTTAAAAGAGGATCGCGAGCGTTATGCGCCGCTGATTTTGGAAGAAATCGATCGGGTTTATGGCGCCATGCTGGAGCAGGATGCCACCACCTTCTGGGAGACCGCTCTCGGCGAAAAGGATTTTCGCGGTGCAGGCTCTCTCTGCCACGGCTGGTCTGCTTTGCCCATCTATTATTATCAAACTCTATTATAAAAAATGTGCAGTCCGTATCGGACTGCACATTTTTTTATTCTTCAATGGCCGCTTTTTGGGTGTTGGTCTTTTGAATGATCTCATAGGTTTTATCGGAGAATTTGCGGCTGCGGTCATATTTATAAAGACCGTTTTGCTCCTGCTCCACATCCGTCAGCTGTGTATAGCAAAATCCGCAGATCTTGGGATGCTCCAGCAGAACGGTGGTCAGTGCCGCATAGCGTTCGGCGAATTCCTCTTCGGTTTTTGGGGCGTTGCCGTAGCCCCAGCCGTCGGGGCGGTCGGCAGACCAAACAGCGCCGCCGTATTCGCTGACCCAATAGGGCTGGCCCCGATAGCGGTCATAACCCTGCCCGCAGCGCTTGGGCGCCTTGATCTGAAAAACAGCGCTGGGATCCTGAAGCATTTTTTCATAATGAGCCTTCATCTCTTCGGGATCCTGCACATAGTCGTGAACATCGTAAAGATCGGTCAGCCCATGGGGCCCGCCGGAGGAGCCGATCACCGGCCGATAGGGATCCATGGCCTTGGTGATGCGGTAGAGATTATCCAGAGTGGCGGTATCGCCGCCCTTCTGATGGTAATATTCATTTTCGGGGGCCCAGCCGATAATGGAGGGGTGGTTGTAATCCCGTTTGATGGCCTCCAGCCATTGGGGCAGATAGATCTGCATCCGATCGGCGGTACTGATAAAGTCGCCGTTGGCATATTCCCCCCAAACAAGGTAGCCCAATTGATCCGCCCAATAAAGGGACCGCTCTTCAAAGATCCGCTGATGGAAGCGGGCGCCGTTGAAGCCCAGCTCCATGGAAAGCTCGATATCCCGCTTCAGAAACGCTTCATCGGGCGCAGTATAGATCCCTTGCGGATTAAAGCCTTGATCTAAGATCAACCGCATAAAGACCGGTCGGCCGTTGAGATGCAGGGCACCGTCTTTTAAAGCGATCTTGCGGAAACCGCAATAGCTTTCCACCCGATCGCCGCTTTCCAGGGAGAAGACCAGATCATATAAATGAGGCTGTCCGATATCCCAAAGCTTGGGATTTTCGATCTTCAGGGTCAGAGCGGCAAAGCCGTTGGTGGTCGCGACCGCGCCTTCCGCCAGTTTTTCCCCCTCATAAGAGAGGACAGCGCGGAAGATGTCGTCCCCTTCAACCTCTGCTTGCAGTAAAACCGTGCCGTCGTCGGCAAAGGCATCGGTTTTTACATATTTAATGTAGTTTTTCGGCAAAAACTCCAGCCAGACCGTCTGCCAGATGCCGGTGGTGCGGGTATAGGAGCAAACGGCTGAATGATAGCGGAGACATTGCTTGCCTATGGGCTGCTGAAGACCGCGCAGATCGTCCTCTGCATAAAGAGTAAGGGTGTTTTCCCCTTCCTTTAAGAAAGCGGTAATATCAAAGGAAAAAGAGGTGTATCCGCCCGTATGCTCGCCGACTCTTTGCTCATTGACCCAAAGAATGCAGTGGTAATCCACCGCGCCGAAATGGATGAGTACCCGCCCTGCCGACTGTTCCTTGGTAAGGTCGATCTTTCGCCGATACCAAACCGCGGGAATAAAATCCGTATGCCCGATGCCCGAAAGGGCGCTCTCGGGGCAATAGGGGATCAAAATATCGCAGGGGTGTTCGGCATCAAAGCTTTCGTTTCTCCATAATTCACGGGCAACGCCGGAATTGCCGAAATCAAATAAAAAGTCCCATCTGCCGTTGAGATTTTGCCAATGGGGGCGGTAAAACTGCGGCTTGGGATGCTCGGGACGGGGCAGATTCATTTTTCATTCCTCTTTTCAGTTGAAAAATTATGATACTTGCATTATAATGTATATTAAACGAAAAAAACACTGAAAATACAATTGAAAAAGTGAGGAATACAATTTGTATGAAGACATTTTGATTTTTCCCAAGCAAGGGGATTCTCCCCTTCGGGCGGATATGGCGGGGGTTTCTTATTGCGACGGCAGTTACCATATCCACCGCCCCTGCTCTCATGTAACGGTGGTGGAGTATGTTGTGGCAGGGGAGGGGGAATTGCAGGTCAATGAGGAGCGGTTTACCGTTGGTGCCGATAGCGTTTATATTCTCCCCAAGGGTGCCTTCCATGATTATCGCTCCTCGGCCGAGCAGCCTTGGAAAAAGATCTTTATCAATATATTGGGGGATCTTCCCTCGGAATTGCTGGCGCAATTCGGCCTTGAGGGGCAGATCCTTTATAACGGCGAGGGCTTGCTGCCCTTATTTTTGCAGGTGCAGAGTATTGTGGAGTCTAAAGAAAACGGGGAAGAGTCTGCCGCCCGCTTGGCGGGGATCTTCTTTCAGCTCTTGATCCGATTGCAGAGCCAGGGGAATCAAAAAAAGCACAGCCCGGAGGCTGTGCAATTAAAAACCTATTTGGATAGCCATCCCGCCCGCCTGGTAGGCAATGAGGAATTGGCAAAGAGTATTTTTCGCAGTCCCGATTATTGCGTGAAGCTTTTTCGGCGGGAGTTCGGGGCAACTCCTTATGATTATCAGATCGGCTGTAAGCTGCGGATGGCCAAGCATCTGCTCCGCGATACCGGTCTGCCCATTGCCGGGATCGCCGCGGCGGTGGGCTATGAGGATCCTTGTTATTTTTCGGGGCTCTTTAAACGGAAGGTGGGGCTTTCTCCTCGGGCCTATCGCAACGCTCCTGCCGCTTCCGCATCCGCCGCCAATTAAAGTATCCGTAGCCGTCGTTGATCAGAAACATGGCAAAGCAGACCACCATGGGCAGATAGGCAGGATCCAAAAGGGAGGCAGAGATCCAAAGCGCGATCAAAACAAGATCATTGGCCGCATAGGCCAGAGCATAATAAGGGCTTCTGAGAACCGTCAGCGAACAGGCTAAAACACTGGTGGTGATGGAAAGGGTGCTGACCGCCAGGTTGGCAGTATTCAGCGCCTTTAAGATAAAATAGAAAACCAAGGTCACCGCTCCTGCAAAAAGAGTCAGAAGCAAAACATCCTTTTTCCGAAGATGCCGTACCTCCACCTCCTTGCTTCCCTTATAAGGATGGCGCAGCCAGGAGATAATGGCGGCCACAGCGATGGGTGCAGTCATGCAAAGATAGGTGATCATCTCCCCGTAGTAGCGGAAAATAAAGGAGATTATTCCGTAAAACACCGCGAATACCACCGTCAGTACCTGCCCCAAAACATACCCTTTGGCAACAAAGATCAAGGCTGTTACCCCGATCAGCGATGCGACGAGGCTCAAAAGATCACCGCTCGGCGCCAAAAAATAGGAGGTCCCTACTCCCGCCAGCGAGACCAGCCAGAGTCCCCATTCAAATTTACTCAGATCTTTAAATGCATTCATTGTCTTCTCCTAAAAAAAGAAGCACTCACTATATGCATCTTCAAAGACCTAACGATGCATAAGGAGCGCTACCCGGTGGCAGAATATGATTTGTTTGTATTATAAAAAAAATAAACAAAAAAGTCAACGAATTTTTTTTATATTAACGAATTGACGAATAAAAAAAGCGGTGCTATAATATTTTTATTATTTTATTAAAACGGAGGAAAAACGAATGGATACCAATGTAAGACCCGCCTCCATGGAGCGTATCACCACCAAAGAGCTCGCCGATGCCTTTATCGCCGAGCAGATCAAGGAGATTCGCGCTCAGGTCGGAGAAAAGAAAGTATTGCTGGCATTGTCCGGCGGTGTGGATAGCTCAGTGGTTGCCGCTCTGCTGATCAAAGCCATCGGTAAGCAGCTGGTTTGCGTTCATGTAAACCATGGTCTGATGCGGAAAAATGAGTCCGAAAATGTGATCAAGCTCTTCCAAGAGGGTCTGAATGCCAATCTGGTGTATGTAGACGCTACCGATCGTTTCCTGGATCTTCTGGCAGGGGTCTCTGAGCCCGAGCGGAAGAGAAAGATCATCGGCGCTGAATTTATCAATGTTTTCGCCGATGAGGCCCGTAAGCTGGAGGGCATCTCCTTTTTGGCGCAGGGTACCATTTATCCCGATATTCTGGAAAGTATCAATGCGGCCGAGGGCAAAGAGGCGATCAAGTCCCATCATAATGTGGGCGGCCTGCCCGAGGATCTGCAGTTTGACCTGGTAGAGCCCATCAAGCTGCTGTATAAAGATGAAGTCCGCGTAGTGGGCGAGGCCCTGGGCCTGCCCCATAATATGGTGTACCGTCAGCCCTTCCCCGGCCCCGGTCTGGGTGTCCGCTGCCTGGGCGCCATTACCCGCGACCGTCTGCATGCTCTTCGCGAGGCCGATGCGATCTTGCGGGAAGAGTTTGAGAAGAACGGCCTTGCCGGTAAGGTATGGCAGTATTTTGTGGTGGTTCCCGATATCAAGAGCGTAGGCGTAAAGGATGAGAGCCGCTATGAAGGCTGGCCCGCCATCATTCGCGCTGTCAATACCACCGATGCCATCACCGCCACCATCGAGGAGATCCCCTATGCTCTCCTCCATCATATCACCGACCGTATCACTCATGAGGTGGATGGCGTCAACCGCGTTTTGCTGGATCTCACCCCCAAGCCCATCGGCACCATCGAATGGGAATGATATAAACTGGCTTACAAGTGCCCGAAAACCCTTGGA
>JAZUNB010000081.1:0-3802 GCA_045603925.1 Eubacteriales bacterium
GGGTAAAAAAGCAACCCGATCAATACGATATTTCCAAGGCAATGGATCAGGTCATAGGGGATGCCGGCGATGATATAGCCAAAGCCTGCGCCGAAGCCTCCCGCAATAAATTCGGGGATGGAGCAAAGGGTGCCGAAAAGCAGCCCGAAAAGACCGCCCACCACCGTCCAGAGCAGAGGATGGCTCCATTTTTTCAGCGCCAGCACAAGGAGCGCCAAAAGGGGCCATACATAGCAATAGCTGATCCACCAAAGGTGAAAGCCGAAGATCAGCCCCTCTGCCAACACAAAGACCGCCACCGATAAAAGGGCCTTCTTTCCGTAGTGCAGGGTGGCCAGAATAATGAAGAGGGTGACCACTTCAATATTGGTCAGCCCCGCCATGGCCACTTGAAAGGCGATCATCAGGGCGGCAAAGACCGAGAGCGCGGTCAGCTCCCGAAGGTCAATAGCCCATGGTGTAGGTTGCTTCATAATGCTCTCCGTCGGCAATGGGCTGCTGGTTCATTCCCACTGCGGTTTGCTCCCCGTCCTTGGTAATGGCCCACCAGCCTTGGTCAGTGTTCCAGTCGGCGGTGATGCCGTTGATGGTGGTATAAAACCCATCGGCGGCATATTCGATCAGCCCTTTCTCTACCAGGGCCTCCGCCAGATAGTCCGCATCGGTGGCGATCTCAAACTCTTGGGATGCGCCGTCCTTTGCAACCACCTCAAATACGATCTCTTTGCTTCCTTCTTGCGGTTTGGCAGAAAAACCGTTCCAAAGGAGCAAAGCGCCAATAATTGCGGCGATCAGAACCGATATGCCGATCCCGATCAGAATTTTTTGCTTTTTTTGCATACTTGTTTCTCCTTTTAAAATATTAGAACCGTCTGAACTTCTCTGGATTCGCTTCATCCGCCAAAGGGCTTTCTGCCAAAACCGTTTTTTGGATGGGCGGCTATTCATCGTAGCGAGAAGATCAAACCTTTCGGGAGAAGTCTTTCGGCTGATGGCTCAAGCGATGCTGCTCGCCTTCCCGTAAAATAACAGTGGCATCAGGAGAAGCATCTTGCCAAACACGGCGACGGGATCGCGGGGGAATTTCACCCCTCTTCCTTGTTCCCAAAAGTGTTCTGAAAAGATTTTAGCACCCCGGGGAAAAAATGTCAATTTCATTGCATATTGGTTTTTCAAATGGTATAATCTTTAAAAAGGAGTGTGAAAGACTTGGTGAATGCAGTAGAAAAATACCGTTCCCTGATCCTGGATGCCCAAAACTTCATTTGGGCCCATCCCGAGACCGGTTATCAGGAATGGGAGACCTCAAAATATATGGAAGAAGCCTTTCGGAAGCTGGGCTATGAGCTGGTGATGGCAGGGGATGTTCCCGGCTTTTACACGGTGCTGGATACCGGTCGGGAGGGCCCCGAGCTCCTGATCTTCGGGGAATTGGATTCCCTTGTATGCCCCGAGCATCCCGATGCGGTGGAGGGCCGGGTCCATTGCTGCGGCCATAGCGCCCAGTGCGCCGCCCTTTTGGGGATCGCCGCCGCGTTGAAAGAACCCGGCGCGTTAGACGGTCTTTGCGGCCGCATCCGCCTTTGCGCGGTGCCTGCCGAGGAGCTGATCCAGCGGGAATATCGGGATACCCTGATGGAAAAGGGGATCGTGAAGTATTACGGCGGAAAGACCGAGTTTTTATACCGCGGCTATTTCGACGGCGCGGATCTGGCCTTTATGGTGCATACCACCGACGGGAAGACCTTTACCTGCAATAAAGACGGTGTTGGCATCATTTCCAAAAAGATCACCTTTGAGGGGGTCTCCGCCCATGCAGGCGGTGCTCCCTGGCAGGGAAAGAACGCCCTTTATGCCGCCACCCAAGGGCTGGCCGCCGCCAATGCCCTTCGGGAGACCTTCCAAGAGAAGGATTTTATCCGTTTCCATCCCATTATTACCCAAGGGGGCGGGGCGGTCAACGCCATCCCCGATCGGGTAACGGTGGAAAGCTATGTGAGAGGCCTCACCTATGAGGGAATGAAGGAGGCCAATGAGCGGATCAACCGCGCCCTTTGCGGCTCGGCGCTCTCTATGGGCTGTAATGTGGAGATCGAGGATGCCCCCGGCTATGCCCCGCTTCATAATAACCCCGCTCTCATTGCGCTGGCCAAAGAGGCCGCCGAGATGCTGGGGTATTCCTTTGAATACCGTGATGTTACCAATACCGGCAGTACCGATATGGGAGATATCTCCCTGGTGATGCCCGCCATCCATCCTTACGCCCCCGGGGCGGTGGGGATCAGCCATGGCAAGGACTATTTTATCGAGGATCCGGAGCTTGCCTGCGTGGGCTCTGCCAAATGGCAGGTGCAGATGCTGAAGCTGTTGCTGGAGAACGGCGCGGAGCGCGCCAAGGCCATTATCGCCGAGGCAAAGCCGACTTTCAGCTCCAAAGAAGAATTTTTTGATTATATCGACCGCCTTGCGTCCAAGGGTGCGCGGATCACCTATGGGGACGGCGAGGCAAGGGTCAAACTGTGAGGTATTCCCTATGGCAAAAGTAACCTGGAAGCCCGGCACCCTGATGGCGCCGGTCCCCCCTGCGCTGATCTCCTGCGCCCATGGCGGCAGAGATAATCTGCTGACCATCGCCTGGACGGGGATCATCAACTCCGAGCCGGCCAAAACCTATATCTCGGTGCGGAAAGAGCGGTTTTCCTATCACCTGATCAAGGAGAGCGGCGAGTTTGTGATCAATATGCCCTCCTCCCATATCGTGCGCTCCATCGATTTCTGCGGGGTACGCAGCGGCAAGGATCTGGATAAATTCGAAGCCTGCCGCCTCACCCGTGAGAAGGCCTCCAAGGTCCATTGCCCCATGGTGGCCGAGAGCCCGGTGAGCATCGAATGTAAGGTCACCGAGGTGGTGCCCCTGGGAACTCATGATATGTTTATCGCCGATATTGTGGCGGTGAATATCGATGAGCGGTATATCGATGAGAAGGGCAAGTTCCATCCGGAAAAATGCGCCTTCGCCGCCTATGCCCATGGGCAGTATTTCGCCCTCGGCAAAAAGATCGGCTCCTTTGGCTATTCGGTGAAGAAAAAGAAAAAATAAGCAAGCGGCAAAAAAACAAATAAAGGGAACGATCGAAAACCGATCGTTCCCTTTTTAATTATCGTAAGGTTTTGGCGGCGCTGATCAAAAGATCGATCTGCTCCTCCGAAAGACCCCGCACCGTGGCCAGCAGCTCGTCCTGCTTGGGGGTGGTGGCAGGTTCGAATTGCATAAACTCCGCGGGGCTGATGTCTAAGTATTGGCAGATGCCGAAAAATTGAGTCATGGAGGGGTAGGCAATGCCATGCTCGATGTTGTAGATGTAATTTCTGCTCATCAGCAGTTGTTCGCTCATTGTTTTTTGAGAAACTTTCTTTTCGGTGCGTAATTGTTGAAGGCGGCGGCTAAATGCTTTTTCCATGGTGAACCTCCCGTGTTTGATGGTTTCAGTATAGCGGTTTTTCACCGCTTTTGCAACCGTTTTTTTCCAAAAAAGCCCAATTTATTCGGCAACGCCCGCACCAATGCCCAATTCAATTGTGCATAATGCAGAAAATGCCCAATTTAATTGACAAATAAAGCATTTATGCCCAATTCAATTGACAAATAAGGCATTGATGCCCAATTCAATTGACGGATGGGGCTTTTATGCCCAATTCAATTGTGCATCAATGAGGAAGGTGGGCGCAGAAGCGGGCATAAAAAACAAATGAATTGGTACAGCGGGGCGAGAGAAAAGAGGGGCCGGTCGCTTGCGCGACC
>JAZUNB010000082.1:0-16666 GCA_045603925.1 Eubacteriales bacterium
GTTATCGGCGTTGGCCAGTTTGGCGGCGGCGATGCATTCTTAATCGGGGGCGTCCAGCTTACCCTAGCGGATGTTTTCCATTACGGTACCGGTAAAGAGGTGGGTATCCTGCAATACCACGCCTAAAGAGCGGCGGAGATCCGCCTTTTTGATCTTATTGATATTGATACCGTCGTAACGGATCTTACCGTCGGCAATATCATAGAAGCGGTTGATGAGATTGGTAATGGTGGTCTTTCCTGCGCCGGTGGCGCCCACAAAGGCCACCTTCTGGCCGGGCTCTGCATAGAGGGTCACATCATGGAGCACGATCTTTTCGGGCACATAGCCGAAATCCACATGATCCAGCACCACATCCCCTGCCAGCCTGGTATAGGTTACCGAGCCATCGGCCTGATGAGGATGCTTCCACGCCCACATACCGGTGCGCTCGGAGCATTCCACGATCTTACCGCCCTCTTCCCTGCAATTGACCAGCGTTACATAGCCCTCATCGGTTTCGGGCTGCTCATCCATCAGGGCAAAGAGGCGGGCGGCGCCTGCCTGGGCCATAACAATGGCGTTGACCTGCTGGGAGATGGTGGAGATATTACCGGTAAACTGCTTGGTCATATTAAGGAAGGGGACCACGCTGGCCAAGGTCAGCGGCAGGCCGGAGAAGGAGAGGTTGGGAACCCCCATGATCATCAAAGCGCCGCCTAAAATAGCCACCGCCACATACATCACATTGCCGATATTATGCAAAATAGGCATCAGCATATTGGCAAAGCGGTTGGCGCTTTCGGCGTCTTTGAACAGCTGCTCATTGAGGCGGTCAAAATCCTTTTTGCTCTCTTCCTCATGGCAGAAGACCTGAACCACCTTCTGGCCGTTCATGATCTCTTCCACAAAGCCTTCCACCTTACCCATGGACTGCTGCTGGCGGACAAAGAAGCGGGCGCTGTTGCCCCCCACCACCTTGGTGACCAGAAACATCATGGAAACGCCGAAGATGATAGCCAGGAACATCCAGGCGCTGTAATACAGCATAATGGAGACCACCATGGTCACCACCACGATGGCGGTGATGATATTGGGCAGGCTCTGGGAGACCAGCTGACGGAGCGTATCGATATCATTGGTATAATAGCTCATGATATCGCCGGTATGGTTGGTATCGAAATAGCGGATGGGAAGCTTTTGCATTCCCTTGAACATCCGCTGACGCATCTTATCCAAAAACCCTTGGGTCACAATAGCCATCAGGCGGTTATAGGTAAAGGAGCAGGTCAAAGACACCGCATAAATGCAAAGGAGGGTCAGGGCGATCCGGGCGATGCCGCCGAAAACGCTCTCCAGCGCAGCGGCGGGGGTACTGCCTGCGGCAATGGCCGCCAAGGCCTGCTCGATCAGCCCCACGGTCTTGCCCATAAAGATAGCGGGCATGGTGCTGGAAACGGCGGTGATCAGCAGGCAGACGATGACCACCGCAAGATGGACGGGATAGTCCTTAAACAATTGCTTGATGACCCGCATCAGCGTTCCCTTGGGAACCTTGACGGGCGGGCGCTTATGATTATTCTTCGCCATCGGTTGCACCTCCCTTATTCTGAGAGGTATAGACCTCTTGATAAATTGCGTTACGGGCCAGCAGTTCCGTATGGGTACCCACATCGTCGATCCTGCCGCCGTTCATCACAATGATCTGATCGGCATCCTCCACCGAGGAGATCCGCTGGGCGATGATGATCTTGGTGGTGCCGGGGATCTCCTCCCGAAAGGCCTTACGGATCATGGCATCGGTATGGGTATCCACCGCGCTGGTAGAGTCATCTAAAATCAGCACCTTGGGCTTTTTCAAAAGGGCGCGGGCAATGCAAAGGCGCTGCTTCTGGCCGCCCGAAACATTGGTACCGCCCTGATCGATATGGGTATCATACCCATCGGGGAACTGCATAATAAAATCATGGGCGCAGGCCAGCTTGCAGGCATGGATCAGCTCCTCATCGGTGGCATCCAGATCCCCCCAACGAAGATTTTCCTTAATAGTGCCTGCAAAGAGCACATTCTTTTGCAATACCACCGCCACCTGATCCCGCAGGGTCTTAAGATCATATTCTCTTACATCCACGCCGCCGACCTTTACCGACCCTTCGGACACATCGTAAAGGCGGGAGATCAGCTGAATGAGGGTGGTTTTGGCGCTTCCTGTTCCGCCGATGATGCCCACGGTCTCGCCGGACTTGATCTGAAGATCGATATCCTGCAGGGCATATTGCTCCGCTTTTTCGGAATATTTGAAGCAGACCTTCTCAAAGGAAAGCGAACCGTCCTTCACCTCATAGAGGGGATCTGCGGGGTTCTTAATATCGCTCTTCTCATCCAGCACCTCCACAATACGGCGGGCGGATTCTGCCGACATGGTCAGCATCACAAAGATCATGGAAAGCATCATCAGGCTCATCAGGATCTGCACCCCATAGGTCAGCAGGGCGGATAATTGCCCCACCGTCAAAGCAGAGCTGTTGGAAGAGATGACCAGCTGGGAGCCGAAGAAGATGACCACCAGCATATTGATATGCATACAAAACTGCATCAGCGGATTATTCAGCGCCAGGATCTTTTCGGCGCGAGTGAAATCCCCTGCCACATTGGAGGAGGCGGCGGCAAACTTCTCGCTCTCCCGCTCTTCTCTCACAAAGGCCTTGACCACCCGCATCCCCTGGATATTCTCCTGCACGGAGTTATTCAGAGCGTCGTACTTCCGAAAGACCTTACGGAAGATGGGCATCGCCTTGCGGGCGATCATAAATAATCCAAAGCCCAGGATCGGCATCACCACCACAAAGACCCAGGCCATCTTACCGCCCATATAAAAGGCCATGATCACCGAAAAGATCATCATAAAGGGGGAGCGGAAGGCGGTTCGCACCAGCATCATATAAGCCATCTGCACATTGGCCACATCGGTGGTCAGGCGGGTGACCAGGCTGGAGGTAGAGAACCGATCGATATTCCCGAAGGAAAAGCGCTGCACCTGATAAAACAGGTCTTTTCTCAGATTTTTGGCAAAGCCGCAGGCGGCGGTGGCGCAAAAATGACCCGCCAGCGCACCGCAGGCCAGAGAAACTGCCGCCATAATCACCAGGATCAAGGCGTATTTCAGCAATACATTCATATCGCAATTGCCCTGGATCTCATTGACCAGCTCGGCGGTCATAAAAGGGAGGATACATTCCAAAACAACCTCCAGCATCACGATCACGGGGGAAAGGATGGAGGCGGTCTTATATTCACGAATGCATCCTGCAAGTCGTTTGAGCATTATGGGACCTCCCAAATCAATAGTATCTTAACTGTAATATTTTAACAGATATCTTTTAAAAGGTCAATCAAACTATGGTGCAAATGAGCGTAAACTTTTTGTGAACAAAACGAGCGTACATCCTTTGGATGCGCGCTCGTTTTTTATGAAGCTTTAAAGGTACCTGAAGAGTCCCCCACATACACCGTATAAGAGCTGCCGCTCTTCAACTCCGGACTGCTGTAAATAAACACCGCAAAATCCAGCTCCGGCGCATAGGAGAGCAATTCCTCTCCTGCGCTGTCGGTCACCTTGATGGCGGTGCCTGCAGAGGCGTTGCCGGTGGAGAGGGCAAGAACCCCCTGCTCCGAATGGCTGAAGGTCTGTGCCATTCCCGCGGCGCCGCTTCCGATAAAGGTTCCGCCCTTGATGGTGGCGGGGGTATCATAGTCCAAGGTGGCGGTATCCCCTCGGGTGGGGCCCACAACGGTGGTATGCCCGCCGCTGATCTCAATCAAGCCATTGGCATCCAGCCCATCGCCGGAGGAATGGATATAAAGGGTGCCGCCGTTGATCTTGATACTACCCTTGGAATTGGCGCTCATACCGCCCATTCCGCCGGGGCCGCCGAACATTCCGTCCCGCCCGCCGCTGACACCGCTTTGATCGGTGCCGCCTGCGGCGTTTAAGCCATCATCGGAGGCGGTCAGTTTGATCTCCCCGCCGCTGACGGTAATATCCAGAGCCTCCAGCCCCTCATAGCATTCGGTGATCTCCACGGTGCCGCCGCTGATCTCTAATTTCTCATCGGCATGGAAGCCGTCATCGCCGCTTGCAACGGTAAAGACCCCGCCCGAAACGGCCACCGATCCGTTGGAATGGATGGCATCGTCGGCGGAATCGATGGTGAAGGTGCCGCCGCGGATCTGCATACTTGCCGCCGCCTTCAGCCCCTTGAGGCTGGCGCTGCTTTCCTCGGTTTCTGTTGCAACCGAGGCGGCGCGCATATCGGGGCGTTGCATTCCGCCCGGCTTGCCCATTCCGCCCTTCCCGCCGCCCGGCTGTCCCCAGAAATCGGAGCTTTCCTTGGTGCCGTTTTCGCTTCCGCCGCCGGCGGTGACCGAAAAGGCGCCGTCTTCGATCTGCAGGGTATTGGCGGCGCTGATGCCATCGCCCTCCGCTTGGATGGCAAAGCTACCGCTTGCAATATAGATGAAGCCCAGAGAGGCATCGTCGTTGTTTTCCGCGTGGATCCCGTCCTTCCCCGCTGCGATGGTAAAGGCAGAGTCGGCAAAACGAATACTGTCGTTGGCATCCAGCCCGTGAGAGGCGGAGGTGACGGTATAGCTGCCGCCGGTAAAGACCAGATCATCCTTGGCGGCGATGCCATGGCCTGCAGGGGCATTTACCGTCAGACTGCCGCTGCCGTTGAAGGTAAGATCCTGCTTGGAAAAGATGGCGGCATCGATATTGTTTTCATCGATGGGGGTAAAGCTGCCTCCATTGGAGAGGGTATTCTCTGTTCCTTCTGCAAGAGTAACAAACACCTTATCCGCCTCCTTGATATAAAGGGGCGCGGAGGTGGCGTTCGTGATCTCCACACCGCTGAAGATCAATTGCAGTTTGGCGGTTTCGGGGGCATCCACCGTCAGCATCCCATCGGTGAGGGTGCCGCGGATAAGATAGGTAGCCTCCTCTTTGATGGTCACCTTGGAGCCCTCGATCTCCACTCCCGCAAAATCGCAGGAAGCAGCAGACCCATTCAATTGAATGGCAACTGCGCCGCTCTCCTCATAGTCCGCGCGGGTATCCCGATCGGTAAACATTTCGCTCTCGCTTGCGGCGAAGTTTTCCTCCACCGCAGTTTCCTTTTCCTCGGTTGATTCGTCGATGGCGGCAGAGTCCTCTTGGGGCTTGCCGCAGGAGGTCAATAAAAGCATCAATATTAAGAATAAAGTAATGATTTTTTTCATTATTTTTCCATTTTCGGCAAGCGGATCCAGAAGCGAACGCCGCTTTGCTCATTCAATGCACCGCAGCTGCCCCCATGGGCGGCCACAATGGTCTTCACAATATATAACCCCAGACCCACATTATTCTTCTCGTCCCGCGTGCGGGCTTCATCGGCCTTATAAAAGCTTTCCCATATTTTATGGAGCTTTTCTTCGGGGATGGGGGCGCCTTCATTATAGACCGAGAGGAAGAGTCCATCCTCGCCCCTGGCCAGCATTACCGCGATGGCGCCTGCCTTGGCGGTATGATCCTCGGCATTTTGCAGGATATTCAAGACCGCCCGCTCCAGCAATTCGGCATCGGCCTCTGCCCAAAGGTCGGGGGCGATCACCAAAGAGACCTCAAAGCCCTTTTTTTCCAGAAGGGGGCGTTCCCGCTCCATCAGCTCCTTCAGCCATTCGCTTAAAGGAAGAGGCTCTTTTTTCAGTTCCTTGATGCCGTTTTCCAGGGCGGAGACCTCCAGCATCGAGCGGATCATCTCGCTCATTACCGCCGTTTCCTCAATGATCACATCATAGCAGGACTCGGGATCGATGCCCTCGGTATGCTCCTTGAGCATTTCGGCATAGCCCCCCAACACCGCAAGGGGGCTTTTCAGATCATGGGAAACATTGGCAATAAAGGAGCGGCGGGTCTCCTCCTCCCGCGCAAGGCGGTCATTATCTTCCGCCAATTGGCGGTTTTTGGCCATCAATTCCTCAATAAAGCGCTCCAACTGACCGCTCATGGTATTGATACTGACTGCAAGATCGGCGATCTCGGCGGTGGAGCTGTTTTCTTCGGCGCAATGGGCAAAATCCAGCGCCGCCACCCGCTTGGCCGTTTGGCTGACCGCCGCAATCGGCCGCGCAAAGCCTGCGGCATAAAAATATGCCGCCAAAGAGCCCATCAGCGCCACCAATACCGCGATCACGAGGATCAGCGGCTGCAAGACCGCAACGGCGGCGGAGATGGCCGCCACCGGTGATTCAATGGAGATATAGCGAGCGCCGCTTTGGGTGGAAACAACGCCTCTTAAGGTCAGCAGTTCTTCTCCCCGATGGCCCTGCCGCTCCACCTTGGGGTCGGCAGAATAATCCGCCTGCCGCCCGGGCTCATTAAAGGGACGATCCGGCCTGGGCTGTTCCCCAAAGCCATTGCCAAAGCCCCCGGCCATCTTGCGGCCGGAGGTATAGACCAGGGTGCCGTCTTCCATGAAGATCTCTACCCGAACCGACCGCTCCTCCTCATAATCGGCGGTCAGCCCGCTCAATATGGCGGCATCATCGGAATAGCCCTTTTCCAAGGTATGATACAGGGTCTCCATGGCATTCTTCTGCCGACGGATCATAAAGGGCTCCGCCAAAAAGAAGGTGGCCGCCAGAAGGGCACCGATCAGCGCAAGGATAATGACCCCCACCAGGAGGGTGGTTTTTACTTTAATGGAGATCTTCATGCTTCAGGACCGTCAAAGAGATAGCCGCGGCCGTGAACGGTGCGGATAAAGGAGCCTGCCGCCCCCAGCTTGGCACGCAGCTGCTTGATATGGGTATCCACCGTGCGGGGATCCCCTTCATAATCATAATTCCAGATGGCGTTGAGGATCTGGTTGCGGGAAAGCACCTCCCGCGGGTTGGTCATCAGATAGGTCAGCAGGTCAAATTCCTTTTGGGTTAGGATCACCGCTTCGCCGTTCAGCTTCATACTCTTGCTTTTCAGCATAATTTCGATGGGGCCCGCCGAAAGGGTCTGATTCTGAGCCTTCACCGAGCAACGGCGCAATACCGATTCGATCCGCGCCAGCAAAACAGTCGGTGAAAAGGGCTTACTGATATAATCATCGGCGCCGCATTTGAAGCCCTTCAGCTGATCGTATTCCTGATCCTTGGCGGTCACCATGATCACCGGCACCAAAGTACTGTCCCGCAGCTCCTCCAGCACCGAAAAGCCATCCCGCCCCGGCATCATCACATCCAAGAGGATCAGATCGATCTGATTGGGGTTGGCATAATAAAGATCCAGAGCCCGCTCACCGTCTTCCGCCTCCATCACCTGATAGCCATGGCCCCTCAGATAAGTAACCAGCATCTGGCGGATCCGCCGATCATCATCGGCAACCATAATCGTAAAATCACTTTGATTCATTGTTTTTCTTTCCTTTTAAAGAGTTTCTTTTTCGGGGATGGCCGCCATCAGGGAAACGGTAAGATTTCCGTTGCGACAGCGCAGCGCATCTAAAAATTCTTTTTCGAATGCGGGCTCCTTGATCCGAAGCCGATAGGTCAACTGATAAAGGCTGCCCATATTGGTGGTTTTGGTGCGGATCAGCCGATGGGAGCAGGTATAACGCTGAAATAGATCTTCAAAGGCCTCCATATAATCCACATCCTCGGGGATCAAGATCTTCAACTGCTTTTCCTGCACCCGCGGAGAAAACAGCAGCCTGCAGGCTAAGAGGAAGGCCAGGAGCAGCACCACCGTAAAAGCGGCGGCAAAGGCCACATAGCCCATTCCAATGGTCAGCCCTGCGGCCATGGCCAAGAAGATGATGCAGATCTCCTGCGCTGAGCCTTGGGCAGAGCGGAAGCGAACCAAACTAAAAGCGCCCGCCACCGCAACACCGGCGCCTAAATTACCGTTTACCATCATAATAACACACTGCACCAAGGCAGGCAAGAGCAACAGCGCCACCAAAAAATGGGCGGTGCAATCCTTATTGGCCCATTTATAGATCAGAGCGATCAGCGCCCCAAGCCCCAGCGAGACCGCGGTGCAGACCGCCGCGGCGGCGATGGTCATTTGGTTTGCAAAAATACTTTCGAGCATTGCAACGTTTTCTCTCTTTCATAGATTTTTCCGTATTTGGAGAAGGATCGGGGATAGATCTTAAGCTCGGTGAGGATGGCAGAAAGCCATAAGGGCATTCCTTCGTTGACCTTCAGCTCTAAAAGATGCCCCTCCAAGGGATAGAGAGTGCAGCCCTCGTCCCCCAAGGTCAGATCCAAGCGATCCCAGCGATAGCGGATATTCTCATCAAAGGTGATCCTCACCTCATGATCGCCCCTGGCATAATAAGCCACCCGATCATAGGCCAGATAGATCTTCGGGCGCAAGCCCTGCCGCTTTCGCTCATAGTCCAGCTCCCGAAAGGTGGGACTGTCGGGCAGGGGAATGTCTTCGGTCAAATACGCTTCCATGGCGCGGCAGGAGGTGACCAACCGCCGCTTATAGCCAACGCCCTTGAACTTCTTTTTCAGCTCCCAGAACACCGCATCATCAGGAGCGGGAGTGCCATAGGCGCGCAGGCGCATCTTTTCCTTGAAGGGAGGCTTTTCCATGGAGCGGTTGATGCTCTCAAAGCATTCGGTATCGAAATAGAGATTGGCAAGGGTATACCGCCCGTATTCATCCTCTTCCACATAAGGGGCGATCCGCTCCAAAAACGCCTCTTTTTGCCCATCACGCAGCAGATATTTTTTCTCCAGCCGCCGAAAGATCATCTTCGCCAACCGCCCATCACCTCGCTTCTGCCGTCAGTATAGCAAAGCAATGTGTTGATTTTGTGAAGAAGCCATAAAAAAAGAACGAAATCATCCGATTTCGTTCTTTTTTCTTTGCTCGTAATCATCGAGGGCGTAGCGGAACTGGGTCTCATAGAGTTGGCGGTAGACGCCGTTTTGCTCCACCAGATCTGCATGCTTGCCACGCTCCACGATCTTTCCGTGATCCAAGACCAAGATCTCATCTGCCGCCAGAATGGTGGTCAGGCGGTGGGCGATGACAATGGAGGTCCTGCCCTGCAGCAGGGGGCTGATGGCCTCCTGGATCAGGCTTTCGGAGATGGAATCCAGCGATGAAGTCGCCTCATCCAGAATCAGCACCTTGGGGTTTTTCAGAATGGCCCTTGCAATGGAGATCCGCTGTTTTTCACCGCCGGAAAGCTTGAAGCCCCGATTCCCCACCTCGGTATCATAGCCATCGGGCAGGCTCATAATGAAATCATGGATATTGGCATCCTTGCAGGCGGCGATCAGTTCCTCCTCGGTGGCATCCCACTTGGCATAGAGCAGGTTCGCCCGCACGGTATCGTTAAAAAGATAGGTCTCCTGGGTCACCATACCGATCTGCTTGCGCAGGGCGGTGAGATCCCATTCTCTTACATCCACACCGTCCAGCAGGACCCTGCCGCTATCGGTATCAAAGAGGCGGGGGATCAGATTGACCAGCGTTGATTTTCCGCTGCCGCTGGCGCCCACAATGGCGATGGTCTTTCCCGCATCGGCGCGGAAAGTAACCTGCTGCAGCAGTTCCTTTTCCTTGGAATAGGCGAAGGTGACCTCTTCAAAGGCCACATCTCCTGCCACCTCTTGCGGCTGATGGCCGTTTGCGGGGTTTTCCACATCGGGCTTTAAGTCAAAATACTCAAAAATACGGTTAAAGAGCGCCATGGAGCGCATCACATCCGATTGGATATTCAGCAGCTGATCCACCGGATGATAAAGCTTATTGACCAGCGCCACCATAATGGTGACATCACCGACGGTAAGCTCGGCATTGCCCAAGCGATACATGATCAGCCCCGCCGCCACATAGATCAGCAAGGGGCCCATATTCCGAAGGACATTCAGGGTTCTCCAGAACCAAAGGCCCACCAGCCGCTCCTTAATGGCCAGCCTGGCGGTCTTATAGTTCACCGCGCGGTAATCCTCATATTCCTTTTGCTCATTGGTAAAGAGCTTGACCAGCAGCTGACCGCTGACGCTTAAGGATTCATGCAGGATCTGGTTGGACTGATCCCGCTGCTTCTGGGTCTCATCGGCAATGGCCCAGCGTTTTTTGCCCACCGCGCGGGTGGGAAGCACGCAAAAAGGCACAATGGCAACCCCCACCAGCGCCAGGATCCAGTTTTCTTTAAAGAGGGTGATCAACACAATGACCACTGTTGCCAGATTACTGAAAAGATTCAGAAAGGTCTGGGAGATCACCGCCTGCACACCGCCGATATCCTCGGTCATACGGGTAATGATATCCCCTTGATAATTGGAGGTAAAGAACCGATGCCCCATCTTCTGGAGATGGGCATACATCTTATTCCGCATATCATAAGTAATAAACTGCCCGATCCAGGCGGTCAGCAGCATCTCTCCCGCGGAGATCACATTAGAGAGGATCAGCACCAAAAAGGAGACCAGCGCCAGCTTGATCAGCAGGGGCAGATCCCCGCCGTAAAGGCCCAGATCGATCATCTTACCGGTGAGGATGGAGGGCAAAACGCCCAGCAAGCCCGAAGCGGTAATGCAGATCAAAACCAAGAGGAAATGCCATTTATAGGGCACCATCCAGCTGAGGATCCGTTTTAAAAACGGCCAGGTCAGCTTGGGGAGCTGCTTTTTTTCCTCGGGAGTCAGCTCCCGATGGGGACCTCTGCGGAAACCACCGCCGGGAGGCGGAGAAGGAGGCATTGCCATTCAGATCATCCTTTCAATTCTGATACCAACAATTGTTGGTCAACTAAAAAGTCATAGAGAGCGGTATTGCCGCGGGGATCGGTCTGATCCCCGAAGGGATCGGAGAATAAGAGCTCGAAATCCCGCTCTCCCGCATCCCGCAGACAGACACCTGCGCTGCTCTCCCGAAATCCGCCGGAATACAGCACCTCATTGCCCAGCACTAAAACAAACACATCGGTGCTTTCCGTCTGAAACAGGGCACTGCCCTCGGCGGCGGTATTTTTTACATTGACATTTTTCAGGCGCACCCGCTGGGCGCTCCAGAGCCAGCCCTCCAGATCCTCGCCGGTGAAGGCCACTCTTCCCCGTTCCTTAGCGGCGGAGAGCAAGGCACTTTCGGCGGCGGGAACCTCTTCTTTCTTTAACACATAGAAGACCAAGTCCCGAGGCTCGGCTTTACAGCCTGCCAGAGAAAGGAGCAGCAATGCCGCTAAAAACAAAGCGAAAATTCTTTTCATCGCAACGCCACCACCGATACCGTACCGCCGCTGCGCTGAATGAGGGCGGAGGAGAGACTGTTATTGGCGGTACCGAATTCCAGGTAGAGAATATCCCCCACCTGCAGCTGATAAGCCGCCCGCCAGCTTTGCTCGCTTCCCTCCAGCCAATCGGGCTCCCCGAACTGCCGATAGATATTGGCAGGGGTGGTTCCCTTTTTCATGGAGGAGAACAAGGTCTCATTTTTGGTAATGCGATAGAAGCCCTGAGGCCGCGCCTCAGCGCCCCATTCGCCCCGATAGTTGGTGGCATTTCCGCCCTCCAGCTTCCGCACCGCCCGCAGTTCATTACGCAGGTAGCCGTAGTCCAGATAGAGCATACTGCCGTCTTCCATCACATAAACATCCACAATATAGCTATCCTTGGCAAAATCCACCGAGGAGAAGCGATTGGGCTTACCCAGGGCGGAGAGGACGGTCTCCCGAAGAGCGCCCACCACCAGGATCTGCTCGGCCATGGCGTAGCTATAGGTCTCATTGGAAAAATAAAGGTCTCCGCCCGAAGGGATGGGCTTTTCCACCGTCGGCTGATCGGGGGTCTCGGGGGAAGGCTCTTCCCCTTCCGAGGGATCCACCGAAGGTTTTTCGGGGGTGAAGCCTGCAGACTTTAAGATCCCCAGCGCTGTGAGATAATCGAAAAGGCTTTGGCTCTTTCCGTTTTCATCGGTATAAACGGCAGTCTCCACCACCTCCCGAAGGGAATAGGTCAGCTCCAGCCTTTGCCCATCGGCCAGGCGATAGGTATCCACCGCCTTGGTGCTCATCAGGGATTCCTGGGGGCTTCCCAATTTAGCCAGAACAGTCGCGCGGGTGGTGGAATGGGTGAAGAAATACAGATCCTGCTCGGTCAGCACGCTTTTCCGCGCCGCCCCATAGCCGGTGCCGCCGCTTTCTTCCTTGGCGGCGGCAGACTCCCCCGCCCTGCAGCCGCTCAACAGCAGCCCCAGGCAGAGAAGCATTGCAATTATACGGTATTTCATTTGAGCATCTCCAATCTTGCCAAGCTTTGCTCCCCGTCCTTTTTTATCTGCAAAAACAATGCGTCTTTACTCTCAAATTTCATCTCCCGCCGCAGATAGGCCTTCAGCTCCAGACGGAGCTCTTTTCCGTAGAGATCGGGGACCTCTGCCAGAATATGGGCTTCTGCATTGGGAACGCCCTCTTTCTCCACAGTGGGGCGCACACCGATATTGGCCACCGCCGGATAGCGAACTCCCTCTATTTCCACCCAAGCGGCATATACGCCGAAGGGGGGCAACAGCTGACGCTCCGAGAGAGGAAGATTCACCGTCGGCAGGCCGTATTCCTTGGCCAGCCCTTTTCCGTGGACGACCCGTCCCATCAATGCAAAGGGATGACCCAGCTGACGCTCCGCCTCGGGCAGGTTTCCCTCCCCGATCAGCCTGCGGATGGAGGAGGAACTGATCCGAAGATCCTCCAGGGTCTCGTTTTCGATTTTTTTCACCGCAATGCCCTTGGCAATGAGGGTAAATTCATTGCCGGCCCGATCCTTCCCGAAATGAAGATCCTGCCCGCCGAGAACGCCCACCGCCCCCAATTCCTCTTTCAGGAAGCGGGCGGCAAACTCCTCGGCAGAGACCTCCTTCCATTCTTCAAAAGGAAGGGTCTGCCAATGCTCGATCCCGTATTGGCGGAAATAATATTCCTTCATCGCCCTTTCGGTGATCACTTTGCGGTTTTTGGTATTCTCATCGAAGGAGAGCAAAAAGGCTTCGGCCTGAAGACTTTCCGCCCATTCCTTCAGCGCCCGGAAAAGTGCGCGGTGGCCCAGATGGACCCCGTCGAAATCCCCGATGGCGATCACGCGGTTCACTCTCATAAATGCGTTACGACCTTAAAGCAGGTCTCTCCGTCCTTTTCTACCCGCTCCCCAAGACCCAGCAACTGACCCTCCGCATAGACGGTACAGCGGGTTTCGGGAGCGTTTTTCAGTTTGGCCACCGAAACGGCGCAGCCGTTCTTCAAAAGGGTGGCGAAAAATGCCGGCGGTTCATAGCGCGGCAAAAAGGAAAGAACCTCGGCCAGAGGAATGAGATCCTCTGCCGCGCCTTTCTCTAATTTTTCCATTAATACATCCAAGGGGATGGCCTTTTCCAGGGAAAACCGCCCCGCCTTGGTGCGCCGAAGGGCAGACATGGTACCCACCGTACCCGCCGCCTTGGCCAGATCCTCAAAAAGGGTACGGATATAGGTCCCCTTGGAGCAGGCTACCTCCAGCACCGCTTCCTGCTTCTCCTCATCAAAAGAGCGGAGCACCAGCTCATAGACGGTAACGGTACGGGCGGGGATCTCCACCTCTCTGCCCTTGCGGGCATGGCGGTAAAGAGGAACCCCATCCACCTTGATGGCGGAATAGGCGGGAGGGATCTGCCTCAGCTCCCCCGTAAAAGAAGGCAATAATGCCCGCAATTGGGCTTCGGTCACCCGACTTTCCTGCTGAATCAGCACCTTTCCGGTGGTATCCCCCGTATCGGTGCAGATTCCAAACTGCAGAGTGCCGATATAGGCTTTATCGCCCTCGGTCAACAGCTCGCAAAGCTTGGTCCCCTTCCCCACCAGCACCGGCAAAAGTCCGGTAGCCATAGGATCCAGGGTTCCGCTGTGGCCGCATTTTTCCTTGGTTAAGCGGCGGATCCGCGCCACCACCCCAAAGGAGGTCATATCGGTGGGCTTATCCACTAAAAACAATCCGTTCATATCAATTCCTTCTGAATGGCCGCAACCACCTGCGCCCTTACCTCTTCATAAGTACCCGAAAGGGAGCATCCTGCCGCCTGGGCATGGCCGCCGCCTCCGAAGGTGGCGCAGATCTTTCCTCCATGGACCGAGCCATCGGTACGCAAAGAGACCTTATACTGCCCCTTTTCCAATTCTTTAAAGGTTGCCGCGGCCGCCACCCCTTCGATCTGAATGGGCAGAGAGGAGATGGTCTCCAATTCATCGGCACCTGCGCCGGTCTCGGCCAGCATCTGCAGGGAGATCTCCATAACAGCGATCTTCCCCCCCTCATAAAAGCGGATGGTCTCGGTTGCGCGGCGGTTCAGATCCAATTCCGCCCAGCGGCTGGTCTGGAAAAGATGCTTATTCAGCGCCTTCAGATCAAACTCCGTTTCCAGCAGCCTGGCCGCCGCCTCATGGGTACGGCGGGTGGTATTGCCGTATTTAAAACAGCCCGTATCGGTGGCGATGGCGGTATAAAAAGCCGCGGCCGCCTTGGGAGAACAACCGCCCAAAAGGGCAGAAAGCTCCACCATGATCTCCCCTGCCGCCGCGGCGGCGGCGTCCACCAGATTTCGCTTGCCGTAGCAAGGATTGGTGGCGTGGTGATCGATGACGCAATCGGCCGAAAGGGCCAATTCCTTATAGCTGCCCGCCATTTCGGGGGAGGCGATATCCACGCAAACGATGGCACCTTTGGGCTCGCCGCGAAGATCCTTTTCCCCATCGTTTAAAAACCGATAGCGGGGGGAGATGGGATCGGCGCAGAGGACCTGCACCTCCTTACCCAGCCGCTCCAGGCAGTCCTTCAGGCCGAAGGCACTGCCCAGGGTATCTCCGTCGGGGCGGACATGGCAAAGCAGGGTCAACTGCTGCTGACCCTTTAAAAACTCTGCAATTTCCAGAAGCGTATCAGTCTTCATCTTCTTGATCTCCGGATCCGTCCAGCCCCAGCTCATGCAATTTCTCGTTGATATGCATACCGTATTTGATGGAAGGATCGGCATAGAAGGTCAGCTCCGGTGTATACCGCAGCTTCAGGTTGCGCGCCAGCGCGCCGCGGATATAACTACCGGAGGATTTCAACCCTCGGAGCATCTCCTTTTCATCGCCGTTTAAGGCGGAAACGAATACCTTACATTCCTTCAGATCTCCGGTCGCCTCCACAGCGGTAACCGAGATCAGGGAGGGGACCCGCGGATCCTTCACCGAGGGAAGGATCCGGGCCAGCTCCCGGCGGATCTCTTCATTGACCCGCGCCATACGATGAGTAGCCATTAGTCTTTGATCTCCTGCATTTCGAAGGCTTCGATCATATCGCCTTCTTTAATATCATTGAAGTTCTCGATGGTGATACCGCACTCAAAGTTCTCGGCAACTTCCTTCACATCGTCCTTAAAGCGCTTGAGGGAGCCCATGGTCCCCTCCAGGATCACCACATTATCACGAATCAAGCGGATGGAGGCATTGCGCACCATCTTACCGTCTTTCACATAGCAGCCTGCAATGGTACCGATGCCCGAAGCCTTGATGGTCTGGCGCACCTCGGCCATACCCAGAATAACTTCCTTAAACTTGGGCGCCAGCATACCCTTCATAGCGGCCTCGATCTCTTCGATACAGTCATAGATCACGCGATAGAGGCGGATATCCACCTGCGCCTTTTCGGCATGGGCCTTGGCATTGGCATCGGGGCGGATATTGAAGCCCACAATGATGGCACCGGAGGCCTCCGCCAGCATCACATCGCTTTCATTGATGCCGCCGACACCGTTATGGATCACGCGCACCCGAACCTCTTCATTGGTCAGCTTCTCCAAGGAGGCCTTCACCGCCTCGGCAGAGCCCTGCACATCGGCCTTCACAATGATATTGAGGTCCTTCACATTGCCCTCCTGAATACGGGAGAACAGATCATCAAGAGAGACCTTATACTGGCTCTGGGAGGCCAGCTTCTGATCGGCCTTACGCTGCTCGGCAAGCTCTCTTGCCAGGCGCTCGTCTTCGACCACAAAGAAATCATCGCCCGCCTGGGGAACCTCGGCCAAGCCGATGATCTCCACAGGGGTAGAGGGGCCGGCAGTCTTTTGCTTTCTGCCCTTATCGTCGGTCATGGCGCGGATCTTACCTACCGCGGTACCGGCGATGATGATATCGCCCATATTCAGCGTACCGTTCTGCACCAGAACGGTAGCCACAGAGCCGCGGCCCTTATCCAGCTTTGCCTCGATAACAGTACCCTTGGCAAGGCGGTTGGGATTGGCCTTGAGATCCCGCATTTCGGCCACCAGCAGAACCATCTCCAAAAGAGTGTCGATGTTCTCATGCTTCAGGGCGGAAACGGGAACGCAGATGATATCGCCGCCCCAGGCTTCGGGAACCAGACCGTATTCGGTCATCTCCTGCATCACCCGATCGGGGTTGGCGGTGGGTTTATCCATTTTATTGATGGCAACAATGATGGGGATCTCTGCTGCCTTGGCATGGTTGATGGCTTCACCCGTCTGGGGCATAATACCGTCGTCTGCGGCCACCACCAGAATGGCAATATCGGTTGCCAGAGCGCCGCGGGCGCGCATGGCGGTAAAGGCGGCGTGACCGGGGGTATCCAGGAAGGTGATATCCTCGCCGTTGCACTGGACCTT
>JAZUNB010000083.1:0-5062 GCA_045603925.1 Eubacteriales bacterium
GACACCTTGCGAGTATTACCTCGCCACCGCCGCGTGACGAAAAATCTCCCCCTGCTGCGCAGCAGGGGGAGATGAAAGAATTTATTCAATTAACATATTCTTTTTGTTTTTTAGCCTGTCTACTTGACGGGGGGCACATTATTTGCTGTCGGCTTTTTCTGTTATTAATATCCCATTTGCGCGAAGGGGCTTTGGTTTTTATTGGCAGGGAGGGCGGGGATATATTCCGAGAGGGTCATGGTAACAGTCTGCTCGGTGCCGCCTCGCTTAATGACAAAGGAAACTGTGTCGCCTACCGCTTTTTTATCCACAATGGCGGTGGCTTCGGCGGCTTTGGACACCTTAGTGCCGTCTACCGATACCACATAGTCGCCGGGCTTAAAGCCTGCCTTGGCCGCATCGGACCCTTCGGCAACGGCGGAGATATAAAGGCCCAATTCGTTGACCCGATACATCATGGCGGTCATGGAGTCGCTGATCTCCACATAGGTGATGCCAGGCTCTACCCGACCCTTCACATAGCCATGGGTGATCAGATCCTCCACCACCTTCTCTACCGTATCGATGGGGATGGCAAAGCCTAAGCCCTCGATCTCTTCCCCTGCGGATTTGGCGTTGACCACACCGATCAGCTGACCGCTGGTATTAAAGAGGCCGCCGCCGGAGTTGCCGGGGTTGATGGCGGTATCGGTCTGCAAGAGGCGCATGGTGGTATTCTCCACCGTGATCTCCCGATCCAGAGCGCTTAAGATGCCGCTGGTAACGGTGCCTGCAAGCTCGCCCAGGGGGTTGCCCACTGCGATGACCGTTTCGGCCAGGGTGATCTCTTCGAATTTACCGTATGCGGCGGGCTGAAGGTCGGTGGCGTCGATCTTGATGACCGCCAGATCCGCCTTGGCATCGCTGCCCTTCAGGGTGGCGGGATAGCTCTTGCCGTCGGAAAGGGTGACCTTAATATTGGTGGCGCCGTCGATGACATGGTGGTTGGTGACAATATACCCATCGGTGGTGATGATGACGCCGCTTCCTGCGCCCTCGCTGACATATTGCTGCCAGAAGGAGCCGGTGACGATCTGCTCGGTGGTGATGGCCACTACGCTGGGCTTCACCAGCTCGGCCACCTGCTCCACCGTCATGGCTTTATCGGTGCCCTCCAATTTGGCGGTCTTATAAATGACAGCGGTGCCTTCGCCAATCAGAGTATCGCCCTTTTTCAAGGAAGCGCCCCAAAAGCCGCCTGCAAGACCTAAGAGCAGGGCCAGAACCAGCGCGATGGCGATGCCGCCGTAAAATTTACCGGCAGTAAGAGGCTTGGGCTCTTTTTTGGCAATGACCGGTGCGGCGGGCGGGGTATAGGCAGGGGGCGCATCATTGGTAAAGACCGTCTCTTCCTCCTTGGGCTCCTCGGGGCGGACATAATGGTAAACAGGCTGCTCCGCAGTGGGAGCGGTATTGGGAGCCACCTCCGGTTCGGCAGGGGCCATGGGCTCTTCAGCGGTCACGGGCTCTGCCTGGGGCGCCTCCGGCTCTCGGCGGATGGGTTCTCCCGTCATGGGATCAAAATTATATTCATTATTCATAGGGTTGTCCCTCCTTGTTTCTATCATAGTATATCATATTATAACGCCATTCTATGAAAAAAGTGTGAAGAAAAATGGAAAAAAATGAAAAAAACAAAAAAATTTGTGTTCCCAAGGGCAAAACACTTGCTTTTTTTCCTTCTTTCACATATAATGGTCTAAACGGAAATAGTAAGATCCTCTCTCCGAGAAGAGAGCCGCGGTCATAGGCTGAAAGCCGCGGCAGGCAGGAGGCGATCCCAATGTGCGCTCCGTGGTTTTTCCCTCTGCATGAGTGGAGGGCGGCTTTTCCCCCGTTATCGGGAGCATCGAGTGATAAATTCGGAGTGGAACCGCGTACCCATACGCCTCTGTTTGAGCAGAGGCGTATTTTTTATTGGAGGTTTTTGTATGTTTAAAAAAGTGCGTGAAGACTTAGATGCCTTTATGCAGCGAGACCCTGCCGCAAGAAGCAAGGCGGAGATCTTTTTTCTCTATAACGGCTTTCATGCGGTGCTCTTTTACCGCCTTTCCCATTGGCTCTATGGCCATAAGCGGTATTTTTTGGCCCGCTGGGTCTCTCAATACGCCAAATTCCGCACCGGGGTGGAGATCCATCCTGCCGCCAGGATCGGAAAAGGGCTTTGCATCGACCACGGTACCGGCATTGTCATCGGCGAGACCACCGTCATCGGCGATTACTGCCTCTTATATCAGGGGGTGACCCTGGGCGGTACCGGTAAGGATACCGGCAAGCGCCATCCCACCCTGGGCGATTATGTGATGGTAGGCAGCGGCGCCAAGGTCTTAGGCCCCTTTACCATCGGGGATCATAGCAAGATCGCCGCCAATGCGGTGGTATTGGAGGAGATCCCTCCCTATTCCACTGCGGTGGGTGTTCCCGCGCGGGTCATCCGCCAAAAAGGCAAGAAGGTGGATCCGCTGGATCAGATCCATATTGCCGACCCTGTGCGGGAGGAGCTGGCCCGCCTTTCCCAAGAGATCGAAGAATTGAAAAGGAGAATAAAAGAATGAAACTCTATAATACCCTGACCCGTCAGAAGGAAGAATTTGTCCCCATTACCCCCGGCAAGGTGCTGATGTATGCCTGCGGACCGACCGTTTATAACTTTTTCCATATCGGCAACGCCCGCCCCTTCATCACCTTTGATGTTCTGCGCCGCTACTTTGAGTATCGGGGCTATAAGGTGAAATTTGTGCAGAATTTCACCGATGTGGACGATAAGATGATCCGCCGCTCCAATGAAGAGGGCATCACCCTGGCAGAGCTGGGGGATAAATATATCAATGAATACTATACCGATGCAGGGGGCTTGGGAGTCGGCAAGGCCACCATCCATCCCCGCGCCACCCATTGCATCGCCGATATCATTAAGATCATCGAAAACCTCATTGAAAAGGGCTATGCCTATGAGTCCAAGGGGGATGTCTACTATTCCACCAAGAAGTTCAAGGGCTACGGTAAGCTTTCCCATCTGCCCATGGATCAGCTGGAGAGCGGCGCCCGCATCGATGTCAATGAGCAGAAGGAGGATCCCATGGACTTTGCGGTCTGGAAGGCGGCAAAGCCCGGCGAGCCCGCCTGGGAATCTCCTTGGGGCTTAGGTCGCCCCGGCTGGCATATTGAATGCTCCGCCATGGCCTGCAAGTTTTTGGGCAAGACCATTGATATTCATTGCGGCGGTGTGGATCTGATCTCCCCCCACCATGAAAATGAGATCGCCCAAAGCGAGGCCGCCAATGGCTGTGAGTTTGCCCATTATTGGCTTCATAACGGCCATATCAATGTGGATAACCGCAAGATGAGTAAGTCCGCCGGCAATTTCTTTACCGTCCGTGATGCGGCGGCCGCCTATGGCTATGAGACCATCCGCTTCTTTATGCTCTCCTCCCACTACAGAAGCCCCATCAACTACAGTAAGGATGTTCTGGACAGCGCCAAGGCAGGCCTTGAGCGCCTTTATACCACCAAGAATAATCTGGCCTATACCATGAAGACGGCGAGCGGCAAGCTGAGTGCCGAGGAAGAGGCGTTGCTGCCCGAATTGGCGACCTTCAAGGATCGCTTTTTGGAGAAGATGGACGATGATCTTAATACCGCCGATGCGGTAAGTGTCCTCTTTGATCTGGCCCGCTGGATCAATACCCGCCTGGCGGAGACCCATTCTTTGGAATTCTTCACCAAGCTGCAGGAGCTCTTTTATGAGCTGACGGATGTGCTGAACATTGTAAAGGGCGAGGGCGAGACCGAGATTCCCGAAGAGATCCAAAAATTGGTGGAGGAGCGCACCGCCGCCCGCGCCGCCAAGGATTTTGCCAAGGCCGATGCCATCCGTCAGCAATTGGCGGAGATGGGCGTTTTGCTGGAAGACGGCAAAGACGGTGTGAAGGTATTGATGAAGAGAGGTTGAGATCATGGCAAAGATCAGTTTAAGTATCGGAACTCTGCAGATCGTCTATGGGGATAAAAAAGCGCTGAAGATGGCCAAGGATGCAGGCTTTGACGGGGTGGATTTCAATCTGATCCATTATGCCCGCTATCAGCGGTATAAGACCCCCGTATTGCCGGTCTTTGAGTACCCGGAAGAGGAATTTGAAGCCTATTTTAAAGACCTGCGCGCTTATGCCGAGGAGCTGGGGCTGAAGATCGCCCTGACCCATAATCTGGTGGATTCCTATATCCCCGAGAATGAGGAGCATAACGCCTTTTTAAAGGATGCCGCCATTAAGGGCATCAAGGCGGCGGCGCTTCTGGGCTGTGAATATACGGTGATCCATTGCATCTCCACCATGCAGTGGGGCTATGAGGTGGATGCCAAGACCATGCATCGGGTGAACCAGGAGATGTATGCCGATTTCATTCCCGCCGCCGAGGAGTGGGGGGTGAAGATCTGTATGGAGACCTTCGGCCGTTGCCGCCATAAGGGGGTCCACGGCTTCGATCATTTCGCCGATCCCCAGCGGATGCTGGGAGAATATGAGGATCTCAGAACGGAAATGAAGGCCTTTTGCATGGATACGGGGCATACCAACGATGCCGCGCCGGCAGGGTATTTGAGCGTGCCCAATACCATTCGGATGTTCGGCAAGCGCATCAAGGCACTGCACCTGCATGATAACAACGGCTTTTCCGATCAGCATCTGCTCCCCGGCCAGGGGACCGTCGATTGGGCAGAGACCTTCCGGGCTCTCAAGGAGATCGGCTTCGACGGTTATTATAACTATGAATTGAATTTGGCCAAATTGGGCCCCGATTATGACATTCTGATCCCCTTTTTGGGAGAATATCTGCGTCGGTTTACCGATCGGTTTTTAAAATAAAAGAAAGATCCGAGATGCAAAGTAATGTGCCCCCCGTCAAGTAGACAGGCTAAAAAACAAAAAGAATATGTTAATTGAATAAATTCTTTCATCTCCCCCTGCTGCGCAGCAGGGGGAGATTTTTCGTCACGCGGCGGTGGCGAGGTAATACTCGCAAGGTG
>JAZUNB010000084.1:0-3655 GCA_045603925.1 Eubacteriales bacterium
CGGGGACTTTTTTCCATCCGTTGCATAATTGAATTTTTTATGATATGATAAAACCATCCCAAAGAGGAGGTTCTTTTATGAAAACCAAGCTTTCCGGGCGCTTTTGGTGCGCTCTTACCATCTTCAGCCTGATGGGGCAGGTGGCATGGGTGGTTGAAAACATGTATTTCAATGTTTTCATTTACAATATGTTCCATGCCTCTGCCGCCGATATCTCCAATATGGTGGCGGCCTCTTCGGTGGCGGCTACCCTCACCACCGTATTCATGGGCGCTCTTTCCGACCGCCTGGGCAAGCGGAAGGTCTTTATTTCCGCCGGCTATATTCTTTGGGGTGTTTCCATTTTAAGCTTCACCCTATTGAAGACCGACATTCTCTCTGCCCTCTTCCCCATGGCCGCCTCCATTGCGGCGGTAGGGGTCTCGCTGACCATTATTTTGGACTGCATCATGACCTTCTTCGGCTCCACCGCCAATGATGCCGCCTTCAACGCCTGGCTCACTGACTCCACCGACCATACCAACCGCGGCGCCGCCGAGGGCATCAACTCCATGATGCCTCTTCTGGCCATCTTGGTGGTCTTCGGCGGGTTTATGTTCTTTGACCTCAAGGAAAGCGCCAGCTGGACGGTGATCTTCGCGGTCATCGGCGCCCTGACGCTGGTCTTTGGTATTCTGGGGCTCTTCCTGATTGAAGAACCCAAGATCGCCCCTGCCAAGGAGCCTTATTGGCAGACCATTCTCCATGGCTTCCGCCCTGCAACGGTGAAGGCCAACCCCACCCTTTATGTGACCCTTCTGGCCTTTATTGTTTTTAATATCTCCATTCAGATCTTTATGCCTTATCTCATCCTCTATTATACCGAGAGCCTGAAGATGGCAAACTATGTATTGATCATGGCGCCCGCCATTGTTCTGGCGGCGGGCTTTACCGCCTTCTGGGGCAAATCCTATGATAAAAAAGGCTTTCAGTTTGCAGGGATCATCGCCGTTGCTCTGCTGGCGGCAGGCTATATTCTTCTCTATTCCTTCCGCAATACGCCCTTGGTCTTTCTCGGCTCTCTTCTGATGATGAGCGGGTACCTTTCGGGGATGGCCGTCTTCGGCGCCGCGGTAAGGGATCATACCCCCGAAGGCAAGGCGGGGCAGTTCCAGGGGGTTCGGATCTTTTCCCAGGTCTTTGTGCCGGGGATTTTAGGGCCCTTCATCGGCAAGCTGATCCTCGCCCGCGCCGAAACGGTGGTCAACAGCGACGGTACCACCTCCTTTATCCCCAACCAAAATATCTTTTTAGGCGCCCTGCTGGCCCTTCTGGTGATCCTGCCCTTCTTCCTCTGGATCAAGGCCACCAAAAAGCCCCGCACCCTTTCCTTAAAGACCCCCTTTGAAGAGGATCTAAGCGAAATTCCCTTCAGCGAATATCCCCGCCCCCAGCTGCGGCGGGAGTCCTATCTCTGCCTCAACGGCAAATGGAGCTTAACCATCCGGGCCAAGAAAGAGACCATCGAAACCGAAATCTTGGTTCCCTTCCCGCCCGAGAGCCGCCTTTCGGGGGTGGAGCGGATCACCGAAAAGGGCGAGCTTTTGATCTATTCCCGCCCCTTTTCTCTGCCCAAGGGCTTCCGAAAGGATCGGGTGCTCCTCCATTTCGGGGCGGTGGATCAGGAGGCCAATGTTTTTGTAAACGAAAAGCAGGTGGGCTGGCATACGGGCGGCTACCTTCCCTTTACCTTTGATATTACCGATGCCCTTCAAGAGGGGGAAAACACCCTGCGGGTAGAGGTGGCCGATCCTCTGGATCTCAGCCTGCCCTATGGCAAGCAGCGGACCAAGCGGGGGGGAATGTGGTATACCAAGATCAGCGGCATCTGGCAGACGGTCTGGCTGGAGAGCGTTCCCGCCGATTATCTGGAAACCCTCAAGATCACCCCCTCCCTCACCCATGTGACCATCGAGGCCAAGGGGGAAAATATTTTACATTTGGGCGAAAAAGAGTATTCTTTTACCGATCGTATAACCGTTGAGGTAGAAAACCCCCGCCTTTGGACCCCCGAAGACCCCTATCTTTATGAATTTTCCCTGACCCACGGCGCCGACCGCATCGAGTCCTATTTTGCCCTTCGTACCGTCGGCACCACCCAGATCAAGGGCAAGGCCCTTCTGACTCTCAACGAACAGCCCTATTTCTTCCACGGGCTTTTGGATCAAGGCTATTTCAGCGACGGCATCTACCTCCCCGCCACCCCCGAAGGCTTTGAGACCGACATTCTGCAGATGAAGGCCTGCGGCTTCAATATGCTCCGCAAGCATATTAAATTGGAGCCCGATCTCTTCTATTACTATTGCGATAAATACGGCATGGTCGTCTTTCAGGACTTCATCAATTCGGGGCGGTATGGTTTTCTCATCGATACCGCCATCCCCACCGTCTGGTTGCGGCGGGGCATCACCCATCGGGCCAATGAGACCCGCAAGGCGCAGTTCTATGCCCACGGCAAGGGGATCATCGACGCCCTCTATAACCACCCCTCGGTGGTGTACTATACCATCTTCAATGAGGGGTGGGGGCAATTCAAAGCCGATCAATGCTATACCGACTTCAAGGCCATGGACCAAAGCCGCATCTTTGATACCACCTCCGGCTGGTTTAAGGAGACCAACAGCGATGTGGAAAGCGACCATATCTATTTTAAGCCGGTGAAGCTGCAGGCAGTGGCGGGCAAGCCCATGGTGCTCTCGGAGTTCGGCGGCTATTCCTGCAAGGTGCCGAACCATTCCTTTAATCTGGATCAGAATACCGGCTATCATTTCTTTACCGAGGAGCCCGAAAAGCTTCAGGAAGAGCTGCTGGCCCTCTATCGGCGGGAGATCCTCGCCTCCATTGAGGACGGCCTCTCTGCCGCGGTCTATACCCAGGTCAGCGATGTGGAAGACGAAACCAACGGCCTCTTGACCTATGACCGCCAGCTCTTAAAGGTGGACCCCGCCGAAATGACCCGAATGGCAAAGGAGCTTTTTGAAAAATTCAACCAAACCCATCAATCATGAACAAACCGCAAGGAATATTCCTTGCGGTTTTTCTTATACTATGGGTATGTGTACAGCGATTTGTTATGAAAATCTGTTCGGACGGACTCTGGATCACCATGAAGGCTATGGAGAGCAGGTGGCCTTGACCCCCCGCAAGGCGCCCTTATCCTTCAGGCGCCTGCCTGCCATCAAGGAACATTCCGCCCTTTTGGGGATGGCAACGGTCATGGAGGAAACCGCCCTTTATTACGATGCCATCAATGAGCAGGGTCTTTTTATGGCGGGGCTTCTTTTTGCCGACAATGCGGTGTACCTGCCGCCGAAGTCGGAGCATTATAACCTTGCCCCTTATGAGCTGATCCCTTGGATCCTCGCTCAATGCCCCGACCTTAAGGCGGCAAGAGCCCTGCTGACGCGGGTCAATATCATCGCCGAGCCTTTTTCGGAAGAACTTCCCCTCTCTCCCCTCCATTGGATCATCGCCGATCCAACCGGCAGCCTCACTCTGGAGCCCACCGCCGAGGGGCTGAAAATTTATGAAAACCCCTTGGGGGTGCTGACCAATAACCCGCCCTTCGACTATCAGATGACCCGTATGACCGATTACCTCAACCTGACGGCGGAAT
>JAZUNB010000085.1:0-3898 GCA_045603925.1 Eubacteriales bacterium
GAAAAGTGCGATGTGAATTTCACATCGCACTTTCTTCGTTTAAGAACAAGTTTTCCCATTTCTCAAAATCGGCATCGCGGTTGCAGGAATGGTAGCAGTCCTTGATCTCTTTTAAGAGGTCAAGGTTTTTCTTTTTGGGGCCTTCGCAGTTGGAGAGCGCCTCATAAAGCCGATCATAGGCATCGGCGGCGGCCTCTTTGCGCCCCAAGGCTTTATTGGCATCCGCCCGCTGAACGCAGGCATCGCACATTTCCTCGGGAGTAATCGCCACTTCTTGCTCCATCTGATCCAGCAGGTCGAGGGCTTTCTCATATTGCTTGAGCTGAATGAAATAGACCGCGTTCCAGATAAACCGTTCGGCGGAAAGGGGCGTTTTCTTCATTTTCATCAGGTAATCGGCGGCAATAAACAGGGCAATGGATGCCACTGCAACAATTAAAACGATCCAAATAAATTTCATAATTCAATCCTCCGCTTCTATTCTAACAGAAAAAGGAAGATATTTCAAGTAAATGCTTGACAGTACCTTTTTAAAAAAGATATAATAATGATAGAAGAATAAGTCATTCTAAATACGGAGGTGTTACTATGAGAAAGGCCTATCATAACGACCCCGTAGAGGTACGGGAAACGCGTGAGACGTATTTCGAGCAGGAAGATCCTCAAGCCAAGAAGCGAAAGCTTCAGAAAGAGGAACTGGACACATTGGACGGATGGACGGATGACTCAAACGATCGGGCATAAAAGCTCAAAGGAATGCGCCGTTATGCGGCGCAATTCCTTTATAGGAGAGGAAAAATGATATTAAAAAACTATTTTGAAGATCCCCAAACCTTACATATCGGCACCTGCCCCAACCGGAGCTACTATATCCCTTGCTCCCAAGAGGAGCAAGCGCTTGCGGAGCGTCCGCGGCTTCATTCTGACCGTTTTGTTTCCTTAAACGGGGAATGGAAGTTTAAATATTATAAATCGGTTTACGACCTGACCGGCGCCCCCTGGGCAGAGGAGCCGGTGGATTATGATACCATTGAGGTGCCCTCCTGCTGGCAGATGAAGGGTTATGATCAGATTCAATATAGCAATGTTCAATACCCCATTCCCTTTGATCCCCCTTATGTTCCCATTGAGAATCCCTGTGGCGTTTATCAAAGGACCTTTAAGGTGGAAAATACCGCTCTGCGTACTTATATTAATTTCGAGGGTGTGGACAGCTGCTTTTATCTCTATGTCAACGGCGATTTTGTCGGCTATAGTCAGGTCTCCCATTCTCATCATGAATTTGACCTCACCGATTTTGTGAAGGCGGGGGAGAACCGCCTGACGGTGATCGTGTTGAAATGGTGCGACGGTTCCTATCTGGAGGATCAGGATAAATTCCGCTTCAGCGGTATTTTCCGCGATGTTTATCTTTTGCGCCGCCCCGAAAACCATCTGCGGGATTTCTTTGTGAAGACTGCCTGCGATTTTAAAAATTGCGCCGCATCCGTTTCCATTGAAACCGAATGGTTCGGGGAAGAGCAGACCCTTTCCTGCGCGCTTTTGGATGCCGATGGCAAGGAAGTGGCAAGCGCAGAAGGGAAGGGAACCCTGCAATTCGCGGTGGAGGATGCGAAATTCTGGAATGCCGAGCATCCCTATCTCTATAGCCTGCTCTTAAAGAGCGCCGATGAAGTGATCGGGTTGAAATTGGGCTTCCGTACCGTTGGGATCAAAAACGGCACCATCCTTTTTAATGAACAGCTGATCAAGCTCCGCGGCGTCAACCGCCACGATAGTTCCCCTATCGGCGGTGCGACCGTCACCTATGAGGAGATGCTGCAGGATGTTCTCTTAATGAAGAAGTATAACTTCAATTCCGTTCGCACCAGCCATTATCCCAACGCGCCTGAATTCTATGATCTTTGCGAGCGCTATGGTTTGTATATTTTAGATGAAGCCGATTTAGAAACCCATGGTTGTACAAAGATGTATAAAGACGGTGTGCACAGATACCACACTTATGCGTTTCTTACTACTACCGAATCCTATAAGAATGCATATGTAGACCGTATGAAAATGTTGGTGGAGCGGGATAAGAACCGCACCGGCGTTTTTATGTGGTCTTGCGGTAACGAGACCGGTTTTGGACCCAATTTGGAAGCGATGCTTCAATATGGGGTGGATCGAGATGATACTCGCATCTGCAATTATGAGAGCACTTTTAATACTTATTTGGATTATCAACCGGATTATAAAAATGTACCCACTTATAGCCGGATGTATGCCCCCATTGAGACGGCGGAAGCATATTTTGCCGATGATCTGGTAAAGGATCTTCATAACCATTATGAGGTAAGTCCTGCGGCGGATCAGAGCGGGGAGCGGCTGCCCTTTATGCAGTTTGAATACTGCCATGCCATGGGCAACGGTCCCGGCGATCTGGAGGATTATTGGCAGTGCATGGATCACCACGACGGTTATTCCGGTGGCTATATTTGGGAATGGTGCGATCATGCCATCGCCACCGAAAAAGACGGAAAGACCGTTTACCTTTATGGCGGCGACCACGGTGAATTCCCCCACGACAGCAATTTCTGTGTGGACGGTCTGGTCTATCCCGACCGCCGCCCCTCGCCCGGTGTGCTGGAGTATAAAAATGTTATGCGCCCCGCGCGGTTTACCCATTTAGGCAACGGCCGCTTCCGGGTGAAGAACTATCTGGATTTCACCGATCTTTTCGAGCTCTGCACCGTTGAATATGAATTCACCACTGATGGCATCTCGGTTCAGAAGGGAGCAGTGGAGCTGCCTTCCTTGGCGCCTCATGCAACCGCCGAATTTGATCTTTCGGCCTCCTTACCTTTGGGTCATACCTTTGTTTGCTTCACCTTGAGAAGCAAAGAGGACGCTCCTTGGGCAAAGAAAGGCGAAGAACTGGGCTTCGATCAGATCGAGATCCTGCCCTTTGAGCCCAAAACCATCGCCGCCGCCCCGGGCGCAGTGGAGATCTTGGAAGAAGCGGATGAGATCATTGTAAAGGGCAAGACCTTTACATACACCTATTCCAAGCGAATCGGTGCTTTTTCTCAAATGGAGCGGTGCGGCAAGGTCCTGTTCGTAAAGCCTATGGAATATAATATCTGGCGCGCTCCTACCGATAATGACCGCAAGGTGCGCGAAATTTGGGAAAAAGCAGGATACCATCGCACCATCTTCCGCCCCTATGAAACAACTGTTCAGGAGGATGAGCAGGGCGTCACCCTTACGGTGAAGATGGGCGCAGGCGCCATCTGGCTGCAAAACAGTTTGCGTTTTACTTCCGAGTATCGGATCGATGGAGGCGGAAATGTTCGAATTCATATGGATGTAGAGCGTGACCTTGGTTTTCCGTATCTCCCTCGTTTTGGTGTGCGGCTGTTCCTGCAGCCCGAAGACCATAAGAAGGTGACTTATCTGGGTTATGGCCCCGGCGGCAGCTATCAGGATTTCCGTTATGCTCAAAAATACGGTTGCTATACCGCCAATGTCAGCGATTATGAGCCCTTTATCTTCCCCCAGGAGAATAATTCCCATTGGGGCACCGAATGGCTGGCGCTGGGCGCGTTGCGGGTGGTGACCCAAAAGGAGCCCTTCTCCTTCAATGCTTCCCGTTATTCCCAGGAGCAGTTGGATCATGCCAAGCATAATTATGAGCTGAAGCCTGAAGACAGCGCCATCCTCTGCCTGGATGCCCGTATGAGCGGCATCGGCAGCGGCTCCTGCGGCCCTCAGCTGGCCGAGCAATACCAAGTGAAGGAAGAATCCTTCTCCTTCGACTGGCTGCTGCAATTCTTAAACTGAAAAATAGAGGTGTCAGATTCTGACACCTCTATTTTTCGGTCCCAAACTGCTCCTGCAGTTTGCAAAGGATCCGTTT
>JAZUNB010000086.1:0-53638 GCA_045603925.1 Eubacteriales bacterium
AAGGTATATCGAATCCCAATGGGATATATCGAAAATTCCGAAGGAATTTATCTCGCTGCAAAGTGTCCTCAAGGACACTTTGCAAAGGGCAGGTCTTTTTTTATCTTTTTTCTTCCAAGTAGAGGGAGGCCTCCATATCAGCTGTGGCCAATGCAAAGGCGAGAGGATACATTTCAAAGGCTTTAGAGCAATTGCGGATATCCTTTTCTTCGGAGAAGCCCATATGATACCGAATGGCAAAGGCCTCTTCACGGGTCAGCCGCATAAAGCCGCCGATGATGTAAACGCTTTTTTCACCATGTCCATAAGGGAGATTATCATCGAATTCATAATAAGGAACCTTCTCCCAAACCCCTGCATCGTTTTTTACATTCCGCATGGAGGTTTTATAAACATTCACCTTGCAAAGATCGTGCAGTAAGGAAACGATCGCAATAGACTCCTCGCTGTATTCATTGGCAAAGAGCTTCTTGGTATAGGGTCTTGCGAGATATTCCTTCAAATTGGTATAGACATTCAGGCTATGCTCGCAAAGACCGCCGGGATAATTCCCGTGAAAACGGGTGCTTGCAGGAGCGGTAAAAAAATCCGAGCCGCTTCCGCAAAGGTACTCCAATAATTCTTCCGCACCTTCGCGCTTGATCTTCTCGCGATACAACGCGCAAAACTTTTCTTTCATATCCATAGTTGCTTTATTCCTTTACTCAATTCTCAGGTATTTTCCAGATGTGGATCTTGCCCTCTTCGTGGAGATTTTTCAAGATCACAACCGTAATGGGAAGTAAAAACATACCGCCAAAGCCAAAGAGCTTCAAACCGACCCAAATGCAGAACAGGGTCACAATAGGGAGCATACCGGTATTATCCCCGATGATCTTGGGCTCCAGAATCTGCCGCACAACAGTTACAACGATATACATCGAGATCAGAATCAGCGCCTGCCATGGTTCACCGGTCAGCAGACTGAATACCGACCAAGGAATCAAAACAGTACCGACGCCGAGGACCGGCAGAATATCCACAATAGCGATCAAGAAAGCAAGGGGAATCGCCGGCTTGAACCGAAAGATCAGGAAAAAGACGGAAAGCTCAATGAAGGTAGCCAGCATCAGCAGGGAATAGGAGCGCAAATATTTCCATACAGTAGAAAACAAATTGTTTTTGATATCGATGATCAGTTCCTGATGCTTGGCCCCAAACTGCGCTAAAACAAAACGCTTCACAACAGGGAAGGAAACCGACATAAATACGCTGGATACAATGGTCACAATAACAAAGATCAAAATATTGGGGATATAGGTAACCACATTTCCCGCATAGCCCAAAACCAAGCTTCCCAAGGAGCCGGTCAATAGTGAACTGTAATCGTAATTGGTCAAATAGGTAACAGCGTTATCGAGGATGTTATCGGGCAAAAAGGCCAGAAGTCCGTTGCTGCCGTCTAAAGCCCCCTTTAAATAGAGGATCATTTCTTTGAGATAGCCCGGAATCTTCGAAAGAAGAACCTTGCCCTCCGACCAGATGGTGGTGGATAAGAATACACCGACGACAACCAGCAACGCAATAATGGATAAAACACACAGCGTGCTGGCAATTCCACGGGGAAAACGAGCCTTTTGAACCAGGAAAGCCACTAAAGGCTCTGCCAGAGAGGCAACAATGAATGCGATGATAAAGGGGGCGATGGCGCCGAAAACATATCTTACCGCAAGATAAGCAAGAAAGATAAACACCGCAATAAAGGCAATTTGTATCAGGTAATGTACCCTTTTATAGTCTCGATTTGAAAGCATAGAAAACTTTTACTCCGTTATTTTTTTATTATTATAGCATAGATGAAAATAAAAAATAAAGAGTATTTTGAAATTTCATAAATTCCTTGAAAAAATCACCGAATTGTGTTATATTTGTATTTGTATTAGCAACAAATGTCTCTATAGAAAGGACAAGCAATGAACCAAGAGTATTATTTGATCGATAAAAGCGTTTTGCCCGAAATCTTCTCCAAGGTGATCGAAGCCAAACGGATCCTGCAAACCGGAGAGTGCAAAACAGTACATGAGGCCGCCAAGAAGGTGGGGATCTCCCGCAGTGTGTTTTATAAATATAAAGACAGTGTTCATGTTTTTGTGGAGAAGGATAAACAAAATATCATCACCCTGATCCTTTATCTTTCGGATGAGATCGGCGCCCTATCCCGCGTTTTGGGCTTGATCTCTTCGGTCGGCGCAAGCATTCTGACCATTAATCAGAATGTTCCGATGAATGGGATTGCGCCCGTATCCATTTCCTTCAATACTCTGAAAATGGATATTCCGTTGGAGGAGTTATTGGATCAGATGAAAAAGCTCAGCGGTGTTTTAAGTGTAAAGCCGGTGGCAAAAGAGCGTGGATAGAATATAATGAAACTGAGTTAAAAAAGATCTTTTACCTCAATTCTTTCAGAGGGGGATACCAATGGGACTGATTGTCCAAAAATTCGGCGGAACTTCGGTTGCAGACCGCACCTGTCTGCATAATGTTGCCAATATCATTGCCCGCAGGATCAATGAGGGAAACCAAGTGGTTACGGTTGTTTCCGCCCAAGGGGATGCCACTGATCGGCTTTTAGCCACCGCGCGTGAGATCACCGAAAATCCTGCGCCGAGAGAGTTGGACGCCTTACTATCCACCGGAGAGCAGGCCTCTGCCGCATTACTTGCCATCACATTGATGGATAGCGGTGTTCCCGCAGTTTCTCTGACGGGAGCCCAGGCGGGAATCTGTACGGATTCCGAATATGGAAACGCAGAGATTCTTTCCATCGATATAAAAGCAATTAAAAAGTATCTTGATCAAGGTATCGCTGTGATCGTTACCGGTTTTCAAGGGATCACTGAAAGCGGGAATGTAACCACTCTGGGGCGCGGCGGCTCCGATGCATCCGCGGTTGCTCTGGCGGCGGCATTAAATGCAGACAGCTGTCGTATCTATAAAGATGTAGACGGTATTTATACCGCCGATCCGCGAGAGGATATCACTGCTAAAAAGCTGGATCATCTCACCTATGAAGAGATGCTTGCTTTATCAGATAAAGGCTCCGGTGTGCTTCAGCGAAAAAGTATTGAATTGGCGCAGCAGCATCAGATCGAGCTTCACATCCTCTCCAGCTTTCAATTAACCAGCGGCACAATTATCAGCGAAAAATAACCCTTAAGGACAAGTTCGGCGGTTTTCTCTGCAGAAAACCGCCGTTTTTTACTGATAATAGGATCGCATTTTTGAGATTGCTTTGGTTTCGATTCTGGAAACATAGCTACGGGAGATCCCCAGTTTTTTCGCGACCTGCTTTTGGGTATGGGGAAGCGTATTGTAGAGGCCGTATCGCATAATGAGAATGCGTTTTTCCCGTGGCTCTAACCGCTCGATATATTGATAAAGCTTCTTGCTGTTGATCTTCAGATCCAGATCCTCGGCAAAGTTTTCTTCTTCGCAAACAATATCTAAAAAGGTCAGCGCATTTCCATCGCCATCGGTTTCGATCGGGTCGTTGATATTAACATCGTTTTGCCGCTTTTTCTGGTTGCGGAAATACATCAAGATCTCATTTTCAATGCATCTGGCTGCATAGGTTGCAAGTCTTGCGCCTTTCTGTTGATCAAAGGTGGAAACACCCTTGATCAAGCCGATGGTGCCGATAGAGATCAGATCGTCCTGATCCTTGCTGGTTGCATAGTATTTTTTAATGATATGTGCGACCAATCGGAGATTTCGCTCAATCAGGATATTCCTGGCCTCAATGTCACCCTTTTTAAACTGTTCCAGATAATACCGCTCTTCCGCCAGAGTCAATGGCTTGGGAAAGGTTGCGCCGCCGGATAGATAAAGCATCAGGAAGATGGTTTGATCCAGAAAGCTTTGCAGCGGAATAAACATATAGATCACCTCAGAAACAGTGTATGAAAAAAGTCGCTTGTCACTTGCAAAAAGTTCATTGATATGATATGATATTAAAAATGTTGAAAGGGCTATAAAATGATAGAGATTAAAAAGGTGACCGACCCCTTGATCTTGGATCGGATCAGTAAAGACCACCAAATAGAAATTGAATGCAGTGATCATGTGATTGCTACCATTGAAAGAGAAAAAATCCTCCATTGCGCAGTGTTCTCTTACGAGGATGAAATCGGAAAAATCAAGGCAATAAGCGGCTTTGAGGGCAATATAGATCTCTTGGATGGCCTTTGCCGCGCAATTTTAAACATCATGGACATCAATGGTGTAAAGCAAGTTTACTTGTCAAATAAATATGCAAAATTAGCGGAATTTGTCGGTTTTTCAAAGGCCGAAGGCAGTGATTATATTCTGCAGTTGGAAGGATTTTTCCAATGCGGATGCTGTAGATCAAAAAAATAGGGGAGAGCAACAATGGAATTAAAGGATAAGCGTTTATTTTTGCTGGATATGGACGGTACCATCTATCTGGATCAGGAATTATTTGACGGTACATTAGACTTTTTGGAGCATGTAAAAAAAATCGGCGGCAGAGCCATGTATCTGACCAATAATAGCTCCAAAAGTGTTCAAAAATATATTGAAAAGCTTGGCTCTATGGGCATTAAAGCCGGCAAAGAGGATTTTACAACCTCGGCTCAGGCAACCGCATTATATCTGCAGAAAACCCATAAAGACGACTTATTATATGTATTCGGCACTCAAGCCTTGAAGGATGAGTTGATCGAATATGGCCTCAAAATTACTGACACGATTTGTGATGAAATCGCCTGTTTGGTAATGGGCTTTGACACCGAGCTTTGCTTTCAGAAATTAGAAGATGCATGTATTTTGTTAAACCGTGGCGTGGATTACATTGCAACCAATCCCGATTGGGTTTGTCCCACATGGTACGGATCGGTTCCTGATTGCGGTTCCATTGCGCAGATTCTGCAAACAGCAACAGGAAGACTACCGAAATTCATCGGAAAGCCGGAGCCCACTATGATCGATCTTGCAATAGAGTATACAGGCTTTAAAAAGGAGCAGGCCATCATATTGGGAGACCGTTTATATACCGATATCGCAAGCGGAAGCAATGCAGGAATCGATACAGCGTTAATGCTGAGCGGTGAATCCACTATGGAAGATGTTGAGGTATTTGATGGGAAGAAACCGACTTATATATTTGATAATATCAGATGCTTCCTGAATGCAATTCAATAGAATCCCCATAAATGTACCTATAATTAAATTAATATGATTTTGAGCCGGAAAAGGATAAAATCTTCTCCGGCTCAACTAATTACTCCCCCTAACTGCACAAAATATCCATTTTGTGCAGTTGACATTGTATATATTTCGTGATATAATATTTTCATCCCCCGTTCAAAGGAGTGAGAATTTTGATCGATTATGACCGCCTTCCGCAAACTTTAAAGGATTTTATTTTCTATTTAGAGGTTGTTTTGGGAAAATCCAAGTCAACTACCTATGAATATATTCTCGATCTTGAGAACTTTTTCCGTTATACCCGAATCAAAAAAGAAAAGCTCCCATCCGATACGAAGCTGCATGATGTTGCGATCCATGATCTTGATATTCCCTTTGTGGCATCCATTACCTTGCAGGATATCTACGATTATTTTTATTACTGCCGTGAGGTTCGTAAAAACGGTTCCCGCAGTATTTCCAGAAAAATGTCTTCCCTTCGTACTTATTTTAAGTATATGACCCAGAAGATGCACCTTTTGAAGAATAACCCCATGGAGGGCGTTTCCACCCCTTCCCTGCCTAAAACCCTTCCCAAGCATCTGACTCTGGAGGAAAGCACAGAATTGCTGTCTGCTGTCAAAAAAAGTCGCAGAGATTATGCAATCCTTACGCTGTTTTTAAACTGCGGAATGCGCCTTGCAGAACTGGTTTCTCTGAATGTGAGCGATATTAAGAATGAGTACGCGGTGATCACCGGCAAAGGCAATAAACAGCGTACCATTCATTTAAATCAAGCCTGCCGCGATGCGGTAGACGATTATCTGAACCACGAACGCCCCAAGGAAGGCTTGAAAGACCCGGAGGCACTGTTTATCAGCCGAAATAAGAGCCGTATTTCCCGTCGCGCGGTGCAGAATCTGGTTGAAAAATACCTGCATATTGCCGGTTTGGGCGACAAACACCTATCAACCCATAAGCTGCGGCATACAGCGGCAACCTTAATGCATCGCCATGGCCATGTGGACATCCGCGTGCTTCAGGAAATTTTAGGCCATGAAAACCTCGGGACCACCCAGATTTATACCCATGTAGACAGCGAATCCATCAAAGAAGCATCCATCAGCAATCCCCTTTCTAAAATGAAACGAAAAAATATAGAATAAGGCGCCGAAATCGGCGCCTTATTTTTATAGTATGATCAATTCTTTATTGGATTTTGTCAGATTTTCATACCCATTTTCGGTAATATAAACCATATCCTCGATGCGAACCCCGAACTGATCCGAAAGATAGATCCCCGGCTCAACGGTGATGACCATTCCCGGGGCGAGAACAGTCTCATCCGAGGTGTTAAAGCAAGGCTCTTCGTGGATCTCAATGCCAACGCTATGCCCCAAACCGTGGCCGAAACAGCCCTCATAGCCCTTGGAATTTATATAATTCCGCGCAGCCCCATCGATATCCTTACAGATCTTCCCCGGCGCAATAGCATCCAGCGCCTTTTGCTGCGCCGCCAGCACCGTCTCATATACTTCTCTTTGTTTGCTGCTCACCGGCCCGACCGCAACCGTTCGGGTCATATCGGAGCGATATCCCTTTACAACCGCTCCGAAATCCATGGTAATGAAATCTCCCTTTTCGATCTTCTTATCGGTAGGAACTCCATGGGGCAACGAAGAGTTCTTACCGGAGACCACAATGAAGTCAAAGGATACCCCCTCGCTCCCCTGCTTTCGCAAAAAGAATTCCATGTCAAGCATAATTTCACGCTCGGTTTTTCCAGCGGAAATTTGCCCTAAAATGTATCCAAAGGTATCATCGGTAATCTTTTGCGCTTTTTTGATAAAACCAAGTTCTGCAGGCGTTTTAATGCTTCTCATGGCAAGGATCTTGCGATCAAGGCGAGGATCTTCCAAAATGCAACCGAAAATATCCTGATATCGGCTCTTTTCCGATACCGTCATACAGGAGGTCTCAATATAAACTGTTCGAACCGCATATTTCTTTGCCAATTCCTTCAACTGATCCGAGGCTTTCTTGAGTAGCAAAACATTGCATACCGACACCGTCTTTACAGCCTTTTCATAATAGCGAAAATCAATCAAAAAATCCGCCGAGTTTTTAGTAACAAAAAGCACACCGGCAGAGGATTTGAAGTCGGTTAAATAAAGACGGTTGGCTCCGCTTGTTATAAGGACCCCTTCCCCGCTGTTTAAGTTTTTCTGCAATTTTTCGATTTTTGTCATGGCTTAACTTTCCTTTGCTTTGCTCATTTTCAAATGTCTTTTATGCCAAATCTGCCGCATAATAACCACAGATATGAGATATGCAATGCAAATAGTCATAGTATTGATCAAAAACAACCCCAAAATTTTTGGTAATAAAATGTAAGAAAAGATTTTCATGTTCAGCAATAAGATTCCCGTAAAGGGAAACATTGCAAAGCCAAGGAATGACTGCACAGGCTCCGGGGCATTTATAAGCAGCAGTACGATATGTAAAAAATAATAGAGGGCTGTTGTAAGAATTATTGCAAGAATGTTACGCCGTTGTGTTAAATAAACATTTATGAGATCCTTAAAAAAGCCCGGCTTATTTGCTTTATATAAATTAAGGGATGCGATTCTATATGGTGAGTTGCGAAAGTGAATCATACACGCAAATACAATGGCAAATATAACCCAGATCACGATGTATGCCTCAAAATGAAACGATATTCTTCCGGTATAGTCCGGAAAACTTGAAATGAAATAAAACCATATTGCAAACGGGAGCCCCAAAATCATATAGATTATTAAAGTGATGATTGAAGAAAACAACAGCCAGACGCAGATCATCTTAAATCCACACTCCCCTCTCGTGCAATTAGATATAATGCAAGCAAATAATTAGGTAAAAGAATTAAGTTTTCGAAGCCAGGGCATCAAAACGCCGTTTTAAAGAATTATAGCATAAAAGCGGTGGAGTGGCAAGTTATTAGTGATATTCTGTGCTTCGCACAGAGTGATATTTTCACTTCGTGAAAGTGATATTAAAACCTACGGTTTTAGTGATATTATATTCGCCTTTTAACTGCCCGAAGGGCAATATCACTCGGCGTTAGCCGAATATCACTGCGAAGCAATATCACTCGCCGAAGGCGAATATAACTAAAAAACTCTTGTTCTTTCGAACAAGAGTTTTTTTGGGAGTTTTGAACTTAATGACACGAATAAAAAGCGCCTGAAAACCGAGGATTTTCTTTATTTATTCGAATTTGTTTTCAATTGGCTCGCTAAATTCGAATCTTATAATTTTTATTCCAAAATATTTTCCAAGTTGCTCATAACTCAATTCTGTAAATTCAACCTTTGAAGTGTTATCAGATACTTTATAAGTTTCAGAATAATTTATATACGGATGCTTATCTTTGTAATTGGGGTCACCAAGATAATATCCACCGTGACCATAATATAGAATTACTCTTGATTCCGTATTGATTCTTCCTTTAACAAGCATAGATTCCGTATTGGGTTCAAACTCAATAAATAATCTTTTGGATTCATCGCCACTTTCTAAAGATGCATCCCAAGAACGTGAATATGGAAACCCAAATATCGCAAAATTATTTGACATATCATATCCGTCATAAGTACAAACTACTGTATCTTCGATTAAATATCTTTCACCATTCATTTCATATTCTAAAATAAATGGAAATTTGCCTTCTGTTATTTTAGGTGCAGGCTCATATCTTTCCTTGCAACCAGAAAAACAAAATATCATTAAAACAACAATACCTATTGAAAGCAATTTCTTCATAATCATCACCGCCTTGGATTTATTATAGCATAAAAACGGTAATTTGTATGTAATCCGCAACTTGTTGCGGAATGTAATCCACCGTAGGTGGTATGTAATCAATCCGAAGGAAGAAACATACAAAGCTCACGCTTTGATAACATACAGTTCGCAAGGCGAACTGACTACATACGCCTATCGGCGATTACATACCAATCCTTCGGATTGGATAAAAAATAAGACAGTCTTCGGACTGTCTTATTTTTTGGAGGTGCCAATCGGATTTGAACCGATGAATAAAGGTTTTGCAGACCTTGGCCTTACCACTTGGCTATGGCACCGTATGAGAAAAGGTATATGAGTTCCATATACCTTTTCTTTATGAATGGTGCCTCCGGGCGGAATCGAACCACCGACACGGGGATTTTCAGTCCCCTGCTCTACCAACTGAGCTACAGAGGCAACAAGTGGCGACCCGGATGGGGCTCGAACCCACGACCTCTAGCGTGACAGGCTAGCGTTCTAACCAACTGAACTACCGGGCCACATCGCCGCAATTCTTGTTGCAACGATAGATATTTTACAACATACTCTATTAAAAGTCAAGTGTTTTTCTTGAAAAATATCAATTATTTTTTCAGCCCGCTGATCAAGAGATTTTCCATCTCTTTCGGAGTGAAGGAATATGCCTGATCGCAGAAGTTACAGCAGATCTCAACATCATTTCCTTCCCCAATGAGAGAGGCCAATTCTTTTCTTCCCAGGCTGAGCAGGATCTTCTCGGTTTTAGCTCTGGAGCAATTGCAATAATAAGCCGCATCCCATTCTTCGGTCACATGAAAGGGGATCTGATCCATTAATATGCTTGCGATGGCTTCATTAGAAGTGTGCTCAAACATTGCCGATACATTGGTAACCTTCTGCAGGTTTTCCTCCAGCCTGGAGATCACCTCATCATCGGCGCCGGGCAAAAGCTGTAAAAGAAAGCCGCCTGCCGATTTCACCGTATAATCCCGATCTACTAAAACACCAAGACCGCAAACGGTGGGCGTTTGCTCGCTGATGGCATAATAATTGGTAATATCCTCGGCGATCTCGCCGCTGACCAATTCGGTGCGGCTGACATAAGGCTCCCCTTCCCCGTTGTCTCTCAAAACGGTCAAGTAACCGTAGCCAAGCGCGCCGCTCACATCCAATTTACCGTTGGCCTTCAAGGGTAGATCCACCATTGAAACGCCCGGATATCCCTTGACGCGCCCTTTTCGGTCAGCCGTTGCCAATAGAGTTTTCACCGGTCCGTCGCCCTCGATCTGAAGGGTCAAGAGATCGGAATCGTTTTTCAGGGTCTTCCCCATCATGGCGGCTGCAGTCAGCAACCGACCCAATGCCGCAGTAACAACGGGGGCTGTTTTATGGAAATCAAAGGCTTGCTGCGCTAATTCCTTGGAATTCAAAAAATAGCCTCGCACCATACCGTTATCGGAAAGAATGGTCAAGCCGGGGTTCTTCATTTGTTGCTCCTTTTTCTTGCAATATAAGTAATCCTCTGGGTTTCAGCATTTGTTGCTTGATCCGAGTAGTCATCCAAAATCTCCAGCAATTCGAATCCGTACTGATTCAAAAGCGCTTCAATTGTTGACGATGAGAAATAACGCTGCAACTGCTCTTCATCCCGCCGCCGGTAAGTATTACCATCCTTTTCAAAAAAGGTCAATTGATGGCTGCAAAACTGCCCGTCAAAGCCGCTTCGCCAGGACAAAAAGATCTCATCGTTATCATAGATCTCGCAATGATTATTCAGCAAAGTTTGATACTTATAATAAGAATTAATGTCAAAGATCAACAGACCTTCGGGATTCAAATAGTTTTGAAACCAATAAAACAGACGGTCCAGATCTTCCTCATTGGAAATATAATTTAATGTATCCAGGGTAGAAATGATTGCGTCAACAGTGCCGTAAAGCTCAAATTCCGGCAACTGCTGCAGCAACAGCAATACTCCATCTCCGTTTGTATGATCAGCGCGTTTATTCATCGCCTCGGTCAGCATATCCATACTACCGTCGATCCCGATCATATCATAGCCTTTTTCGGAAAGACCAAAGGTTACCGTTCCGCTTCCGCATCCAACATCGCAAACTAAAGATGCTTCGGGAAAATAGGCTTTGATCTTACGGTCGATAAAGGAGATGATCTTATCATAATCCGCGCCGACAAAGCGGTCATAGTATTGAGCTAATGCTTCAAAACCATTCATGATTTATTTGCCCATACGCTCAAAAACGCGATTATACCCGTCGGAACCGTAATTGAGACTACGCTTCACACGGCTGATGGTAGCGGTAGATGCGCCGGTTTGATCCACAATATCCTGGTAAGATCTCCCCTGCGCCAAAAGATATGCCACCTCAAAGCGTTGAGACATCGCTTTAAACTCCGCAATACTGCAAAGATCCTCAAAGAAATCATAGCATTCTTCTATATTTTTCAGATGAAGAATTGCTTCAAAAAGATGATCACTGCTCGCGTCCTTTAATTTCATATTCATTGGTAGGTCTCCTTAAACACATAATAGTAACATTTTAACATATTAAATTATAAAAATCAATGGTAAAAATAAAAAGGCATCGTTAAAGATGCCTTTTTGATATTAGCGGATATAATCAAACTCCAGATCGCCGATCCGGACCGGATCGCCTTCCTGAATACCCATTTCTTCCAATTTATCGATAATACCGTTGGTCTGAAGCACTCTTTGGAAGAAGTTCATGGATTCATAATCATCAAAACGAATGGTTTCCATGATCTTAAAGAGCCATTCACCCTCCACAACATACGTTCCGTTGTCTTTGATAACTGTAAAGGTTTTATCCTTTTCAGTTTGTACGGGTGTTTTAACATATTCACTCTCAAAAACCTTGGTTTTCGGCAGAGTATCAAGCAATTCCGCCACCTTGCCCAGCAAGGGGTCGAGGCCGTTTTTGGTTGCAGCAGAGATGCAAAAGACCGGATAGCCGAGTTTTTCAACATGCTTGATGAACTTTTCCTTGATCTCCTCATCATAAATCGCATCGCATTTATTTGCAACAACGATTTGCGGTAAGGAAGCTAAAACAGGAGAATAATTCTGCAGCTCATTATTAATGATCTCAAAATCTTCAATGGGATCTCTCCCCTCGGTACCTGCCACATCGATCACATGAAGCAGCATTCTGCAACGCTCCACATGGCGCAAAAAGGCGGTTCCGAGCCCTGCGCCATCGGCGGCGCCTTCAATGATGCCGGGAATATCGGCAACAACAAATCCGCCGCCAAAGCGATCAACTACACCGAGGTTCGGCGTCATAGTAGTAAAATGATAATTGGCGATCTTAGGTCTTGCAGAGGAAACCACCGATAAAAAGGTTGACTTCCCGACATTGGGAAAACCAATCAAACCAACATCGGCAATAAGCTTCAATTCCAACTGAATGTGAAACTCTTCCCCGGGCTGACCGGGTTTTGCAAAACGGGGAATCTGGCGGGTAGGCGTTGCAAAATGCTGGTTTCCCCATCCCCCATTGCCGCCTTTGGCCGCAATAAAGGGCGTCTCATCCGAAAGATCCTTGATCAGAAGGCCGGTTTCGGCATCCTTGATCAGCGTTCCGACCGGAACCTTAATAACCAAAGGAGGCGCACCTGCGCCGGTACAGTTTTTGGTACCGCCGTCTTTGCCGTTTTCGGCAACATATTTTCTTTTATAACGGAAATCCATCAATGTGTTCAGGTTGCGGTCGGCTTGAAAGATAATATCTCCGCCTTTCCCGCCATCGCCACCGTCGGGACCGCCGGCGTTTACATACTTTTCCCGATGAAAAGCAACGGCACCGTCTCCGCCTTTACCGGCTTTGATCCAAATCTTAGCCACATCAACAAACATAATACTTCGCCTCCTGTCTTTTTACATAAAAAAATCCCGGAAAAAGATCCGGGATTTTCCAATAGCTTACTCTTCAGCGTAAACAGAAACTTTCTTTCTGTCGCGGCCAACACGCTCAAACTTGACTTTACCGTCAATCAAAGCAAAAAGAGTATCGTTAGAGCCACGACCGACATTGTTGCCGGGATGGATCTTGGTACCTCTCTGGGTAACCAGGACATTGCCGGCCAAAACAAACTGACCGTCAGCTCTCTTTACGCCCAGACGCTTGGATTCGGAATCTCTGCCGTTCTTGGTAGAGCCCATACCTTTTTTATGAGCAAAAAACTGAATATTAAACAACATTTGTTACACCTCCAATATTTCAAGGTTAAAATACATTGCATAATCCTTCGCAATGCTTTGTCCCAACTCCAAAAGGATCTCAATATGCTTGGAAAACGATTCATTGGGATCTTTACTGATGCAACGAACCAATGCCTGCTCCTCATCAACCTTAAGATCAATGGGAACCCGATCGATTTTCTCGGCGCAGTTTACGCAAAACTGAACAGCGGTTGAAATTGCCGCACAGACAATATCACTGCCTTCATCCGCATATCCGCTATGACCGATGCATTCAAATCCGATAAAAAGCGTTTTCTTTCGATAGACCCGAAGGACTGTCATACAATTAAGCTTCTTCCTTAGCAGCAGTGGGATTGATCGCAGAAATCTGGATCTTGGTATAGGGCTGTCTGTGGCCCTGCTTTCTGCGGTAATTCTTCTTAGGCTTCATCTTATAAACGATGATCTTCTTTTCCTTACCGCTCTTGATGACGGTGGCTTCAACGGTAGCACCCTTCACATAGGGCTTGCCAACCTTCAGCTTCTTGCCTTCGCCAACGCTTACAACCTTGTCAAAGGTAACAACACTGTCGTTTTCGGCGTCCAACTTTTCGATGAAAAGAGTATCGCCTTCCTGCACTTTGTATTGCTTACCGCCGGTCTCAATGATTGCGTACATTACAAAGCACCTCACTTTCTTATAGAAAACTCGCTACGGCAGGCAGGTTTCCCTTTCAGCCTGACATACGCGGCTAACGATGATTATATCATAGGAATTTTGCAATGTCAATAATTATTTTTTATTATTTATAAGCATTTCTTCTGCGCTCTTCAAAAGGGCTTCGGTCAGCTCTTCTCCGCCCATAATACGGGCAACCTCGCGTACCCGCTCCGCTTGATCCAAAAGTCTTACAGAGGAGCAAACGCGCCCACCGCACTCTTCCTTGAGCACTTTATAATGACGGTCTGCCTTAGCAGCGATCTGCGCTAAATGGGTAATGCAAAAGACCTGCTGGGTCTCGGCGCTGGTCTGCAGTTTTTTGCCGATCTTCTCCGCGGTGCCGCCGGAAACGCCGGTATCAATCTCATCATAGATCACAGCATCATAGCCTTGGTTCAAAACACTCTTCATAGAGAGCATAATCCGGGACAGCTCGCCGCCGGAGGCAATTTTGGCCATAGGACGAAGAGTTTCCCCTTTATTGGCGGAAATAAAAAACTCTACATCATCTTTTCCGTCTGCCCGATAGCGGATACCGCCGCGCTCATTCAAACGATCCAAGACCCGAACCTCAAAGGAAATGTTAGGCATATCCAGATATGCCAGTTCTTCCCGCAGGCGTTTTTCCATAGTTCTGGCGCTCTTTTTTCGCTCTGCCGTTAATTTCTCGGCGCAAGCATTCAAACGCTCTCTTGCGGCAATAAACGCCGCCTCCGCTTCCTTCAGCAGCTCCTCCCCATTTTCCAACGCCTGTAATTCGGCGCGATAGGAGGCTTGAGCGTTTAAAACATCCTGATCGGCGGGCCCGAATTTCTTCTTGATACCTTCCAATTGATCCAAACGGGATTCGATCTCTTCCGGCTCCATCTGCTCCCGCGCATAAGCATCAAAGAGCTTTCCCAACTCTGCGCCAAGATCGTCGAGATCCAGAGATACCTGCCGCAGACGCGATGCCAGAGCCTTTCCTTCCGGCAAAATCTTTTCAATAGAGATCAAGGCATCCAGCGCCTCTTTAGCCAAGCGCGCAGCCGGGAGCTCTCCGTCATATACAGCGGTAGCGGCGGTATGCAACGCTTCGGTGATCTCACTGTTTGCAAGCATATTCTTTCGCTTATTCAGCAAATTTTCATGCTCGCCCGCCTTCAGATCGCAGGCATCCAGTTCTTCCAGCCAAGCGGTTAATTGCAGTAAGCGCTGTTCTTTTTCCGCCTCTTGTTTTTGAAGAGCCGCAAGTTTGGTCTGAGCGCTCTTAACTGCATCAAAAGCTTTCTTGTATTGCTCCTTTTGCGAAGTAAGTACAGCAAATTCATCAAGATAACCCAAATGCCGCTTACTGTCCAGCAGCAAAACACCGTCGTGCTGACCGTGAACACTGATCAAATGAGCACCAAGCTCCTTCAGCAACGAAACGGTAACGCTGATTCCATTGATACGAGCGGCATTCTTTCCGTCTGCGCCGATCTTTCGAAAAACGGTAAGGTTCCCCTCTTCATCGGGCGCAAGACCGTTCTCAGAAAGTATTTCTAAGGCTTCAGCCGATAGATCCGAAAAAGAGGCGCTCACAATCCCCGCCTCCTCCCCGGAGCGGATCAGATCCTTTGACGCTTTATTTCCCAATAAGAGCATGATCGAATCGATGATGATGCTCTTACCCGCACCGGTCTCGCCGGTCAAGACATGAAATCCGTTGCCGAACTCCACATCCAATCGGTCGATGATGGCTATATTTTCAATATGCAATGCATTCAGCATCAGCTACAACTACTCCTTCAAGGCAGACAAAATCTCTTTCACACTTTCGGCGAAAGAATTATTCAGCGTACAGATAAAAATGGTATCATCACCGGCAATGGAGCCTGCAACACCCTGGAGATGCATATTATCGATGGAAGCACATACCGCATTAGCCATCCCCGCATAACACTTTACAATCACAAAATTCTGCGCAGGGATCACATCAATAATACCGCTGGTCAGAATGGTATTGGCGTGGATGGCAGTAGGCTGAGGTGCCGCGCCGCCGGAGGGTTTTACATAGCGGGTCCCGCGGCCATCCGACACCTTCCGAAGACCCAACGCTTTAATATCGCGCGAAACAGTAGCCTGTGTAACATTCCATCCCTGCTCCTGCAGAACGGAAACAAGCATTTCCTGGGTAAAGACTGCCTGCTCATCGATAATTTTTAAGATCGCTTCCTGTCTTAAATTTTTCATAATTTCCTCCGGCTGATCTTATCGTTTAAAACCTTATAAAAGCTCTTTTTATGAATACCGATCAATTGCAACGGCTCAGAATGACGGCAGAGCCGCACAACATCCCCGTCGCATAAAGCCCCCCAATCATTACCGTCATACTCCAAATGAGCGCAGATCTGATCGGCATTGGTTACCCGCATAAACAGTTCTTTCTGATCGGCGCCAAAAACCACTGAGCGGGAACCGAGAGTATGGGGGCAAATGGGAGTCACCACAATGTTTTTGGAAGAAGGCTCCAAAATAGGGCCGCCCGCGCTCATGGAATAGGCGGTAGAACCCGTCGGTGTTGCAACAATGAAACCGTCGCAAAAATAATCCAGGAGATCGTTATCCCGATCGGCGATCACAATATCAGCAGGCTTACCGATGCGACTGCGAAGAACCGCATCATTCAGCGCAACCATTTCTGCGATAATATTCCCTTGGCGCAGGACCTGAATTTTCAGCATCATCCGTTCGGAATAAGTAAAATCATTATGCAATAATGTACTCAAAACAGGAATCTCATTCTCTTCCAACTCTGCTAAAAAACCAAGATGTCCCAAATTGATTCCAAGTAAAGGAACATTATACTTTACCGCATAAGAAGCGGCCTTCAGCAATGTTCCGTCTCCGCCCAAGGTAAGTACCAAGGAAGCGCCGTCAAAGCACTGATCCATCGAACAGAAGGGAAAGCTTTCCTTCGGTGCAACATTGCACCAAGACACACTGTATTCACATTGAATCGATTCGATCTGCTCGATCACTCGCTTTAAATGGTAAAGACCAGGGTCCTTTTCGGGGTTTACAACAACTCCGATCTTACGCATGCTCTCCCTCCTCATACACTGCTTTTTTTGCGGCGGACTCAATAGAGAACGAGTCACCGCCGTTCTTCAAAAGATACATCAAATATTCCCGATTTCCGCTCTCTCCCGTAAGGCCGCTGAACGCGATCCCGCCAACAGAGAATCCGAGAGAAACTGCAAAGGAGGCAATATCGCCTATCACCTGCAGATGGATCTTTCGATCCGCAACAACACCGCTCTTGCTCAAATGAGCGGGCCCTGCCTCAAATTGGGGCTTGATCAGCACAACCGCTTCCCCACCCTTGATCAAAATATTATAAACGGCAGGCAAAACCATCTTCAATGAAATAAAAGACAGGTCGGCGGTAATCCCCTCGATGGGGGCATCAAAATCCGCGGCAGTCAGATTACGAGCATTGGTATGCTCCATATTAACAATGCGCGGATCCATCTTAACAGCGGGGTGCAATTGAGCGGTTCCGATATCTACCGCATAGATCTTTCGCACCTCATTTTCCAAAAGGACCTGACAAAATCCACCGGTGGAAGCACCAAGATCGGCAATTACCTTTCCGCGCCAATTCAAAGAAAATTGACGGTAGGCATTTAACAGCTTATGCGCCGAACGCGCAACATAAACCTTCTCCTTCTTGATGGCGCAAACATCATCGCCATAAGAAACCTCGAAAGATGGCTTAAATACTTGCTTTTTGTTGACTGTAAAGTTTCCTTCCTTTACAGCGTTTGCAGCTTTATTCCGACTTTCAAAATATTGATGTTCTACCAGATATACATCTAATCTCATAAGTCCTGCGCTCCAAAGCGGCAGATCCATTCAGCAATATGATCCGCATCCAGATTCAGTTCCTTCAGCAACGCATCGGGCTTTGCAGGCTTCACAAACTGATTTTTAATACCGATATTACGATATTGACCGCGATAGCGACTGTTTATCAGCAGATTTCCCAAATATGCTCCGATAGAATTAACCTGATAACCCTCTTCAACAAACAAGATCTTTTTAAATCCCTTTAAACGCTCCACCACTTCTTGATCCAAGGGGTAAATACGGTTAAGCTTTAAGAAGGAAACCGATACTTTGGCCTTTTTAATGGCGTGAAGGCAGGCAACAGCTTGTCTGCCATAGGATACAATGCAAAAATCAGTTGAATTCCCGCACCATTCCACATCGGCATCGGGCTCTCTAAAGGGCAAAACCGTATCAACCTCTACCCCGCGCGGGTAACGAATTGCGGTAATTCCGGCATTCACCGCCGGAACGCACTTTTTTAATACCGCCTTCAAATCGGCATAAGTGGTAGGCGAATAGATGGAGATCCCGGGGATCGGCATCAACATAGGAATATCAAATAACCCTTGATGCGTTTCTCCGTCTTCCCCGACAATGCCTGCGCGGTCCACACAGATGGTTGCATGAACCCCTTGCAAGGCGAGATCATGGATCAATTGGTCAAATCCGCGTTGCAGGAACGATGAATAGACCGCAAAAACAGGATTCATCCCGTTTTTCGCCAAACCGCCCGCAAAGGTAAGAGCATGCTGCTCGGCAATACCGACATCAAAAAAGCGATCGGGGTAACGCTTGGAAAATTCTGTCAGACCGCATCCGGGGCACATTGCCGCTGTAATTGCGCAGATATCTCTATGCTCTTCGGCCAACTCACAAAGAGCGGAGCCAAAGACTTCGGAATAATCCGGTTTCCCTTTGACGCCGTGAGCACCCGTTTCCACATCAAAGGAGCTGAGACCGTGAAAATCGGTGGGCTGATTTTCCGCATAGGAATAACCCTTCCCCTTGATGGTCTGTACATGGATCAAGCAGGGGCGTTTTAACTCCTTGGCGCGCTGCATAACGCGCTCTAAAGCCTGCTGATTATGCCCGTCAATGGGTCCGAGATAGGTAAAGCCCAGATCCTCAAAAATATTTCCTTTATAAAAGAAGGATTTTAATGCGATCTTGCTCTTTTGAAAGAGTTTATAAAACCAATTACCCACCAGAGGGATCCCCTTGGTAAAGCGGGTCAGTTGATCCTTGAAACGGAAATACCACTGTTTGGAACGGATTTTGGAAAGATACGAAGCAATGGAGCCCACATTGGCAGAAATGCTCATATCATTATCGTTCAGGATCACAATAAGGTTTCCGCTCATCCGACCGCCGTTGTTCAGCCCTTCGTAAGAAAGGCCCCCGGTCATGGCGCCGTCGCCGACCACCGCGATCACATAGCGATCCTCTTCACCCTTCAACTGAAATGCCTTCAAAAGGCCGACCGCCGAGGAAATAGCGGTAGAGCTGTGACCTGTTTTCAAAACATCGTGTTCACTTTCTTCAGGGCACGGAAATCCCGATAATCCATCTTCTTGACGCAACAGATGAAAGGCTTCATAGCGCCCCGTCAGCAATTTATGGACATAGCATTGGTGACCCACATCAAAAACGATCTGATCACGCGGGGAATCAAACACGCGATGAAGGGCCATCGTTAACTCAACCACACCCAGATTACTGGCCAGATGACCGCCGGTATTGGAAACATTTTGAATCAAACAGTCCCGAAGCTCGTCTCCCAACACTTCAAGCTCTTCAACAGTCAGTGCTTTCACATCTGCGGGACTTTTAATATCACGCAACAGCTTGTCCTTCAGCATTTCGATCCCCTCCTCTCGTCTTATTTTTCGCGTTTGGAAACATATTCGGCAAGCCAAAGAAGAAAAGTATCCTCCTGCGCCGCTTTCTTAGCCGCCTCAATTTCGGCTATTAAGGCACTTCGTGTTTGCTCGGCACCCAAAACCGTAATGAAGGTCGATTTATGCTCCTCAAGATCCTTTCCGATCTCTTTTCCCAAAACCTCTGCAGAGCCCTCCAGATCCAGAAGATCATCCTTGATCTGAAATGCAAGGCCAATATGCTTGCAATAGTTTTCAAAGTTTTCATTTTTAATACCGGAAAGACTCTCAGCAATAAGGATCGGGGCCAATAGTAACTGACCGGTTTTATGGCGGTGAAGCTCCAAAAGCTCTTCTTTGGAAAGCAGGCGCTCTTCTCCGTTTTTATCCAGCATCTGCCCCAAAAGCATCCCGCGGGAGCCCGCCGCGCGGAATAATTGAGTCATTGCGTCCAAAAAACGCTCAGCATCGTATTTTCCCCGTTGATCCAGCAAGAGCTCCATGGAAAGATTTAAAATGGCATCTCCCGCCAATAAAGCAGTATCAACGCCGAATTTCTTATGGCAGGTAAGCATTCCCCGCCGATAATCATCATTATCCATCTCCGGCATATCGTCATGAACCAAAGAATAGGCGTGGATCAATTCCAATGCCATTGCAAAGGGCAACGCCTGCTCGGGAGGAACCCCCATCCGCCGGCAAAACACCATCGTCAAAACACCACGGATCCGTTTTCCCGGTGCCGCGACGGCATAATGCATCGGCTGATACAAAGGATTATTGCTGTCGATCCGCCGAGGGATCAGTTGCTCCAGCTGCTGATCCAAGATTTCTTTTTGTTCAAGAAATTCCTTATTCATCCGTTTCGCTCTCCGCTTGCTGTTCTTGCAGAAAACGCACCTTCTGCTCCGCTTTTTCTAAAATCTCAGCGCATTTTTTGCTGAGTTGCATTCCTTTTTCATAAAGAGCGATGGACTCATCCAAGGGAACCTCGCCGCTCTCCAATGCTTTCACGATCTCACTCAATTGAAGGATCGCTTCCTCAAACTTCATTTCAGTACTCATGATTTTATTCCTTTGAAATATTCTCAACCGTACAATTTGCTTTACCGTCGCTCAACCGAAGGCAGATCTCATTTCCAACCTTCAATTGCTCAACGCTCTTTAAAACCGTACCGTCGGCATCCTGAGCAACGCCGAATCCGCGCTGCAAAACCTTCAGCGGGCTCAAAGCATCCAGCTTTTCCATCAGCCCCACCGCCTTGGTACGATGCTTACTGCACTTTAACGAAATGCTCTGGCTCATTTTTTGAACCAGATGATCCAACACCATAAAAGGCTTATCGGTAAAGGCGCCGGGATCATTTAAGATCCGGGCCGAAGCATAGCGTTGCAACTGCTCTCTGCATTGCTCCAAACGGCGCTCCAGAGCCAAATTCAACCGTTTTTGATCTTGATGGATCCGATGGACCAGATCCGCCACATCGGGCACCACCAATTCTGCCGCCCCCGAAGGAGTCGGCGCCCGCAGATCGGCGGCAAAATCACAAATGGTGAAATCCGTTTCATGCCCCACCGCTGAAACAATGGGGGTCTCGCAATTATAAACGGCCAAGGCAAGATCAGGACTGTTAAAGCCCCAAAGGTCTTCAATGGAGCCACCGCCGCGCCCGATAATGATAACATCCACTTTTTCTTCGGTCTCAAAATAATCGATACCGCCGATCAAGGATGCCGGCGCAAGATCGCCCTGAACAATAGCGGGATAAACCACCACTTCGGCAATCGGACACCGCCGCCCGAGAATTTGAATGATATCGCGCACTGCCGCGCCGGTGGGCGATGTGATCACGCCGATCTTCTGAGGCAATTTCGGGATCGGCTTTTTATGGCTTTCGGCAAAGATGCCTGCCGCCGCCAACTGCTTTTTCAATTGCTCAAAGGCGACAAAGAGATCTCCGGCGCCCTCCTGCCGCATTTCGGTCAGATACAGCTGATATACGCCTGTTTTTTCAAAAACCGAAACACTGCCCCTGGCTAATACCTTCATGCCGTTTTCGGGGCGAAAACGCAGCTTTGCCGCATTAGAGCGAAACATCACCGCGCTCACAATTCCGTTTTCATCCTTCAACCGCAGATAAATATGCCCGCTGCCATGCATAGTCAGGTTGGAGATCTCCCCCACTACCCATACATTCCGAAGGCTTAGATCCGATTCCAGAAGTCCTTTTAAATATTGATTCAGTTGTGTTACGGTGATGGCCGCTTTTTCCATTTATTTTGCAATACTGCTCAAAACACCGTGCACAAAACTGCCGGAATCTTCCTCGCCGAATTCCTTAGCCAACTCGATAGCTTCATTTACGGCGACCCGATCGGGAATATCGGGATTGAATTTAATTTCATAAACCGCAACCCGCAGGATCGCAAGGCAAACAGCACTAACCCGTTTCATTGACCATTTAGTAAGGCAGGGCTCGATCATCTGATTGATCTCCTCCCAATGGGCAACAATTCCGTCTACAGTCTCATTAATGTAAGGCAGGCTTTCACCGTCTTCTCTTTGGCGAAAAAACTCTTCCAATACCGCTTCCTTTTGTTCCAAACCCTGATAATTCAGCGAATAGACCAATTGGAAGACTACTTTTCTTTGCTTTTGACGAGTCATAATTCCTCCTGAATATGTTCAATACAAATACATAAAACCCCGCCGCTGTGAACAACCAGGGTCGGATGCTCACCCGCAGGTTCATTGCTGGTACCGATGGTTTTTCCTTTTAAAAGGCGATACTCTTCCAAAGGATACTTCATATCTTTCAAGGATATAACCGCCTCTTCTCCCCATGGAAAAAAGGAAAGATAGCGCAGTTCTCTTGAAAAGGTATAGGTTCCTTTTCCAACCAGCTGAATTTCATTCTCACCGTCATAAAGAATCAGCGAAACACCGTTCTTTCGCGCTTCTTCCAAAAGATGAAGGTTCGCAACCGTATGATCCATTCGCCCGCCAAAGGGCGCGATCATCCAGATCTCGGTATATCCATCCTGAATGGCAAACCGAAGAGCAAGCTCACTATCGGTTTCATCCTTTTCCGCAGGAAACACCGCAAGATGCGGTGCATCCGGCTGTTCCATAGAGTCAAAATCACCCAGCACCCGCTTCAGCGGAAGCCCAAGCTCCTTGGCATAGTGATATCCCGCATCAGCGGCATAATAATCAAAACTTTTAGTTTGAATACGGCGCAGAAGGTTGTCCTTACTTCGAAGATCCCCTGCGAGAAAGATCATTAGTTTTTGATTTTTTTGTTCCAAGGAGTTTCATCCTCCTTCAGGTATTGATAGATCTGGCAGTAACTCTCATGGCGCCCATTATCGATCTTCCCTTGGCAAACTGCGTTTAAAATACCGCATTGCCGCTCGGTGATATGGGAGCAATCAAGAAACTCACACTCCTCCAGATAAGGCTCAAACTCCGGAAAATAGCCCGCAAGCTCTGTGCGCTTGACCGTATAGCCCTCTAATTCCAACGCACCGAAGCCGGGAGTATCGCCAACCAGCGCACCGTTTACAGGAAACAGTTCAATATGGCGGGTGGTATGGCGCCCGCGCCCTAATTTTTCAGAGATTTCACCGGTTTGAAGTGTCAGCGAAGGATAAAGGATATTCAAAATACTGCTTTTTCCAACACCGGTATTTCCTGCAAAAATCACCGTTTTGTCCGAAAGGGCGGCGCGCAATTCATTCATCCCCTCCCCCGCCTCGGCGGATACGCAATAAACCGCATAACCAAGGCCGCGATACAATTCGATAAGATCATAAACCTGCTCGGTATCGGGCAGATCGCACTTATTAAACACCAGAATAGGGGTGATCCCTTGATTTTGGGCGATCACAAGCATCTTATCGATGGTATAAGGAAAAGGCGACGGGTTTGAAAATGCCGATACATAACATAATACATCAACATTGGCCACATTGGGACGGATCAAATAATTCCTGCGGGGCAGGATCTCATCGATCCGACCGGTATGATCCGGCAGAGCAAGAATCTCCACATCATCGCCGGGAACGGGAGAAACGCCGCTCTTGCGAAAGCTTCCCCGCGCCCGACATTGATATAGACCGTCTTCCGTTGAGACGGTATAGATACCGGATAATAATTTGATAATTTTACCTTGCATAAAGCTTAGTTGGTATTTCCGGAAGAAGTATTTTCGTTGCTTCCTTCCGTTGCATTGTCGCCATTATCGGAGCCATTGCTTTCCCCGTTTCCGTTGGATTCTTCGGTTTCATCACCGTTTTCACCGCTGTTAGGCTGATCTTCAGGTTTTGTATTGGTTTCACTGTCCGGTTCGGTGGAAGGATCCTTATCGGGATCCTCACCGGGCTCGTCGGAAGGCTCTTTCTCTTCCTTAGGGCCAAGACTGATAACAAGATTAATGGTCGCACCCTCTTCTACCTCATTATCCTTCAAAACGCTTTGAGAGCAAACCAAGCCTTTTTCGATCTTATCATCGTGCTTTTCGGAAACGGTACCCAATTCCAGCTTATTGTTCTTCAGGGTCGTCTTGGCAACCTCCAAAGACAAACCGGTAAGATCGGGCATGGTGATCATTTCCGCTTCGGGCTCCTTCACCTCTTCGGGACCCTTGCTGATATAAATGATAACGGTAGTATCGTTGGTGATCTCTTTCCCAGGAGTGGGATAGGTATTGATGACATAGCCTTCTTCGATCTCCTCATCAAATTTGGTTTCGATCTTATAAGAGATCTCCTGGCGCTTGAACTCGGCGATGGCATCTGCTCTGGAGAATTTCAAAACATCGGGCACATAATTATCGCCGGTCACCTCGGTGGGATTCTTATTGATACTTGCGGGACCGTTGCTGACAACAACGGTGATGGTACTGTTTTTCTCGATCTGTGTGTTACCAACAGGGCTCTGAGAAATAATGGCACCATCAGGATATTCATCACTGGAAATATAGGAATTTACAATAAACTCGAAGTTATACTGAGATTTTGCGGCCTCCAGATCCATACCGACAACCTGCGGGCACACAACGGTATCCTCCGTAAACAATTCCTTTTGAAAGATAATCCCAAGGCCAACCAAAAGCAACAGCAAGAAAGCAGTACCGATGCCGGCAATAATGGGAAGCCAGGTATTCTTAAAGGTCTTTTCTTCCGGCTCGGTCACCATCTCTTCTTCCTCCTCATCAGCCTCCTCTTCCCCTGTTCCGTCGTCTTTAAGCAGGTCGGAAGCAAAAAGAGTGGGTGAATTATCGGTGTTTTCGTCTACCTCCTCATAAGCAGGAGCGGCAGAATAAGAAAATGTAACGGTGGGATCCGCTTCAAACAAAGCAATATCCGCAAGGAAGGCACCGCCGGACTGATAGCGAATGGCGGGATCCTTCATGATCGCCTTCAAAACAATATCCTCCAGGCCCTGGGGAATCTCAGAATTCAGCTCGGTGGGAAGCTCAGGCTGGGCCTGAACCTGCTTCAAAGCAACCGCAACTGCAGTATCCGCCTCAAAGGGCAGCTGGCCGGTCAACATTTCATAAAGAATGATACCGACCGAATAAATGTCACTACGGGCATCGGTGCGGTCACCGCTGGCCTGCTCGGGGCTGATATAATGAACGGAGCCAATGGCCATATCGCTGATGGTCTGGGTATCAAACTTGGTCAGACGAGCAATGCCGAAATCGGTAATTTTGATGGTGCCATCCTTCAGTAAAACGATATTATGGGGCTTTACATCCCGATGAACGATTCCGCGCTCATGGGCATGGGAGAGGCCTTTCAGAATCTGCTTCACAAAATGAAGAGCCTCTACCGACGATAAAACCCCCTTGCGCTCCATATATTCCTTCAGGTTGATGCCGTCGATGTATTCCATCACAATATAAAGAGAATCACCCTCCAGGGAAACATCAAACACATCCACAATATTATTATGGGAGAGCATGGTAATGGCTTTGGATTCATTGGTAAAGCGACGGCGGAATTGCGCGTCGGACATAAACTCATCCTTCAGGATCTTAACGGCAACAACACGGTTGCAAATTTTGTCGAATGCTTTATAAACATAAGCCATACCGCCGACACCGACCACTTCGGTGATCATATAACGGTCATTCAAAACTTTTCCGATGTATTTTTCCATCTTTCAATCCTCCTTATATCTGAATGGCAACAACGGTGATATTATCCGTGCCGCCTCTGCTGTTTGCCAGGTCGATCAGGCGTCGGGGAAGATCCTCAAATTCGCCGCCGGAAACCTCAAATTGGATTTCATTCTCATCTACCAGATTGGACAGACCGTCGGAACACAAAAGGATCACATCTCCTTGTGCAACCTCCAAGTCAAAAATATCCACATCTACCTCAGAATCGATGCCGAGAGCGCGGGTAATGATGTTTTTATTGGGATGGATCCGCGCTTGACGCTCGGTGATCCTTCCGTTATCCACCAGCTCCTGCACAGCGGAGTGATCCTTGGTCACCTGCTGAATATTCCCGTTTGTGATATGATAGCCGCGGCTGTCGCCGATGTTGGCAATGGAAACCGAATGCTCATTTACCATTGAAAGCACCATGGTCGTACCCATGCCGATGTATTCAGAGTTGTCTTTTGCTCCGTCAACAACTGCCTTATTGCAGTCCTGCATAAAATGAGTCAGTTTCTTTTTGGAGACCGAAGCGACAGAGTGGTTGGAAAACCATTCGGAAATGCGATCAACCGCAATTCTGCTGGCTTCCTGACCGCCCTTCACACCGCCCATACCGTCGCAAACAACGGCAACACCGGTATGATCTGTTGGACTGGAAAACCAAAAGGCATCTTGGTTTTCCTTACGCACCCTGCCAATATCACTATTGCCAACGATTTTCATGACAATTCCTCCTTTTTGAGATTTTTATGCCGCAATTGCCCGCAGGAAGCGGAGATATCGCTTCCCAGAGTACGGCGAATGGTTGTATTTAATCCTAAATTTATCAGATGCTCCTGAAAGAGCAGAATATTCTTTTTGGAAGGCGGTCGATAGGTTCCCGCCTCAATGGGATTTACCGGAATTAAATTGATATGGCATAAGATTCCCTTCAGCAATCGGCTCAATTGCTCCGCATCCTCCCGACGGTCATTTACTCCGTCGATAACCGCATACTCAAAGGAGATCCGCCGCCCTGTTACCTTCTGATATTCCCTGCAAGCCTTCAGCAGAGCATCCAGTGAATATTTTCGATTTACCGGCATAATGGCGGACCGTTTTTCATCCGTGGATGCATGAAGGGAAATGGATAAGGTAATGGGAATATCCAGCTTGGCAAGTTCTGCAATACCGGGCACCAGACCGCAGGTGGAAAGGGAAATATGCCGATAACCGATATTGATCCCCTCGGGATCGTTCACGATCTTTAAAAACTTCATAACCTGCGTGAGATTATCCAGCGGCTCGCCGATCCCCATCATCACAACATTGCTGATGCGGATCCCCAGATCCTTTTGGGCTTTTAAGATCTGATCCAGGATCTCACCGGCGGTTAAGGAACGAACCAACCCGTTTTTGGTCGATTGGCAAAAGGAACAGCCCATTCGGCACCCAACCTGCGATGAGATACAAATGGAATAACCGTGATGGTATTTCATCACCACCGATTCGATCAAATGATCATCCTCCAGAAGGAAAAGATACTTTACCGTATCGTCCAATTCGGAATCAAACCGCTTATAGATCCGCAAGGTCGTAATGGTAGCCTTATCTTCCAAAGTTGCCTGCAAACTCTTAGGCAGATTCGTCATCTCCTCAAAGCGCTCTGCGCCCCGATGGAGCCATTGAAAGATCTGCTTGCCGCGAAAGGCCGGTTGACCAAGTTCTTTTATGTATGCAGTCAACTCTTCAATTGTCAAAGATTTTAAATCTTGTTTCAATAACTTAATCCTTTTTTAAAACCGCAATATAGAATCCATCGCCGCCTTGCCCGGGCAAATAAAGCTTTTCACCTTTGTGCAATACAGAGGCGTCTTTGGAAAAATGCGGGTTTTCTTTTAAAAACCGTTCAATGAGCAGTTCATTCTCGCGGCGGTCAACGGTGCAGGTGGAATAAACCAACCGCCCACCGCTCTTCAAATAAGAAGCACCGTTTTGCAGAATGGAATACTGAACGGTAGTGAAATCATCACTTTGATAGGTCTTATATTTGATATCCGGCTTTTTGGACATCATTCCAAGCCCGCTGCAAGGCACATCGCACAATACAAAATCTGTCGATCCAATGCGCTCCGCAATTTGAATTGTGCCATCATTCTGCTGCGGTACCACATTGGTATGACCCAACCGCGCCGCCTCTTTTTTCAGCAATTGAACCTTATGGGCATGCAGATCAAAAGAATGTATAATTCCATCGCTCAGCGCCGCCAGAATAAAGGTTTTTCCGCCGGGCGCGGCGCAGAGGTCCAAAATACTCTCCGCACCCTTGGGCATCAGCAAGGCCGCCTCCGCTGAATGGGGGCCAACAATATGATACCAGCCCTCCCGATAACTCGGGGAGTTTTCCGGGGAAAAACCGCGCTCGCATTTATAAAGGTGAGGCAATTCGGTTCCGGTAATCAAAAGCCCTTCCTCAGCCATTTTGCTCAAAAACGCCTCTGCACTTCCCCGCTTCGGGTTATGAAACAGATACATTGCCGTATCCGGTGTTCGGATCCCTTCCATCATCTCAATAAAAGTTTGCTTTCCATACTGTTCTAAGAGCAGATCCACTAATTGGGGATCGATGGAATAGCGAACCGAAAAATCCGCTTTTTTCAAAGCAAGAAGCGTTTCCCGTTCCCGATCGCAACACCGTAAGACCGCATTAACCAAACCACTAAAAGAAGCAAGGCCTCTTTTTTTGATCAGTTCCACCGAAGTGTTGCAGGCGGCGGAGGCGGGGATGTCCATATAAAACATCTGATAAAGGCCCATCCGCAAAAGGCATCGCACCGAAGGCTTGATCTTCGGCTGATCCAGACATTGATTCAAAAAGTGATCCAGCGTGATCCTGCGTTCCACAACTCCGTAGACCAACGCGGTGATAAACCGACGATCCCGTTCATCGAAAACCTCACGCAAAGCTTTTTTTAGCGCCAGATTGGGAAAGGTTTGATTGGTTTCCCAGTCCTCCAGCAATTGATATGCAATTTTTCTTGCATCTACATTCATCGGTTTCTCCGACGGCTGATCATAATGATCAGTTGCCATAAGGCGGTAATCGCCGCAGCCACATAAGTCATCGCCGCCGCACTCAAAACCTTTTTCACTCCGCGTACATCCTCAAAATCATAACCTGCGCCCTCGATCTGAGCAACAGCGCGGGCTGAAGCATTGAATTCCACCGGCAGAGTGATCAATTGAAAGAAGAACAGTACTGCATAGCACAGGATGGCAACATTAAACAACGCGGTACTCATCGGCCCCGAAAAAATGAAGCTGAGAAGCACGATCACATATAAAAGCTTAGAACTGAAATTGGTGATTCCGACCACCGCACTGCGCACTCGGATCGGGAAATAGCCAACCTGATGCTGAATGGCATGGCCGCATTCATGGGCGGCGATACCGATCGATGCAATGCTGGTTCCGTTGTATACCGCCGAAGAAAGGCTGACCACCTTTTTAGCGGGATTATAATGATCCGAAAGATTTCCGCCGATGCAAACAACGCTCACATCATGGATCCCCGCGCCCCGCAGAATCATCTCTGCCATCTGTGCGCCGGTCATTCGGCGTCCGTTTTCAATTTTTGAATACTTTGAATAGGTTGATTGCAGGCGCGTTTGAACAAACAAACTGATCAAAAGCACCGGAAGCATCGCATAGATGCCGATATAATAACTGTTAAAGAGCATCCATAACTCTCCTTATTTTAAAAATTCTCCTACCGCAAGTTTAGCACCGCAGGCATAAGAATATGCGTCCGTTTTGTTTTTACCTTGTTTTTGCACCGTTGTCAAAATCAAGGTATTTCCGTCGCCGCAGGCAATTCCGATCCCTTCGGCGGAAACACAAACAATACTGCCAACCGCTCCATTGGTCTTTCCGCCCAAAACCGCCTCATGGATCTTGATCCGATAATCATCGATCTCCACAAAAGCACCGGGAGCGGGATTCAAGCCCATAATCAAATTCTTCAATTCGTGAGCGGGTCTATTGAAATCAAGAGCACCTTCCGATTTTTCGATCATCGGCGCATGGGTGGCAAGAGCATCGTCTTGAGGGGTATAGACCGCCGTACCCGCAACGATCTTATTGATCGCATCGATCAATGCTTCGGCGCCGATCAAAGCCAGGCGATCAAATAAAGTTCCGGCCGTATCCTTTTCGGAAATAGGAGTGGATCTGCAAAGGATCATATCGCCTGTATCCATCCCTTCGGCCATCCTCATAATGGTAACGCCTGTCTCCTTTTCTCCGTTGATCACCGCACGCTGAATGGGCGCGGCACCGCGGTATTTAGGTAGCAAGGAGCCATGCACATTGATACAACCGTAGCGGGGATAATTGAGAATATAGGTGGGTAAGATCCGCCCGTATGCCGCCACAACAATGATATCCGGCTTCGCCTCGTCAAGAACTGTCTGAAAACTGCCGTCCTTCAAAACAGTCGGTTGCCAGCATGGAATATTATGCCCTAAAGCAAATTCCTTTACGGGAGGCGCCGCCATCTTTCCGCCGCGGCCCTTGGGGCGGTCCGGCTGGGTAACAACGCCCGCCAAATCAAAATGCTCATAGACCGCCTTGCAGGAGACCAAAGCAAAATCAGGCGTCCCCATAAATAGAACACGAAGATCACTCATCGCCAAAGACCTCTTCTCCGATCAGCGGGATGGTAATTCCCTCAAGGTGATCATATTCATGAAGCAGGCAACGGGCGAGAAAATCGTCCGCAGAAAACTCAAAGGTCTCCCCCTTCACATTCTGCGCCCGCACCTTTACTTTATTGGCGCGCACAATACGGAAGGTTCTTCCCGGAAAGGATAGGCATCCTTCATAATAACGATCATTCTTTCCGGTCGCGGAAAGGATCTCAGGATTAATAAACTCTTTATACTCCGAACCGTCGCCGTGAATATCAGCGATAAACAGGCGGCGTAAAACCCCAACCTGCGGAGCGGCAAGGCCTGCTCCCGCTTCCTTGCGAAGGGTCTCTCTCATATCCTCCACCAAGGTTGCAAGCTTTTCATCAAAGTTTGTTACCGGTCGGGATTTTTTTCCTAAAAACTCCATGTCGTTTTTCACAACATTTCTAAGTGCCATTTGTTCACCTCAAAAATACTGAATGGGATTTATGTTATAAAGCATCTGCACCCCTGCGGGCAGTTCCAATGCGCGGCATTCCCGAATCAGCGCGCGCAGGCGGGCAGAGTTTTTGCATTTTACCATCATCTGCATCCGATGGCGCCCGCGGATCATCCCGATACGGGGGATCACCGGCGTCAGCAAACGCAGAGGAATATCATTATAATCGCCAAGGCTTGCTCGCTGAATGTATTGGTAGATCCCGAAGATCCCATCATAGACCGCCTTGGAGGAAAAGCCCTCGGCAGAAACCATCAGAATATCGCAGAAGGGCGGATACCCCGCCAATTTACGGAAAGCAATTTCCTGTTTATAAAATTGCAGGTAATTCTGCTCCTTCGATAGGGCGATCACTTGATGATCGGGGCAATAGGTCTGAATAATGGCCCGCCCTGCCTTTCCGCTTCTGCCTGAACGCCCGCAAACCTGCGTCAGCAGATTAAAGGTACGCTCATTGGCGCGAAAATCGTCGATATAAAGGGACATATCCGCCTGCAGAACGCCAACCAAGGTCACATTTGGAAAATCCAACCCCTTAGCAACCATCTGGGTTCCCAAAACGATATCGTATTCACCCTTGCGAAAGGCGTCCAGCCGCTCCCCGTAAGAAAGATAGGAATCAATGGTATCCATATCCATCCGCAAAACGCGAGCATCGGGAAACAGTTGGTTCAACTCGTCTTCCACATATTGGGTACCGAGACCAAGCATTTTGATCTGCTTTCCTTTGCATTCGGGGCATTCATAGAATCGCTTGATATTATAGCCGCAATAGTGGCACATCAGCCGATTATTGGCCTTATGATAGGTCAAGGATATCTGGCAGGAGGGGCATTTCGCGATGGCGCCGCAGGAAGAGCAGCCTACCACCGAATGCATTCCCCGCCGATTTAAAAACAGAATTGCCTGTTCTTTATGCTCTAAAGTGCCCTTCAGCGCCTCAACCAAGGTTTCGCTGAACAGCTTGGTCCCTTCCGCCATCATCTGCTCCCGCATATCCACCAGGGTCACTTCCGGCAAAGCGGCATTATTATACCGTTTTTCCATAGTGTGAAGGGAATAATTTCCTCGCTCGGCTTGGTAATAGCTTTCTAAGGAAGGCGTTGCCGAAGCCAGAAGCAGGGGAATCTGATGGTGATAGGATAAAAAGCGGGCAATATCACGGGCATGAAATCGGGGCGAGGTTTCCGACTTATAAGTGGACTCATGCTCCTCATCCATAATGATCAGCCCAAGGTTTTTCATAGGCGCAAAGATCGCACTCCGGGTACCGACAACCACGGTGGCATCCCCACGGTGGATCTTTTTCCATTCATCTGCCTTCTCGCCGATGGATAGGCCGCTATGCAAAACCGAAACGCAATTGCCGTATCGCAGATAAAAGCGGCTGAGCATTTGCGGAGTCAGCGCAATTTCCGGAACCAGCATTAAAACCGATTTTCCGCGGGCAGTCAGATCGTCCATCAGCTTCATAAAAACATGTGTCTTTCCGCTTCCGGTCACCCCGTAAAGAAGATGGGTTCCTTCCTGATCAAAGGAAGAGGAAACCGCCGCATACGCCTCTTGCTGTTCTTCTTGCAGATGAAGTTCCTGCCTTTGAAGATCACGCTCCATATGCTCATAAGGGGTACGCTCCCGCCCTTCATTGTAAACCTCGATCAAGCCTTTCTTGGTCAAGGTCTTCACCGTTGAAGGTCCGCAACCGGAATAATACAGAGCATCCTTGGCAGATAAAACCGTTTCTTCCAAAAAAAGCGCCAAGAGATCCCGTTGCTTTTCAAAGCGATGATCCAGTTCCGAAAGGTATTGCTCCAATTCCTCTGCCGAGAGAGTGCATCGGATCATTTTTTCTTTCAGATCCCCGATGTTTCGCACCGAGGTTACTTCCTCTACCAAAACACCGTCCCGATAGGCCGCCAGACAAAGGGGCTTCAGCGAAGAGGGGAAATCACTGCGGCGGATCGGCTTCCCGACAGCGCGCATATGAAGGATCAGCTTTTCGTATTCCGGAGGATATTCCGAAAGTGCAGGGTGAAGAGCGAAGATCTCATTCACCTTATAGTCCAAGCCGCGAGGGATCATACAACGGATCGCCTGATAGCGGGTCACAAAATACTGCTTCGACATCCAGTCGGCAAGCTTTAAGCGGACCGTATCCAGCATCGGTGCGCGGTCCAGCAAACGGATCACCTCTTTAAGAGTACCGTCTACCTCTCCGTCAAACACCTCTAAAACCATAGCCTTCTTCATCATATTGGCTTTGCCGAACGGTACCAACACCCGCATCCCGGGCTGAACCGCTTCCGCAAGAGCGCCGCTGAGAAGATAGTCATAGTCCCGATCTATTTTTTCAACGATCTGATCGATCGCGACCCGACAAATACGAGCCATAATTATTCTTCAACAGCCTCGGTTTCTTTTGCTTCCTTCACCGTTACCTTGCCGGCGGCGATGTCCATGATGGCCATCTTCACAGGCTTATGGGGCAGATCGATCTCCTGGGCGTTGGCCTGCTCGGAAATCTGGCGGGCGCGCTTTGCGGTCATAATGACCAGTGCATAGCGGCTGCTGGATTTGTTTTCAAGTTCAGATACTGCGGGATAAAGCATAATAAATTCTCCTTTTATTTTCTGATAATTTGGTCTATTTTCAAAGCAGCGGTCTCCACATCATCATTGATGACCTGAAATTGATACCGATCTGCTTTTTCAATCTCATCTTTGGCTTTGGCAATGCGGGCGGCGATCACATCGGGCTCCTCGGTTCCGCGCCCCGAAAGGCGCCGTTCCAATTCCTCGATGCTGGGCGGCAGAATGAACACCGATACTGCATCGGGGCATCTGCCCATCACCTGCTCCGCGCCGCAGGGCTCGATCTCCAAAACAACATCCTTGCCCTGCATTCGCTGTTCTTCCACAAAATCCATGGGCGTGCCGTAGTAGTTATCGCAATAAACGGCATATTCCAGCATCTCTCCGTTATGGATCTTATGCTCAAACATTTCTTTGGTAACAAAAAAGTATTCCACACCGTTCTGCTCACCGGGCCTCGGCTGACGGGTGGTGGCAGAAACCGAATAGATCAGGTTGGAATTGCGGCGGAACACCTCAGCAAGAACTGTTCCCTTTCCTGCGCCGCTGGGGCCGGAGATGATGATCAGTTTTCCTTTACTCATCGTCTTCTCCTTCCTCCTCATCGTAGCTATCGGTCAGGCGGTTGGCAACCGTTTCCGGCTGCAGCGGAGAGAGGATCACATGATCACTGTCGGTAATGATCACCGCGCGGGTGCGACGCCCGTATGTAGCATCCACCAAAACGCTGGCCTCCTTGGCCTCTAAAATGATTCGTTTGATCGGTGCGCTGTCGGGGCTCACAATGGAAATAATACGGGAAGAATTCACCATATTACCGAATCCGATATTGATAAGTTTCATAAGCCCTCCTTACTCCAGGTTCTGGATCTGCTCACGGATCTTCTCGATGCAGGATTTAACATCCACAACGATCTTGGTAATTTCAATGCTGTTGCACTTAGAACCGGTGGTATTGATCTCGCGGTTCATCTCCTGTACAAGAAAGTCCAATTTCTTGCCGACAGGGCCGCCCTGCTCCAGCAGAGATTTAAACTGTGATAAATGGCTTCTTAACCGAACGGTTTCTTCGTCCACCGCAACTTTATCGGCAAAGATGGCCACTTCGGTCAAAAGGCGGCTTTCATCTACATTCCGATCGCCCAGCGTTTCGCGGATCTTTTCTTCCAGCCGCGAGCGATAAGCGTCCACCGATTCAGGAGCCAGCCGCTCCACCTTCTCCACCGCATCAGCGATAAAATCCAAATTATTTAAAAGATCTTTCTTCAGCTTCTCGCCCTCGATCTCCCGCATCTCAACAAAAGCCTTCAAGGCATCGTCTACTGCGGAAAGAACAGCGGCGGTGATCTCTTCATCGGAGACCTCCGGCTGGCGGATGGTTAAAACATCCGGCAGAGTCAAAAGTCGCGAAGCGCCGAGATCATTCTGAACCCCCAAGGCAGACAGCTGCTCGGCAGCGTCCAGATAAGCCTTCACTAAGGACTGATCCACCGAAGCGGTCAGCTCGGCGCTCTCCAAGGATTTCTCGGTATGGAAATAAACATCCACCTTACCGCGGGTCACCGATTCGGCGATCCGCTTTTTGATAGGCTCCTCCAAAAAGGCATAGTCTTTATAGATCCTTGCCGAAAAATCAAAGAACCGATGGTTCACCGATTTGATATCAATTGTAAAATCCAGACCGCCGAAGGTACCACTTCCGCGCCCGAAACCGGTCATACTTTTCACGGACATTTCATACTACTCCATTATATAGATATTTATTATATAATAATAACATAAATACGGTTTTTGTCAATATTTTCGCCCCATTTTTAAAAGTCGGAAACATAAAAAAATGCCTCCGACTTTTTTCTTGCAGTTATTTTGTTAAAAGACTGTAGGCATCAGGCCCCGATAACCGCTCTCCCCATTCCCTCAAAACAGACTCATTCACATAATGGAAACAGCACCGCTCCCCATATTCGGAAAGATGCGCAAGAGCATCTGAAAAACCATTGGAATCAACGGTATGCGGAGAAAAGGACAACGCTGCATAATACCTATTTCGGTAATAATACAATTCGCTTCTCTCGGGCGGATGCTCCTTCAGCTGTTGAAAGAATTTCAAAACATCCTTTCCATGCTCCAATCGAAAAAGATACATTTCCAATTCTGCGCGATCCGCCTTATCAAATGCCACTTTTTCCGTCCCATCGCTTTTCATTCGGGTCAGCAAAACATAGTAACTGCGGGAAACGCCGGGAATCACCTCGATCATCAGGCAACTGTCCATAAAATTCACACCGGTCTGATCATAGGTTTTTTGGATCAGATCATACAGAAATGCTTTGGATATCGGATCATCATAATCCAGTTTTTCAAAGGGAAGATCATAAAAATCAACATCCTGATCCTCCATCAGTATTTTCACACGATCCCGATCCAAAACCTTCAGCAACATGATAACGCCTCCCATAATGCGGGCTTCCCGCTCTTTACAATTTATGAGAATTCCGAAAGACGGTTACAACTGACTCTTGATCCGCTCGATAGCACCCTTCTCCAGGCGGGAAACCTGCGCCTGGGAGATCCCCACCTCCTCGGCTACCTCCATTTGCGTTTTTCCCTCTAAGAAACGAAGTTCAATGATATTCTTTTCCCGCTCGGGAAGCTTTCGGATGGTATCTTTAATGAGAAGCTCATCGATCCAGTCATCCCCGCCTCGGTTATCGCTGACCTGATCCATAACATAGATAGCATCATTCCCATCGGAATACACCGGTTCAAACAGCGAAATGGGATCCACAATGGCATCCAAAGCCATCACGATCTCTTCCTTGCGTACCCCGACCTCCTTAGCAATTTCATCAACCGTCGGCTCTCTGTTTTTTTGATTGGCAAGACGCTCCTTGGCAGAAAGCGCCCTATAAGCCAGATCCCTTGTTGCGCGGGAGACGCGCACCATATTATTATCCCTTAAATAGCGTCGGATCTCTCCCAAAATCATCGGCACTCCATAGGTGCTGAACCGAAGCCCCAGGCTCAGATCAAAATTATCAATACTTTTGATCAAACCGATGCAACCGACCTGAAAGAGATCGTCCATACATTCATCCCGCCCCGCAAAGCGTTGCACAATGGAAAGCACCAACCGAAGATTTCCTTCCACAAATTTTTCCTTTGCCGCCTTATCACCCGCCTTGATTCTTCTCAATAATTCATTCTTCTCATCATTCGATAGAATCGGCAATTTTGAGGTATCTACCCCGCTGATCACAACCCGATTTTGCATAAGGACCTCCTACATCATATTTCACTCCCATTATCTCCATAATTTTCTTATCTTATGCGAACCAAACCGCAGAAAAAACATAAGATAATCCGAGGTGATTTTATGCAATTCAAGACCTTTTGCGCTGCCAACAGCGGTGATGGATTTATTTCATTTTTTGATACTCTGACCGATGAAAAAAATAAACGGATCTATTACATAAAAGGCGGCCCCGGGAGCGGTAAAAGTACCCTTCTCAAACGAATCGCGTCCAAGGCAAAAAATTCTGAATTGATCTACTGTTCCGGTGACCCTGCAAGCTTAGATGCGGTAGTATTGCCCGATCAAAATGCCGTTATATTTGATGCTACCGCCCCTCATAGCTTCGAACCGAAATTCGCCGGAATCGGCGGCAATATTATTGATCTCGGTGAAGGCTGGGAACCATCAAAAATGAACAAAAAAACAATCATTGAGTTGTGCGAGAAAAAAGCAGAAATCTATAAAAGCTGTTATTCCTTGTTGCACGGAGTCAAAAGTATTTATAACAGCACCTTTCGGCCGCTTATGTATCATCTCAACCAAGATAAGCTATCTGCCGCCGGAGAACGGATATTAAAACAGTTTGCTCTTTGGGAAAAGAGACCCCAAAAAGCCAATATTACCCACCGTTTTCTTTCCGCCATATCGCCCGACGGACGAATCACCCTAACCGATACCATATATCAATTGGGAGATCGTATTATTCTATTGGAAGACCGATGGATGTGCGGCCATGTACTGTTGGTCTATCTGCACCGAAAGCTTACGGAAAACGGCGTGGATCATATGATCGGTGCGCATCCGCTCCTGGGAAAAGAGATCCTGCACCATCTCATTATTCCTGAGGCTCATTTATCCATCGTTACCAAAGACGGTCTGTTCCCCGTTGATTTAACCGAGGAGCAGATCACCCGAAAAATCACTCTTCAGAGCTATTTTTCAAAAGAATATATCGAGGAGAATAAGAATAAGCTTTCCTTCATCAAACGCCTGATGAAGGAGCTTCTGGATCTTGCCTGTGAAAGCCTCAATGCTGCCCGAGAACTTCATATGCAGGTCGAGCGGGAATATGCCAATGGCACAGACTTCGGCGCCACCGAACATCTTAAAGAAAAATTAATCAACGATCTCTTCGGGAAATCTTGATTTTATAACCGAATTATGATAAGATAACAAAAGCATATGAAGTCTATTTTATAAGGAGAATTTGTATGAAACTGATTTCATTCGCTGTTCCTTGTTACAACAGCGAGAGTTATATGCACCGCTGTGTGGATTCCCTTCTGACCGGCGGTAATAAGGTGGAGATCATACTGATCAACGACGGCTCTACCGATCAAACCGGCGCCATTGCCGATGAATATAAGGCAAAGTATCCCGATATCATCAAAGTGGTACATAAGGAAAACGGCGGGCATGGCTCCGGTATTATGGCAGGCCTCAAGGAAGCGGAAGGGCTTTATTATAAAGTAGTGGATTCCGACGACTGGGCGGATCCCGATGCCCTGCAAAAGATCCTTGAGATCATCGAAGGATTTCAGCAAAATAACGACCTTCTGGATCTAATCGTCTGCAACTATGTATACGAGCACGAGCAGAGAAGCAATCATACCGTCCATTATCGCGGCATCCTTCCCCGCCATAAAAAATTCACTTGGTCGGAATGCGGCCCCTTTGATATTACCCGCTATATGATCATGCACGCAGTGTTTTACCGCACCGAAATTGTTCGCCGATCGGATCTTCAGATCCCGTTGCATACCTTCTATGTCGATAATGTCTTTCTCTATTCCCCGTTGCCCTTGGTAAAAAGCATCTACTATTCGGATGTTGATTTTTACCGCTATTTCATCGGCCGCGCCGATCAGTCAGTCAATGAAGCCAATATGATCAAGCGGGTGGATCAGCAGATTTTGGTCTCCAAACTCCTCTTGAGAAAGCATGACCTTGAAGCGATCCGCGAAAAAGAACCCAAACTTTACCGCTATATGATCAATTACGCCAGCATTATGGTATTGATCGCCGCCTCCCTGCTGACACTGGACGGTTCCGATGCCGCCATTGAAAAGCTGATGAACTATTGGCGGGAGCTGAAGGAAGAGTTTCCTCAGCATTATGCGCATCTGCGCTACCGTTCCCTGGCCGGTTTGTTTGCTTATAAAAATAAAGTGATCCGCAAGATAACAGTGGCCGGTTATCGCGTAATCCAAAAAATCTATAAGTTTAATTAAGGTGATTTATGTTAAAACTGTTGCGAAAACTAAAAACAGATTACCCCCATGCGATCCTGGTGATTTATTTCGCCTTTTATCTTCCTTGGTTTTTATGGCTCAATGAATACACCCCAACGCGCCCCAATATCACCGAGATCTATTGCGGGCTGGATGATCTGATCCCCTTCAACGAGCTGTTTGTCATCCCCTATTTCCTGTGGTTTGCTTATATTGCTCTCGGCTATGTTTTCCTTCTCTTTAATAATCGGGAGGATTTCATTCGTATGTGTACGTTTCTCTATACAGGAATGACCATCTGCCTGATCATCTATACGGTTTTTCCAAATTACCAGACCTTACGGGTGGATTATGAAACCCTTGGCCGAAATAATTTTCTCATTGAAGCCATTCGGTATCTCCAGGCGGGCGATACTCCCCATGATGTTTTCCCGAGCATTCATTGCTTTAATTCCATTGGTATGAATATCGCTCTATGGAAGAATAAATGGTGCAAAAAGCATCCTTGGATCATCGTATTTGTAACCGTACTGACGGTATCCATTTGTTTATCCACGGTATTCGTGAAGCAACACTCCATTCTGGATCTTTTCGGTGCTATAGGGCTTGCGATCCCCATGTACCTGATCGCTTATGTAGTACCTTGGAAAAAGCTCTTTAAAAACAGCAAAAAAGCGGAGTCTTAAGACTCCGCCTTTTCTATTTCATTAAGCAGCGCCAAGCTGGGCCATGGCCGCCTGCAGCTGGGGATCATCCGCATAGCTCAATTCATAAAAACGGTCCTGCTGATCAGCGGTCAGCAATACCTCAAGATCGGGGGCAACACCAACCCCATCAAAATTGATGGCATTGGGCGGATAATAGAGATGGGTAGAAAGATAAACGGCAGTTTCATCCCCCAGAGGGATTACATCCTGCGCCATCCCCTTGCCAAAGGTGGTAGAACCGATCAGGGTTCCGTATTCATAATCACGGATGGCCGCTGCAAACAACTCACCGCCGCTATAGGTTTCCCCATTGATCAAAACAACAAAATCAGCGGTCTTGCATTCGGCGTTGGAGGAATAGACTTCCTCATCCCCGTTTTTATCCCGAACGGTACACAAGGTTCCTTCGGGCAACAAATAATCCAGAACTCCTGTTACCGCAGTGAGCGCACCGCCGGTATTATTCCGAACATCAAAAATATACCTGGTAACACCCTTGCTTGCAAGTTCTTCATATGCGGCAATAAAATCATCTACTGTATTGGTATCAAAGGCGCTGATAGCAATATAGCCCACATTGGAGACCATCAGGCGGTAGGTCACCGTTGCCTCGGTATATTGCTGAACCGATACCGAAACAGGCAACGACTGGTCCCCGCGCAAAACAGTTAACTTCAACTCGGTGCCGATGTTGGCCTTCAAGCGATTGGTGGCATCAGTATAGCTCATCTGGGAAACATCGTTTCCGTCGATCTTACTGATAACATCTCCCGCCAAAAGACCTGCGGATTCCGCAGGCGAAGCGGCGCGAACGCGGGTCACCTTCAGATAACCGGTTGAAGCCACATATTTAACTGCAATGCCGATGCCAGAGGTCTTTCCGTCCAGGGAGTTTTTAAACTCCATATAAGAAGACTTATTGAGATAAACACCGTATTTATCCACACCGTCGATATATCCGGTCAGCAAGGTATCCATAGCGGCATCCTCATCATAGTTGCCCACATATCGGTTATTGACGACCTGATAAACACGGGTCAGTTTTTCAAACATCTCGCTTTTACCGGTTGTACGCTCAACCATATGAGCCATATACATATAGGTCGCAATACAGCTGACCAGAACGGTTGCAACAATAAAGAACAGAACCGTACCAAGTTCAACCTTTCTCTTCATACAAACACCTGCCTGTTAAGCAAAATTAAAGTTGATATCGAAAAATGACAACGGATCCTTATATTCACCGTTTTCGATGATCTCGAAATGAAGATGATAGCCGGTGGAATAACCGGTTGTACCAACATAAGCGATAGTATCTCCGCGGGAGATGGACTGACCGGCCGAAACCGCCAGCTTGCTGGCGTGGCCGTAAAGGGTGCTGTATCCACCGCCGTGATCGATCACAACATAGTTGCCGTAGCCGCGGTTATACCCCGCCTTGATCACAGTTCCGCTATTGGCCGCAAGGATGGGCTTACCGCTGATCTTACTGCCTGCAATATCTACACCGGTATGCAGTTTATAAACGCCGGTAGTAGGATGAGTCCGATAGCCAAAGGGACTGGTAATGGTATAGTATCCCTGCACAGGCCAAAGGAACTGACCGCCCACAAAGGTCTCATTGGAGCTATTGGCAAGAGCCCTTCGGATCTCCTCCTGCAACTCAGCCTCTGCTGCCTCTGCCGCTTGAATAGCCTTGATATTCTCGGCTGTTTTTTGATCGAAGGAATCGATCAACGCTTCGCTTTGGGATTGCTTTTTCTTCAGGGTCGATACATTGTTTTCCAAGGTCTCCAAAGCGTTTTCCTGAGCAATTTTCTTCTCTTCAATGGCCTTGGTTTCTTGCTCGATGGTGGCTTTGGTGGTCTTGAGATCCTCAATGACCGACTGATCATATGCCGCCATCTGCTTTACCAATTCAAAACGGGTAATAAAATCGTGCAAAGAACCGGAGCCGAGAAGAATATTCAGATAAGAGGTACTGCCCAATTCATACATAGCGCGAATACGGGCTTTTGCAAGCTCGGTATTCTCATCCAAAACATCCTCTGCTGCCTCCAGGGCCGCTTCGCTTTCTTCCAATTCCCCGGATAAGGTATCCACCATATCTTCCAAAAGCTCCGCCTCGGTATTGAGATCCATGATCTGCTGATCAATGATCTCTTTTTGCTCCAGAGCGGCATCTTTTTTATTGGAAATGGTTGCTAATTCTTTTTCCAGTTTTTCGCGCTTCTCAATTAGCGCATCTAATTCACCCTGCATATCGGAAACATCCGATGCACCGTAGGTCTTAAAACCGAAAACAATGGTGGTGAGCATACCGAGAATCAGCAGGGCCACAATTAATAAGGCAATAATTGATCGCCATCTTCTCATAAATTCACCTATACCTTTAAATACTTATTAATGGAGAATGCACTGCCGATCAATCCAACCAAAAGACCGATCCCACCGAAATAAGCGATGATCACCGGAGAAAGGGCGGCAAAAGGCAATGTATTGATAAACTGAAGATCTGCAACCAGGGGCTGCAGCAAATAAACATAAATGATCCATTGCAAGGCAAAGGAAACTGCCGCCGCACAAAGACCGATTATGATGCCTTCCAGAATAAAGGGGGTGCGGATAAAGCCATTAGTTGCACCGACATATTTCATAATATTGATCTCATGGCGACGGTTATACATCGCAAGCTTAATGGTATTATATACAATAAACCAAGAAACCAACGCCAGAATCAGCATGATCCAAAATCCCAGAATGTCCATCACCTTCTGTAAAGAAAGTAACATATTCACAACATCCTGAGAATCGGAAATATTGGCGATCCCTTCAATAGAGGAAACTTCTTGGGAGATGGCTTCAAACTCGCTGAGATGCCGCTCTTCCACATGGATCCGGAATTCATCCCGCAAAGGATTTTCATCCCCATAAAACCAAGAGAGATAGGAACCTTCTTCACCAAACTGCTCCTGATATTCCTCCAAAGCCTTGTCTTTGCCGATAAACTCAACAGAATCTACATACTGAATCGACTCCAGCTGATCCTGAAGCTCCGAAAGAAGGCTCTCATCCAATTTCTCATCCACATAGGCGACGATCTCGTTATTCTCACCAAGATCGTCCATCAAAGCACCGATATTGGCGGAGCAAAGATAGGCCGAGCCGATGATCAGCATACAGGCCACCAAAACAAAGATGGAAGCAAAGGTCATTAAATAGTTTTTTCGAATACTTTTAAAAGCAGATTGCAAAAAATACATAATAACCCCCTCCCTATTTGCTCTCGGCGTAATATCCGCCCACCTGATCGCTGACAACGCGCCCTTTTTCAATATGGATCACGCGTTTATTGAATTCATTTACAAGGGTATTATCATGGGTAACAACAATAACAGTTGTACCGGTTTGGTTGATCTGGTTTAAAAGCTCCATGATCTCCCGCGCCATATTGGGGTCCACATTTCCGGTAGGCTCATCGGCAATGATCAGCTTGGGATTATTCACCAAAGCGCGCGCCATGGCCACTCTCTGCTGTTCGCCGCCCGAGAGTTCATTGGGATAATTCTTGGCCTTATGCCCCAATCCTACAACACCTAAAACATAAGGAACTCTCCGACGGATGGTACGCTGGGAACAACCGATTGCGCGCATCGCGAAGGCAACATTATCAAATACCGTAAGATTATCGATGAGGCGAAAATCCTGAAATACAACGCCCATACTGCGCCGAAGCATCGGCACCTTGGATTGGCGCATTTTTTTAATATCATAATCACCGACCAAAACGGTACCGCCGCTGGGCACTTCTTCATGCATCAAAAGTTTGATGACGGTGCTTTTTCCGGCACCGCTGGGACCGATAATAAAGGCAAATTCGCCGTCTTCGATCTTAAAAGATACTCCGTTTAAGGCATTGGTGCCGTTGGAATAGCTCTTATAAACATCATCAAATAAAATCATAAAAGTCCTTTCATTAGAACTTGGTCGGATTTGCAGTCAGATACTTCTTGACCATCAAGGCCACTTTAAACACGATTGCGTGATCAAATCTACGCAGATCCAGACCGGTCAATTTACGAATTTTTTCCAAACGATATACAAGGGTATTCCGATGAACAAACAATTTACGGGAGGTTTCCGATACATTCAGATTATTCTCAAAGAACTTTTGAATGGTAAAGAGGGTCTCATAGTCCAAAGACTCAATTGATCCCTTCTTGAAGACCTCGGAAAGGAACATCTCGCAAAGAGTGGTAGGCAGCTGATAGATCAAGCGGCCGATCCCGAGATTATCATAGGTCATAATAAACTTCTCCGTATCAAAGACCTTGCCAACCTCCAGAGCGATCTGCGCCTCATTAAAGGAGCGCGGCAGATCCTTCAGGTTATCCACAATGGTACCGATGCCGACATAGGATTTGATATAAAGATCACTGCTAACAATATCAATAATGCTCTTGGCCAGCTTCTCCAGATCCTTGTTATCATTAAAGTTCTTTACTTCCTTCACCAAGACCAGATCGGTCTCGTTGATGTTGATAATAAAATCCTTCTGGCGATCGGGAAACAGATTCTGCAAAATATCATAAGCAGAAACATCGCTCTTATCGGAAAGGCGAATCAGGATCACAACACGATAAGCCTCCACCTCAAAGCGAAGTTCCTTGGCCTTAATATAGATATCACCGGGCAGAATGTTATCCAGGATCACATTCTTCACAAAGTTGTTCTTATCGAATTTCTCATCATAGTATTGCTTAATATTGGTCAAAGTAATGGTAATCAGATTAATATAGCGGGCCGCCATCTCATCGGTACCTTCCACAAAAGCAACATACTCCAAACCGGAGCGGGAGTTCAAAGGTTTATAAGTATAACCGCCTTCAACAATACTTTCCATCGTTGCGGAAATAGACGAGATCACATTTTCATGCACCTCGCCGATCTTGATCAGATCACTGCAGGAAATCACGGTACCATTCTCATCAATAACACCGACTGTTCGGTCAATGCTATCCTTCAACTGATAAACAATGCTTTGAAAAAAACGATTGGACATACCCAATTTTCCTCCTATACATTTTGACTATAATGCCAATTATGATTTTACAACATTTCCGTATCTTTTTCAACAGTTTTTTGTAAAAAAATTTGTTAACTTTGCACAAGTATTTTCGAAATGTACCCAAAATCGGGTATTTTACTTAAAAAACGCCCGAAAATCCTTTGTTCAAAATAGATAAAGAAAAAGCGCCCCGCATCAGCGGGGCGCTTAAATACAATAATCAGTTCACCAAGGTACGCTCGGTTTCAGAGTCAAAGAGGTGGCAATACTCCAGATCCAGAGCCACTTTGATGATATCATCAGCAACAGCGGTGGACTTGGGAGATACACGGGCAGTAAACTTGCTGCCTTCCACATCCAGATACAGATAGGTTTCGGAACCCATCTTCTCTGCAACTTCAACAGTGGAGGTGATCACATACTGGGGAATTCTTGCCAGATGCTCAGCCTCATCATGAACATGCTCGGGACGAATGCCGAGGATCAAGGTCTCGCCAACCTTCTCCTTCACAGCATCGTTTACCTTCTCGGCAGGCAGCTTCAAGGAGTTCTCAGCGAACTCAACATAGTAGCCGTCGCTCTTCTCGACCAGCTGAACCTTAACAAAGTTCATCTGGGGAGAACCGATAAAGCCTGCAACAAACATATTGCAGGGATAGAGATACAGATTCTGAGGAGTATCTACCTGCTGAATCAGACCGTCTTTCATAACTACGATACGGGTAGCCATGGTCATAGCCTCGGTCTGGTCATGGGTAACGTAGATAAAGGTGGTCTTCAGGTTGTGATGGATCTTAGAAAGCTCGGTTCTCATCTGAGCACGCAGCTTAGCATCCAGGTTGGAGAGAGGCTCGTCGAGCAGGAATACCTTAGGCACACGAACGATCGCACGACCCAAAGCAACACGCTGACGCTGACCACCGGACAAAGCCTTGGGCTTTCTGTCCAGCAGGTGGCTGATGTCCAGAATCTTAGCGGCCTCTTCAACGCGTCTCTTGATCTCTTCCTTGGGGGTTTTTCTCAGCTTCAGACCAAAAGCCATGTTGTCGAAACAGGTCATATGGGGATACAGAGCATAGTTCTGGAATACCATTGCGATGTCTCTGTCCTTAGGAGCAACATCATTGACAAGTTTGTCGCCGATGAACAGTTCACCCTCAGTGATTTCTTCCAGACCGGCAATCATTCTCAGAGTCGTGGACTTACCGCAACCGGAAGGACCAACGAGTACGAGAAACTCCTTGTCTTCGATCTCAAGGTTGAAATCGGAAACTGCAACAACACCGCCGGGATATCTTTTGTAAATGCCTTTTAATGACAAGCTTGCCATGTCGTTAAACCTCCTGAAATTAAAGCATTATTTTACTTATGATTACTATACCATAATTTAGTTTAAATTTAAATACTTTTTTTAAACAAATTTACCGTTTACATTTTGTTTACTTTGCACAAACAAGGTGGTATTCAAATAATTTTGAGGCAATTTTTAGTCGATATGCCCATATTACTCTACCGCCTCCAGGCCCCGAACCTCTTCATCCGTCAGGTATCGACAGCTGCCGCACTCTAAATTCTCGTCCAAGGTCAAGCCGTGAATTCCGGAACGATGGAGACGGATGACCTCATTTCCAAGCGCTCCGAACATCCGCTTGATCTGATGATATTTCCCCTCGGAAATACGAATAATGCCCTGCCTCTCCCCTGTCGGTTCAAAATACGCAGGCTTGCAATGGAGACCGTCGCGAAGAGTGATTCCATTCTTCAGCGCCTCAATATCTTCTGCCGATACCGCATCCCGCAAACCAACAACATATTCCTTAAAAATCTCCTTTTTGGGCGCAAGCAAGCGATGAGCCAAAGGGCCGTTATTGGTGATCAACACAAGGCCGGTCGTATCCTTATCCAGCCGCCCGCATACGAAGAGATCCTTCTTTTGGTACTCCTTGGGCAGCAGATCAAATACCGTCTTATTGGAACTGTCGCGGTTGGCGCAGATATACCCTTGCGGTTTATGCAACATAATGTAAAAATATTGCTGATATACCACCGACGCACCATCCAGCAAGACCTCATCCCCATCCACATGAAGGCTTCCGGTTCGAACCACCTTGCCGTTGACCGCAACGCGGCCGGAGCCGATCATCTTTTTTACCTCGCTGCGGGTATAGTTTAAGGTATCCGAAAGAAACTTATCCAAACGCATAAAACGGCTCCCTTCCCAAAAATTCAATGCTATTATAAGCAAAGACAGATCCATTTGTCAAGTAAAAGCGGCGCCTGCAAAAGCAGACGCCGCTCCTCTTATTCCTTTACAAATCCGTGGACAAACCCATTTATAGCAGTAGAGGAAATATCTCCTCCGATAGCCTTTCCGTTATATACCAAAAGATTTGCAACAACACCTTGAGGCTGATCCGGATAGTTTATCACTTTATAAGTATACTTTTTGGCCCTTGTACCCTTATATTTGGATAGATCAAAACCACTTATCTGCTGATAGTTATTATAGGTTTCATAGTTTGCATCGAATTCTGCAGGAATGATGACCTCTTCGATCAGCATCGGCTGCGGCTCAACATCATATCCAAAGGATTGGAGCAATGTCACCTGCTGCTCGGTGGTTTTTGCCGCTGTATCGACAGAGTTTTTTAAAACATCTGTGGAAGCCTTCGGCGAAAAAACCGCAACTGCGCCGATGGACAGGCAGATCAAAGCGCAAAAACCCCAGATCAAATTTCGGTTTAACTTCACGGACCATACAAACATAGCATAACCTCTTTTAATCAGATTTACACTACATTTATATGGGGATCAAGCTTTGATTATTCGGCTTTTTCGGCAATTACCTTTTGGGTAATATTACCGGGAGCCTCGCGATACTCCAAGAAGGAGAATTCAAAGGAAGCGCGGGCATGGGTCATACTTCTGAGATCCATGGCATAAGAATTCATCTCGCTCATAGGAACGATAGCGGAAACGATCTTATACCCTCTGGTCTCTGCGGCATCCATAGAAAGGATCTGTCCGCGGCGCTTATTGATATCACCGATAATATCGCCCATCAAAGCATCGGAAACCAATACCTTCAAAGTACCGACAGGCTCCAGCAAAACAGGATTTGCCTGCTTCATACCCTCCTTGAAGGCAATGGAAGCCGCCATCTTAAAGGCCATTTCCGAAGAATCAACGGGATGGTAGGAACCGTCCAGCAAAGTAGCCTTCAGGCCTGTAACGGGATAGCCCGCCAAAACGCCCTTTGTAATAGACTCACGCAAGCCTTTTTCGACAGCAGGGAAAAAGTTCTTCGGTACCGCGCCGCCGAAAACAGACTCGGCAAACTCAAACTCACCCTCAAAGAGCGGTTCGAACTCGATCCAGACATGGCCATACTGACCGTGACCGCCGGACTGCTTCTTATGCTTACCCTCCACCTTAACCTTTTTGCGGATGGCTTCGCGGTAAGGAACCTTCACATCTTCCAGATCAACCTTTACGCCGAACTTAGAGGCCAGCTTGGAAACAACAACATCCAGCTGCAGATCGCCAAAACCGGAAAGCACCATCTGCTTGGTTTCGGGGTTTACTTCAAACTTCAAAGAGGGATCCTCTTCGATCATACGGTTAATACCCTGGGCGATCTTTTCCTCATCACCCTTAGCCTGAGAAACAACAGCCTTGCTGTAGTTTGCCTGCGGGAAGCGAATGGCAGGGAATTCAACACGGCAATCCTTATCGCAGAGAGCATCGGAAGTCGCAGTAACAGCCAACTTGGTAAACACACCGATATCGCCGGCCTGCAGATCGGAAACCTCCACCTGCTTTTTACCGAAAGGAGTATATACATGAGCGATCTTCTCAAACTCATCTTTTCTGGCATTCAGATAGCTGGCATCCTTCTTCACCGTACCGGAATATACCTTGAAGAACGACATTTTGCCGACAAAGGGATCCGCCACTGTCTTGAATACGCGCAGAACCATAGGGCCGGCGGGATCGCAATCCAACTGAACCTCTTCTCCGTTCTTCTGAACGGTAACAGCGCCCTTACAAAGAGGATTGGGGAAATAATCAACAATAGCGCGAAGCAGCTGATAAATACCCAGAACTTCGGTAGGAACGCCGCAGAACACCGGATACAGCAAACGCAAGGCGATGGCATTCTTCATGCCCTCCTGCAGTTCTTCGGGAGTAAACTCCTCTTCAGCGAAGAATTTATCCATCAAGGCATCATCGGTCTCGGCGATCGCCTCCAAAGCCTCGTGATAATAAGTATTGACCTTATCCTGCATATTGGCAGGAACAGGGCATTCACCCACTCCGAAACGGTAACCGTCATTTTTGATGACATTTACGGTACCGACCATCTTTCCGTCTTCAATGATCGGCAAGGTAATGGGCAGGATCTGGGAGCCGCCGAATTTAGCGTGCAGCTGCTCCACAATGCTGTAAAAGTCAGCGTTTTCATCATCCAGACCGCCGACAAAGAATGCACGGGGCATCATCCGTTCCTCGGCTTTTTTCCACGCCTTCTCGGTACCGACCGAAACCGTATTCTTCGCGGTAAGAACCATCAAAGCAAGATCCGAAACCTCAAGTGCCGAGATCTGGTCGCCTTCATAGTCATAGTTTCCCGGTACATCAATCAGATTGATCTTGGTATCCTTATATTCAAACGATGCCATAGACAAAGAGATCGAAAACTTACGCTTGATCTCTTCCGCATCAAAATCAAGTACAGTATTTCCCTGCTCGACCTTACCCAAACGATCCGTATTCTTGGAAAAATACAGCATCGCCTCTGCCAGGCTGGTCTTACCGTTGCCCTTATGGCCGATCAAGCAGATGTTACGAATGTTTTTTGCAGGTGTGCTCATAAAAATATCTCCTTTCGCGAAACCTTTTGGCTTCGAGTAAATACTATGGAAACATTATACATTATGAACAAACAAAATGCAAGTGTTTGATGAATTATTTGCAAAAAGTACAAACAAGCCAGACCACCGCGGTCCAGATCCACTGAAAAACAAGGATCTGCATAGCTGTATCATCGGAATATCCCGCCAGAGCAATGAAGAAAATAAGCCCGATGCTTAAGAGCATATAAAGCAGACGGATAATACGGTTAATCTTTATGGCTGTCAGTAATTTACTGCAGCCGTAAAGACAGGCCGCCAGACCCTGCAGACCCGTTCGCGATGCGATAAGATCCGGGGATTTCTCCTTCTTTTCCAGATAGCTGCGACAAGCCTCGCCGGTATTATAAGAGATAAAGTGGAACAAGCTCATATCGATCATGGGATAAAGGGACCTCAAGAGCGTCTCATCAAACAAATAATTATTGGAAACCAAGCCGACACTCAGCTGTTCATCAATAGCAAATTCAATAGCCTGCTTGGTTTGAAGATTACTCTCAAAGCTCGCAATAAAAATACCTGCAGGCTCATGATTATAAGCCACATAAACGGGGAAATGGCAGGGCTTTAACTGCATATTGGAAAACTGCTTAGGGAACTCAACCTTCAGTTCCCGCATATATTCAGCGCTTCCAACTGCAAATTCACGGCTGTTGATCATGCAGGAGTATCCATACCCCTTTTGGTAAGATGGATTCAAAACACCGGGAAGCACCACCGATTTAGCATCGATCATCTTCAAAAAAAGCGGCTTCAAGGGTGTACCGACGCAAGAATAAAGGGCGGCAATATAGGTGATCAGATCATCGATCTGCAACGCGCCGAGAGCCTTAACTCCCTGAAGTAAAACAGCGTTTTCGCCCAAAAAATCCTCTTCACTGATCATTAAAAGATCAGAATCCTCCAATTCCTTTGCCGATGCAACTGAAGTCAAAACTCCGCCGTTTTTACGGATCTTCTGTCCGTTTTTATAAATCGAAGATGCGTAATAATAGCGTGAAAAAAACGGAATGCTCAAAGCAAGGGCGGCCGCAGGAAAGTATACAGCCTCCCGCCATCCGGTCAACTGCCAGACCGCAACCGTCCCCGCAAGGATCAAAACAACAGAGAGAAAATGAATGCGGTAAAACCTATGATCGCACTCATAATCGCTGTAACTGTGGTCAATAAATTTTGAGACCAGCTCTGTTCCGTGGGCAAACAAAACATCCCCGCCCTCACCGGTCTCCAAAATCAATTCGTTTTTCACTTCGAGATCCGGTTGCATGGTGGCGGTCAACTTATGCCCCGATGCCGCAAGGATCCGGAAATTCTTTTTAATGTTGGAGGCGATCTTCTTCTTGGCAAGAACATTGAAATACAGTCCGATGGCAAGCATCGGCTCCAAATAAAGCGGATAGCTGCGGAGAGAGGGAATCATCACAGATAAAATGCGCACAGCGGTTAATGCAATAAAGAGCATGGCCAACAAGGTATCGGTATCGGCGCGGAGCCGCAACAGACGCGCCAAGCCCTGGCTGAAAATACCAAACGATAAAAAAACGCAAGCAAGATCCACCGCCAGCAAAATCAGATGAAACCAAATGGACTCTCCGGTAAGCCCAAAGACCCCGCCCCGAAGTCCGATCAGGAAGGCAATTACCGCCACAAGGCTCAGCAAAAAGAAGGCAATGGATTTCACTGCCATTTTACTGACGGTATTCTTCAGATCACGATAGATCTCATCACGCTCATCTTCCGATTCAAAATCCTCGATATCCTCTTGATCCATATCATCATAGATCGGCATCCGAACAGGGGGCTCCTCCCCCTCTTCATTATCGTCTTCCTCCTCATCCCAAAGTCGGCGAAGAGCCGATTTATTCTCTTCTGCGGGAGGTGCACCGTTTTTACCGTATTTCAGCTCATCAAAAATCGCCTCATCCACAACGCCGGATCCAGTGGGCTCTTTTTGAAGATTTGTATGATCATCAATGGCCTTCTTGGAATCGGAGATCACTGCATCAATGCTTTTAAAGGTGTCGATCTGCGCGATCAGATCTTCAATTTCCGATTTTTGATCCTTCGGTTCAAAACTCATTACTTTTTTAACGACCTTTCGAAATTTCTTGCATAATAACCGATGCGGCAACCGATGCATTAAGGCAGGAGATCTTCCCCTTCATGGGAATGCGAACAAAAAAGTCGCATTTCTCGCGCAAGAGACGGGAAATCCCCGTTTCCTCACTACCGACGATCAGAGCAACCCCGCCGCTGTAATCCTGTTCATAATAGACCTTCTCGCCGGCCATATCACAGCCATAGACCCAAATATTCTTCTCTTTAAGTTCTTCTACTGTTTGAGCAAGATTTGCCACTCTCGCAACAGGAACATAGTGGATGGCGCCGCCGCTGGCTTTGGCCACAGAAGGAGTCAGCCCGGCGGCTCTTCTCTTTGAAATAATGATGCCATGAACACCGAAGGCATCGGCAGAACGCAAGATCGCGCCCAGATTATGGGGATCGGCGATCTCGTCTGCAATGATGATGAAGGGGGCCTCACCCCTATCTTCAGCTACCTTCAAAATATCCTCCACCGAAACATATTCCTTCTGCCCGCAGATGGCCAAAACCCCTTGATGATTCACATTGGGAAGCTTGCGATGAAGGGCGCTCATTTCGGTATGAATGATCGGCACACCATTGCTTTTGCAAAGAGCGACGATCTTCTTATAATTTGCATTCTGGGGATCCCCCGCCAAATAAACCCGTTCCACAGGCAACCCAGACTGCAACACCTCGGTTACATTATTTTTCCCAAATACATGGTCAGCTTGATTTTTTTCTTCAAAAGACATATTACACCTCAATAAAACAGATCCAGAATAAACGCAGACAGCGGAGCAAACAAAGCGATCAGAACCATCGCCGTCCAGTTTCCGCCCATAAAGAACCATGGGAGTAATACGGTAAATAAAACCACTCCAAGGAGGATCGCTACTGCTTTTGATCCTTTCAGATAGGCTCGATTGACCACCCATAGATAAACCGACAAAAATACCGCAGAGACCTGCATAATCAGCAATGCCATGTCCATCTTCAATATAGCCGCAAAAAGACCGGACACGCCGCAAAACAAGCCTAATATAAGGCTTCGCTTAAACTGATTACAATTTCGCGCGCTCTCGATCAGAAAATAAGCAGGAACCGCCAGCAAAAACCGCATCAGCAACAGCGGAATAACAACCGTACCTGCCGAAAGGCCGGAGAGAAGCATGGCAAAGATCGAAGGGACCATAAAAGCGGCGAATACCGCCGAAAAGCATAAAGCCCGCTTCAAACCGCAGAACATACATTTGGCTTGGTAGACCGCTTTGGTATAAGAACCGAAATCCCGATAGATCAGATTTGCTTTATCTTTGTTAACAGGAAGAGCATCGGACGAAACAGCCATTTCATTGATGGGCGCATTTGCCAAAGCATCATCCATATCATACAGTCCCGCAATGCAATTTCCAAAGTGATCGGTATAAGAATGAATCAAATGAGCCTTCGCACCGGCGCGATGGAGCTGATGAGTCATCTCCACGGTTTTATGATCAATTGCAACATCAAAGATCAATAACCCAAACGCCTTGAAACCGCTGTTAGGAAAATCAAAGGAAGTCGGAGGCCAAGCGGTCTTTGGAAGACAACACTTAGCTACAACTCCTTGGCTCACAGAACGACATGGCTACGATCCGACTTTGGAGCTGATGAGTCATATCCACGGTTTTATGATCAATTGCAACATCAAAGATCAATAACCCAAACGCCTTGAAACCGCTGTTAGGAAAATCAAAG
>JAZUNB010000087.1:0-14483 GCA_045603925.1 Eubacteriales bacterium
AGAGCGGCTTTTTATATTATAATAGGAGAAAACGCGGGGCGGGGCTTGAAAAAATTGTTTGAAACCTTCAAACCGAGTGCCGAAGGCTGTCGCCCGAAGGCGTATGTGATACGCCGAGTGGCTCGGTTTGGAGGTAGCAAAGGACATAAAATAAAAAGGGAAATATCGAAAACTCGATATTTCCCTTCCTATTTTTAGTTTTGAGGCAGAGTCTTTTTGAAAAGGCCTTTGTTCGTCTTGTCCTTTGCGGTTCAGACTATTTTTACAGCCTCGATTAATCCTGTGCGGCTTTCTGCGCATTCTCCATATCGATCAGCGCATCCTTGCGGGAGAGATTGTAGCGGCCCTTGGAGTCAACCTCCATGAACTTCACCCAGATCTCATCCCCTTCGCTCAAGAGGTCTTCCACCTTTTCCACACGCTTCTTATCCAGCTTGGAAATATGAACCAGACCCTCTTTGCCGGGTGCGAATTCAACAAACGCGCCAAACTCCATGATCTTCACAACCTTTGCGCGATAGATCTGACCAACTTCGGGCTCGAATACGATACCCTTGATGATCTCCAGCGCCTGGTTGGAGGAAGCGGGGTTGGAAGCGGAGATGAATACAGAACCGTCGTCTTCGATATCGATCTTGGCACCGGTATCGGCAACGATCTTCTGAATGACCTTACCGCCGGTACCGATGACCTCGCGGATCTTATCGGGGTTGATCTTCAGTGTGATGATCTTGGGAGCCCAGGGCTTCACATCGTCGCGGGGAGCGGCAATGGCGGGGGCGATGATATTGTCCAGAATATAATAGCGGGCATCGCGGGTCTTGGTGAGGGCCTCTTTGATGATGGCTTCGGTCAGACCGTCTACCTTGATGTCCATCTGAATGGCGGTGATACCCTTCTTGGTACCGGCCACCTTAAAGTCCATATCGCCGAAGAAATCTTCGATACCCTGAATGTCTACCATGGTCACAAAGGTATCGTCGGGTCTGGTGATCAGACCGCAGGAGATACCGGCTACAGGAGCCTTGATGGGCACACCGGCATCCATCAGCGCCAGAGTAGAGCCGCAGATAGCACCCTGAGAGGTGGAACCGTTGGAGGTCAGCACATCGGATACTAAGCGAATGGTATAGGGGAATTCCTCAACCGAAGGGATCACAGGCTCCAGCGCACGCTCAGCCAACGCACCGTGGCCGATCTCGCGGCGGCCGGGGCTGCGGGAGGGCTTTGCCTCGCCGACAGTGAAGCCGGGCATATTGTAGTGATGGATATAGCGCTTGGTGTCGATATTATCCAGACCGTCCAGCATCTGAGCCTCGCTGACCATACCCAGAGTACAAACCGTCATGACCTGGGTCTTACCGCGGGCGAAAAGGCCGCAGCCATGAACCTTGGGCAGCAGATCGACCTCGCCCCAGAGCGGGCGCATATCGTTGAGGCCGCGGTCATCCACACGCTTGCCCTCTTCGGAGATCCAGTTGCGAACGATATATTTCTGCAGCTTATAGAGGCAATCGCCCAGAAGATAAGCGTTCTCGCCCAATTCCTCGGCGAAATGCTCTTCTACCTTGGCGGTTACTTCCTTAATATTATTGTCGCGGGTGATCTTATCGGCTGTATGAAGGGCTTCCTTCATCATCTCTTCTGCATAGTTCTTCACCATCTCGAAGATCTCGGCGGGAACATCATAAGAGTCAAAGCCGAACTTCTCTTTGCCGATCTCGGCCACAATGCTGTTGATAAAGCTGATCAGCTCCACATTGGCGGCATGGCCGGCCATAATGGCTTCCAGCATCTTATCCTCGGGAACCTCATTGGCGCCTGCTTCGATCATGGTGACCTTCTTGGCAGAGGAAGCAACAGTAACCGCCATATCGGAACGCTCACGCTGCTCCTCGGTGGGGTTCATCACGATCTCGCCGTCTACCAGACCGACAGAAACGCTGCTGATGGGGCCGGCGAAGGGGATGTCGGAGATGGAAAGGGCAATGGAAGCGCCGATCATTCCAACGATCTCGGGGATGCAATCCTGATCCACTGCCAGAATGGTCAGGTTGACATTGACATCATTTCTCATATCCTTGGGGAAGAGGGGGCGGATGGAGCGGTCGATGACACGGCTGCTCAGAATAGCCTTCTCGGAAGGACGACCCTCTCTCTTCAGAAATCCGCCGGGGATCTTGCCTGCGGCATACATTCTTTCTTCAAAGTCCACCGAAAGGGGGAAGAAATCGATTCCGTCGCGGGGCTTGGCGGAAGCGGTGGCGGTTGCCAGAACAACCGTCTCACCGTAGCGGACCAGGGCACTGCCGTTGGCCAGCTGGGCGAATTTGCCGGTCTCAACCGTTAAGGTACGGCCGGCGAACTCGGTTTTGTAGATCTTGTGGTTTTCGTACATTTTAGTACCTCCTTGAATTTTTTCTTTTCCCATTCCAAGAAGGACATTTTAGCACTTAATCAAGCCGCTTTTTCGGCAAAGAAACTTGATTAACTGCTAAAGGAGTCTCTCCTATAAAATGGGAAAGAGGCAGAAAAGGGAGCGAAGATACACCCTTTTCCGCCTGCTTTTTGGTTTACTTTCTGATGTTGAGCTTTTCGATGATGGCGCGGTAACGATTGATGTCCACCTTGGTCAGATAGTTGAGCAGGTTTCTTCTGTTACCAACCATTTTCAGAAGACCGCGACGGGAATGATGGTCGTTGGGGTTCTTCTTCAGATGCTCAGTCAGCTCATTGATCCGAGCGGTCAGAATAGCGATCTGGACTTCGGGAGAACCGGTGTCCTTATCATGGAGCTTATTGGCCGCGATCACGGAATCTTTGATATCCTTTTTCAGCATAGCACTTATTCACCTTTCTATAGATTTGTCCGGCACGAACCGAGGAGCCGTCCGGTGAAGAGACGCACTACTAAGTTCGGTCACGCTGACAATTTTGAATTATACTACACTTTTTCAAAAAAGTAAATACCTAATTTAAAAAACTTATAATGTTGCAATTATATTATATATATAGTATAATACAATTAATATGGATTATGATGGGGTATTTTATGAAACGGAAAGGTTTTATCCTATTTTTAATAATAACCGCCCTGCTGCTCTCAAGCTGTTCCCTTTCGGGCGAGGAGATCCGCGCCATGCTGACTCCCCCTGCCATGAGCTCGGGCAGAGAGGCGCTCTCTCAGGCCATCAACGGTGCCATCGGTGAGGGCTATGAGTTGGTTTACCCCCAGGCGGGCTCTTACCGAACCGGCATCATCTCGGTGGATCTCACCGGCGATGATCAGACCGAAGCCCTTTGCTTCTACCGTCCCTCCGGCAAGGAGGATCGCCTTTGCTTTTTGGTGATGCAGAACCGCTATGAAAGCTGGTCGGTGCTGGCCAAGGGGGAGAGCGAGGCTGCCTCGGTGGGCAGAGTGGCCTTCGGAGATATGGATGGAGATGGGCTTTCAGAGATCGTTGTGGGCTGGCAGTATCATGCCGATACCGATGGAAGCTATGATGTTTATACCATCCGCAATAAAGAGGCAGAGAGCCGCTATTCGGGGCTTTATACCCGCTTTGCCATGCTGGAAAGCGTTCCTGCCAAATTGGCGGTGATCAGCCGCAATTCCGCCACCAAGGCGGTGACTGCCTCGCTGGTGGGGCAGGAGGGGGGCAGGATCGGTGTGATCAATACCGTTCCGATGTATGACCGCGCCGCCGATTATCTGGCCATTGAAACCGGCGCTACCACCCTGGGAATGCCTGCAATTTATGTGGATACCCGCCAGGAAAACGGCCAATGCGCCACGGAGGTTCTGGCCGTCAATGAAGAAGGAAAGCTGACCAACGAGCTGCTGACCCAATTGAGCACCACCACCCTGCGTACTGCCGCGGTGACCTGCCGTGATGTGGACCACGATGGGCTGCTGGAGGTTCCGCGGGAGGAGGCCTTGCCCTCCTATATCCGCAGCGGTGTTTCCGAAAACCTCTACCTGACCTATTGGACAGGATATAACGGCAAGACCCTTACCGATGAGCAGGTGGCCTTTGTGGATATGACCGAAAAAATTATGGTGCAGTTCCCTGCCGAATGGATCGGGAAGGTAACGGTCCAGCGAGGAGATCCCGCCGAGCGTTCCTTTGTGTTCAAGACCATGAAGGGGGAGACCCTCTTCACCATCCGCAGCTTCGCTCTGGCGGAATATTCCGATGAGCTGGGCGAGGAGGGATGGCGGCGGCTCTATTCCGACAGTGACCATATCTCCGCGGTCTATTGCCGACCGGAGAATTCCATGAAGATCAATTATATGCAGGTCTACGGCCTGTTTAGTGTAATCGGATAAAGGATAGTAATATGAAAAAGATTTTGATTTTAGAAGATGAAGAAGCCATCCGCGCCTTTGTGGTGCTGAACCTTACCCGCGCAGGCTATGAGATGGTGGAGGCCTCCAGCGGCGAGGAAGCGCTGGAATTATTCGATCAGCATCCCGATATCGATATTGCGGTATTGGATGTGATGCTTCCGGGCATCGATGGGCTGGAGGTCTGTAAAAAGATCCGCTCCTCCAATCAGAAGATCGGCATTATTATGCTGACCGCCAAGGCCCAGGAGATCGATAAGGTAGCGGGGCTGATGAACGGCGCCGATGATTATGTGACCAAGCCCTTTTCTCCCTTGGAGCTGACGGTTCGGGTGGATAGCCTTTATCGCCGTGTGCAGATGATGAAGGGGATCGCCCCGGCCGATAACGATGAGCTGAAAGACGGCCCCTTTGCCTTGAATGTGAAGAGCCGCAAGCTGCTGAAGGGAGAGCGCCCCATTGAGGTGACCCAGGTGGAATTCCAGTTAATGAAGCATTTTCTGGAGCATCCGGGCAAGGCCTTCTCCCGGGAGGAGATCTTTAAGAAGGTCTGGAGCGATAATTTCGGCGGCGACCGCCATAAGATCGTGGATGTGAATATCCGCCGCCTGCGGCTGAAGATCGAGGATGATCCTTCCTCTCCCAAGTATATCCAGACCGTTTGGGGCTTTGGTTATCGGTGGGGCGATGAATAAGGAGAAGCTTGAAAAACTGAAGAGCCTTTATGGGAAGGGAAAATATTACGGTACGCTGCTGAAAAAGCATATCTTTTCCGGCATCACCCGCCGTTGGCTGTTGAATATTTTCGGCGTGACGCTTTTGGTGGTGGTTCTGGCCTTTTCCATTATCAGCGCCATTGTAAAGAATTCCTATTATAATAACTGCGTCAATACCTTAAGTGCCAGCGGTGAATATATGGCGCGGTATTTCGAAAGCTATGTTTATCCCCAATATCAAAGCGTTTCTGCCGGCTTTATGGCCTTGGTAGAGGACTTTGAGGATAAAGATATTATGGAGATGCAGGTCATCTCCTTAAACGGCGGCATTGTATTCTCCTCCACCGGCTTTGCCATTGAGGAGATCAATGAGACCCCCGATCTTCTTACAGCCCGCGGCGGAAAAAACGCCCATTGGATCGGCTACAGTGCCTCTGCCGATGAGCAGATCGTCAGCGTTTCGCTGCCCCTTTATACCGACGACGGTGTGTTGACCGGTACCCTGCGGATGATGTCTTCTCTGGAGCAGGTGGATCGGGCGGTTCGCACCATGAATTGGGGCATTTTCGGTATCGGTCTGTTTATCATTGTTCTGACTGCCTTTACGGGTACCTACTTTATTAAATCCATTGTATTGCCGGTGGGTCTCATCAATGATGCGGCCCTGAAGATCACCGCAGGGGATATGACCGCCCGCGTGAAGGAAACGGGTAAGCACGATGAAATCGGTCAGTTGGGGCAGACCATCAACCGTATGGCGGAAGAGCTTTCCCAGACCGAGCGGCTGAAGAATGAGTTTATCTCCTCCATCTCCCATGAACTGCGTACTCCGCTGACCGCTATCCGCGGCTGGACCGAGACCATGCTGGCCTCGGCCGACCAAATGGATGATACCACCCGTCGGGGTGTTGGGATCATCTATAGCGAGACCGAGCGGCTGACCAAGATGGTGGAGGAGCTCTTGGATATGTCTCGCCTGCAGTCGGGCAATATGAAGCTGACGGTGGAAGAGACCGATCTTCTGGCAGATTTTGAAGAGACGGTCTTTATGATGTCGGAGCGGGCCAGGAGCGAGGAGATCATCATCGAATATGTCCCCGAAGAGGATGGGATCCGCGCTTTGGTGGATCGGGATCGGATGAAGCAGGTCTTCTTTAATATTATCGATAATGCCATTAAGCATTCCCCCAAGGGCGGCCGCATTGAGATCGCCGCGCGGGTGGCGGATCAGCGGGCATTGTTTATTATTCAGGACTTCGGCGAAGGAATTGATGCCGAAGACCTGCCCCATGTGAAAGATATGTTCTATAAAGGCAAATCCCAAAAGCGCGGCAGCGGCATCGGCCTTGGGATCTCTGATGAGATCGTGAGGCTCCACGGTGGCTCGCTGGAGATCGAAAGTACCCTCCATGTGGGTACGGTGGTTACCGTTGTGCTTCCCATTCTGGATGCGGATGAGAAGAGCCTTTTGGAGGAATAAGGAGGTTACGGAATGAGAGAATACGGTCTGATCATCGGCGTTGCGCTGTTTTATTTCTATACAGTGACCTGCGCCTTTTTGGCCGTTCGCATTGCGGAGGTCAAGGGCCGTCGGCGCGGCTGGGGCTGGCTGGCGGTGTTTTTCGGGCTGATCGGTGTGGCGGTGGTTTGCTTTTTGCCCAATGCCAAGGGGATCACCGGCGAATCCAACCCCGTGAAGCTGGCCTTCCGTAAGGTAACTGCCGCCTCTTCTGCCGCGGTATGGATCGTTGCGGTGGGGCTGGTGGTTGTGGTGGGCGGCGCCCTGCTGGCCACCGGGCTGACCACCTATTTTCAGGACCGCGCCCATGAAAAAGAGCTGACTGCCGAAAGCGGCAATCAGCAGATCTTAAGCCCTGCGCAGGTGCCCGACGGTGTTGCGGGCGTTTTCGCGGGAGACGGCAATAACTTTATCATCAACGAAAAAGGCGCCCTTTACGGATGGGGTGCCCTGGAGCTGACCGCCTTAGATGAGAGCGGAAAGTTATATGATAACGCCGCCAAGGTGCAAACGGTGGGGGACACCTGCTTTTTGCTGACCAAAGACGGTGTCCTTTACGCCCGCGGCGATAACGGGAAGGGGCTGATCCCCAACCAGACCGCCCCTTGGCTGGATACCTTTGTGCAGGTGGAGCCCGATGTGAAGGACTTTTCCGTTTCCGCCACTGCAGGGGCCCTGGTGAAGAATACCGGGAACCTTTATGTGTTCGGCGCCAATACCTACGGTCAATTGGGGCTGGCGGCGGAAAGGGTGGCGGATACCAACGCCCGTCTGGCCGAGAATGTGAAAAAGGCGGTGGTGACCGCCCGCTCCATGGTTTATCTGACCAACGACGGGAATGTTTATGCCACCGGCAATAATGCCTATGGGCAGTTTGGCCTGGGGCATACCGATGTCCAATCGGCGCCTGTATTGATCGGTACCGGCTGTATGGATATTGCGGCAGGGGATGATTTTACCATGCTTTTGAAAACCGACGGTACCGTCTGGACCGCAGGCAACAATACCTGCGGTCAGCTGGGTCGGATCCCCTTGGAGGAATCGGGCTTTGAGCCCCCCAAGGAAGGGGAGGAGACCAATGATGAACTCCCGCCGCCTTCCTATAAAGCCTTTGGTCAGGTGCTGATCCCCTTGGGAGTCACCGCCATCGATGCAGGCGGGAATACCGCCCTTGCTCTGCTCGGCACCGAGCTTTACGGCTGGGGCGATAATCGGATGGATCAGCTGGGCAGTGAATCGCCTCTGTATCAAAAGGAGCCTATGGTTATCCATAAGGAGGCGGTGCTCTTTGATACCTCCGGCTCCTGCACCGTGATCTATACCCAAAGCGGCAAGCTGTTGGGCGCAGGCGATCGGCGGAACTATCAGCTGGGCGCCGCCCACGGAAAGAGTGAATTTACCGCCATTGCGGCAGTTGCGGAGGTGCAGGCATAATGTTGAAGATCTTCAGTTATATCAGCTTCGGATTTGCCGCTCTTCTGGTCTTATTGTTCTTGGGCAGTATGCGGCCGCTGAAGAAGAAAAGCGCAGGTGTTCGCAAGAAATTTCGCCTTCTGCGCCGTCTTTATGCAGGCTCTGCCGCCTTATTCCTGGTGGCAGGCGGGGTGTTGCAGCTCCTGGCCATGCCCAAGGCGGATCTGAGAGCCTTTATCAATAGCTCCTCGCCGGTGGAAGCCTATCAGCAGTCCCTGAAAAACCAGGACGCGGAGCGGGCTTGCGACTACCTGCCCCGGGGGATCACCGCGGTGGAGGATGATTATTATATCACCACCGGCAAGGGCAAGACCTACGGGCATTTAGCCTTTAAGACCGTATCCACCGATGTTTACGGCGCCGAGATGGAAACGATCTCTTATAGAAACGGCCTTTCCTATGAAAATGCCGCCATGGTGAGCGGCGGCGAGGGATTTTTGGCGTTTTTGGATCGGGATGGAAAGCTGAGCCTTTCCGGTGCTTTTGAGTATCTGCAGTATGAGCGGGATGATACCACCTTTGAAAAAAAGGTGTTCAGCCGCCAATGCAGTTTTATTGACGGCAACAGTAATAATCTTTTCTATATCTCCGAGGGGGACCTCTATTCCATGGGCTATAATGCCTTTGGCCTTTTGGGCGACGGTACCGAGCGTAACCGTATTGAGGGTGCGATGATCCTTGAAAATGTGGATTCGGTTTCGGTCAGCGAGACCCATACCCTGGCGGTGGATGCCTATGGAAATCTTTATGGCTTCGGGAGCAACAGTTATTCCGAAATGGGTAACCGTACCACCGCCGCCAGCAGTACCCCCATTAAATTGATGAGCGGTGTCCGCCAGGCAGAGGCGGGGCGGAATTTCAGTATTGTGCTGACCAAAAACGGGATGGTTTACGCCGCAGGCCGCAACCATCGGGGTCAGCTGGGTACCAATGATAACCGCGATTATGCCAATTACCAGAAGGTTTTGGAGGGGATCGTGAAGATCTCGGTCAGCGGCAATTCCTGCGCGGCCCTCAGCGCCAACGGTACCCTTTATGTCTGGGGCGAAAATGCCAACGGGCAGTTGGGCCTTGCGGGGGAAACCGTGCTCCAGCCTGCGGTGGTGGCTACCGATGTTTATGATGTGGCTATGGGCAGAACCTCCATGGGCGTTATCAAATTGAATCGGGATGTTTATGTGACCGGTACCGCCCGTCTGGTGGCCAATGATGAGGCCTTTCAGGCCGTCTATCAGTTCGCCGCCGAGGTTCCCGCCAATCGGATGTATCGGGAAGTGGTGTCCATGCCCATCCGCCCCGAAAATTCTTAAAAAAATGTTTGACTTTGGGCAAGAAGTATGATAATATACATTAGTAACAATGAAGTTCAAGCGAAAAAGAGGTGACAATCATGAGAGAAGGCATTCATCCTAACTATGAAAAGGCCGTTGTAAAGTGTGCCTGTGGTAATACCTTTGAGACCCGTTCCACCAAGAGCGAGATCCGGGTTGAAATTTGTTCCAAGTGCCATCCTTTCTTTACCGGTAAGCAGAAGCTGGTTGATACCGGCGGACGCGTTGATCGTTTCAAGAAAAGATATAACCTTGACAAGTAATGAACTGAGAGGAACCCTTGGGTTCCTCTTTTTTCGTATGGAGGATAGTGATGATCCAAACATTAGTATGGGATTTTAACGGTACGGTGATGGATGACCTGGGCGCCTCGGTAGGGGCGGTCAATGCCATGCTGACCCGCCGCGGTCTGCCGCTGATCACCGAGGAATGGTATACCCTGAATCTGGTGATGCCCCTGGAACGCTTTTATGCAAGTGTTGGCGTGGATATGGAAAAGGAGCGGATCTCCGAGCTTTCCGAGGAATTTCAGCAGGGCTGCAGCCGATTTTCCCGCCCTGTCTTCCCCGAGGTTAGAGAGGCTTTGGAGTATTTCGCCCAAAAGGGAATGCGCCAGCTGCTCTTTTCCTCCCTCTATCATGATACCCTGGTGGCTCAAGCCGAGGAGCGGGGGATCGCAGGCTTTTTTGAAGGAATTGTGGGGCGTAAGGACCGTTCTCTGGGTGGCAAGGAGCAGGCCGCCGCGGCCTATTTAAAAGAGCGCAATATCGACCCCAAGACCGTATTGTTCATCGGGGATCTGACCACCGATGCAGAGATGGCGCGGTATGTGGGTTCTCCCTGCGCGCTGATCCCAAAAGGGCATCAGCACCAAACGATTTTGGAGCCTACCGGCGCTTATATTTTAAAGGATGCTTCCGTGCTGAAGCAATTGTTGGAGGAGTTAAAATGAAGATTCAAGCTGTATTGGAAGCCTTAAAAAAGAACCGTATGGATGCCTATTTTGTGGAGACCAAGGAAGAGGTCGTCCCCTTGGTGAAGGAATTGATGCCGAAAGGCGCCACCGTCAGCGTGGGCGGCTCCATGACGGTGAAGGAGACCGGCGTGATGGATCTCTTAAAAAGCGGATACTATCACTTTTTAGACCGCTCCCGTGAGGGGATCACCCCCGAAGAGGTGCGGAAGGTCTATGAGCAGACCTTCTCTGCTGATGGATTTTTCAGTTCTGCTAATGCTATTACGGAGCAGGGCGAGCTGTTTAATGTAGACGGCAATGCCAACCGTATTGCCGCCCTGACCTTCGGCCCCAAAACCGTTATCGTTATCGCCGGTGTCAATAAGATCGTTCCCGATCTGGAGGCCGCTGTCCGCCGCCTGAAAACCGTGGCGGCGCCTGCCAATACCAAGCGCCTCAATTGCGCCACCTATTGCAAAGAGACCGGCCATTGCGTCGGCCTGGAGGGCGGTATGACCGAAGGGTGCAGTAGCCCCGATCGGATCTGCTGCAGCTACTTGGTGCAGGGTCCCCAGCGCCAGGCCGGCAGAATTAAAGTGATCCTTGTGAATGAAGAGTTAGGTTATTAAAAAATAAATTGTCAAAAGCAAAGCCTTATGATAGAATGAAGTTAGAGCTATAAGATTCTTTTTAAATGACGACTGGAGAATACGATGAAAACAATCTCTAAAATGGTATCGATCTCTTTGATCATTCTTATTTTAATATCTTCCGCAAGTTGCAGAAAAACCTATGAATATGAGGATTTGAAAGCCGATGAGAAAGAGATTGTCGAAAAACTGATGTTTGGCTTGAATGAGCATTGCAAAGAAATGCCCCCGTGTATCAGTGTTCATATTGGGGAGAGTGAAAAGACCGGTTGGGCCATTATTGTGGAGCTTTATGAATTCAGTCCCCAAAGAGATCTGGTTGTTGAGTGGTTGGAGGAAGAATTCGGCTCCAAGGTGCAGATTGAATTTAAAGATGTTTACGACGATATATTGTTTAATACCGAAGAAGGGACATAAAAAAGCAGGTGCATTGCACCTGCTTTTTTTATAGATCATTTTTAATAATATCATCCAGAGTTTCTCTTTTAACCACCAAGCGGGCGGTGCCCTTGTTCAGCATCACCACCGGCAGGCGGGGGATGCGGTTATAATTGGAGGCCATGGAGAAGTTATAGGCGCCGGTGGTCAGCACCGCCAAAATGTCGCCTCTCTTGATGGAGGAGGGGAGCATGACATTTTCCTGGATAATATCGCCGCTTTCGCAGCAGCGCCCTACCACCGAGCAGGGGAAATCCTTCTCTTCCGTCATCTTCTCGGCGGCTACCACCGTATAGGGAGCCTGATAGAGGGCGAAGCGGGGGTTATCGCTCATACCGCCGTCTACCGAAACATAGTTCTTATAGCCGGGGATCTGCTTGATGGTGCCGACGGTATAGAGGGTCAGCCCTGCATCGGCAACAATGCTTCTGCCCGGCTCCATCCGAACCGCGGGGAAGGGATAATCCAAGCTTTCGCACTTGGCTTTAACACATTCCGCCACCTGACGGATGTTGGCGGCGATATCAATGGTGGGATCGCTTTCCAGATAGCGCACCCCATAGCCGCCGCCCAGATCCAGCTCCTCGGCGGTGTAATCATATTTCTCCTTCATCTCTGCCATAAAATCCAGCATAATGTCGGCGGAGCGGAAGAAGGTATCGGAATCAAAGACCTGGGAGCCCACATGGCAATGGAAGCCCATCAGCTTGATATGGGGCAGCTCCAGCGCCAGCTTGGTGATGGCCTCTGCCTGACCGGTCTCAATGGCGGAGCCGAATTTGGAGTCTACCTTGCCGGTATTGATGGCCTCATAGGTATGGGTATCAATGCCGGGGGTCAGCCGCAGTAAGACCTTTTGGTTCAGATCCTTCCGGGCGGCGATCCGCTCAATGGCGAAAAGCTCCTCTTCGTTGTCGGCAACAAAATAGCCGATGCCCCGCTCAATGGCGTAGGCAATATCCTCATCGGTCTTATTGTTGCTGTGAAAATAAGCCTTGGAAAGATCAAAGCCCGCCGAAAAAGCGGTATAGATCTCCCCGCAGGACACCACATCGATGCCCAACCCCTCACTGCCCACAATGCGGTAGATTTCCTTAAAGGAAGCCGCTTTGCTGGCATAAAGGGGAAGCGCCTTCGTACCGAAGGCGTCTCTCATAGCGTTATAATAGGTTTGGCAGTTCTCCCGAATCTTCTCTTCATCAAAAAGATAGAGGGGAGAGCCGTATTCTCTCAAAAGCGCCGCCGCATCCTGCCCTGCAAAGAGCAGATGCCCCTCGGCGCTGATGGCTAAATTGTTACAGATCATAATGTCGGTTCAAATTCCTTATAGATTGCTTTCAGCGCAGGGATATAGTCCTTTGCCGCGATCCCCACAATGATGTTCAGCTCGCTGGAGCCCTGGTCGATCATCCGAATGTTGATCTTCTCTTTGGCCAGAGCGGAAAAGACCTTGGCGGCAACACCGGGGGCGCTGATCATTCCGCGACCCACCACCGCCACCATGGCGAGGTTCTCATAGACCCGAATGGCATCGGGGCGAACCGCCCGCTTGAGATCGGCGATCACCAGATCCAGCTTGCCCTTCAGCTCGTCGCTGTTGACCACCACCGTTACCGTATCGATGCCGGAGGGCAGATGCTCAAAGCTGACACCGCGGCGCTCTAAGGTTTCCAGAACGCGGCGACCGTAGCCCAGCTCGGAGTTCATCATATCCCGCTCAATATAGATGGCGGTAAAGCCGGTCTTTCCTGCAACACCGGTGATGATGCGATCCTTGCTCTTTTCCTCGGTGTGGGAAACGATCATGGTGCCCTTATCCTCGGGGCGGTTGGTATTGCGGATATTGATGGGGATACCGCTTCTGCGAACGGGGAAGACCGCGTCTTCATGCAAAACGGTAGCGCCCATATAAGAAAGCTCCCGCAGCTCCCGATAGGTAATGATATCGATGGGAGCGGGATTCTCGATGATGCGGGGGTCTGCCATCAGCATTCCCGAAACATCGGTCCAGTTTTCGTAAAGATCGGCTTCAATGGCCTCGGCCACAATGGAGCCGGTAATATCGGAGCCGCCGCGGGAGAAGGTCTTGATCTCGCCGTTTGGCAGGATCCCATAGAAGCCGGGGATAACGGCGCGGGGCATCATAGCCAGCCGATTTTCCAAGACCGTATGGGTCTTTTTGGAATCCAGCTTGCCCTCATGGTTGAAGAAGATGCATTCCGCCGCATCCAGAAAGGGGATCTTCAGAAAATCCGCCAGGATCATGGAGTTGAAATATTCGCCGCGGCTGGCAACATAATCTCTGCCGATGCCGCCCCGGATCTTTTCCTTTACTTCCTCCAATTCGGCCTGAATATCCAAAGAGAGCCCCAAATCCTCAATGATACCGTTGAACCGCCGGCATACGCGGCCGAAGGTCTCCTCAAAGGGGTTGCGATCGGTGGCAAGGGCATGGCAATGCAGCAGCAGGTCGGTGACCTTTTCGTCTTCATAAAACCGCTTGCCGGGCGCCGAGGCAACGATATAGCGCCGCTCCGGCTCTGCATTGATAATATCGGCAACCTTGCGGAACTGCTCGGCATCCGCCAGGGAACTGCCGCCGAATTTCAAAACTTTCAGCATGAATGAATACCTCAAAACTTAATCATATCTTGCATATTGTAAAGACCTGCCGGTCTGCCGTAAAGAAACTCTGCGGCGGCCATGGCACCGTCGGCAAAGAGGGAGCGGCTGTGGGCCTCGTGCTTTAAGGTGATGGTCTCGTTGTTGGTCCCCACCAAGATCTCGTGAGTGCCTACGATATTGCCCATCCGAATGGCGTGAATGCCGATCTCCTCTTGAGTACGCTTGGCTTGTCCGCTTCTGCTGAGCATAAAGGTAGCCGCCTCCCGAACGCTCTTGATGGCCTTGGCCAGCATCAGAGCAGTGCCGCTGGGAGCGTCCAGCTTGCGGTTATGGTGGGTCTCCACGATCTCAATGTTGGCATCGGGATAGACCGTCGCAGTCATTTTGGCAAGCTCTGCCAGAAGGGCAACGCCGATGGACATATTGGC
>JAZUNB010000088.1:0-8793 GCA_045603925.1 Eubacteriales bacterium
TCGTGGTACCGTTGCTACCGGCCGTGTTGAGAGAGGTCAGCTGAAGCTGAACGAGGAAATCGAGATCGTTGGTCTGGCTGATGAGGCTCGTAAGACCGTTGTTACCGGTATCGAGATGTCCCGCAAGCTGCTGGATTATGCTGAGGCCGGTGATAACGTTGGTGCTCTGCTCCGTGGTGTTAACAGAACCGACATCAAGCGTGGTCAGGTTTTGGCTAAGCCCGGCTCCATCAACCCCCACACCAAGTTCAAGGGTCAGGTTTACGTACTGACCAAGGACGAGGGTGGCCGTCATAGCCCCTTCTTCACCAACTATCGTCCCCAGTTCTATTTCAGAACTACCGACGTTACCGGTGTTATCACCCTGCCCGAAGGCGTAGATATGTGTAAGCCCGGCGACAACGTTGTTATGGACGTTGAGCTGATCACCCCCATCGCTATCGAAGAGGGTCTGCGCTTCGCTATCCGTGAGGGTGGCCGTACTGTTGGTTCCGGCGTTGTTACCGCTATCAACGAGTAATTAACTTTATAAAGAACGATTCTTTGGGGCGGGGTGTAATTCCCCACCGGCGGTAAAGTCCGCAAGCATCGCTGATGCACGATCGGGTGCGATTCCCGAACCGACGGTATAGTCCGGATGAGAAAAGAATGTTGTTTTATGAAAAGCAATCGCCCTCCATAGGATTTCCTATGGAGCGCTTGTTTTTTCATAAAAACAGTCCGTGTTTCGTTCATATACTTTAAGCAAGGAGTGTTATTATGAAAAAAATCAGTGTTCGTTCTCTTACCGTTACCGCTCTGTTCGGTGCGGTAGGCTTTGTGTTGATGATGCTGGAGTTTGGCCTTCCCATCATCCCTTCCTTTATTAAGTTTGATCTTTCCGAGCTGCCCGCCCTGCTGGCGGCCTTTGCCTATGGCCCATGGCATGGGGTCTTGGTCTGCTTTATTAAAAATGCCCTGCACCTTTTTGTGACCAATACAGCGGGAGTGGGGGAGATGGCTAACTTTTTAATGGGCGTTTTCTTGGTCGTTCCCGCAGGCTGGATCTATCACCGCCGCAAGGGCCGCCGCGCCGCTCTTCTGGGCTCCCTGGCGGGTTCTCTTACCATGGGCGTGGCCTGCGTTGCCATCAACTATTTTATTACTTATCCCATATATTATAAGATTATGATCCCCGAGAGTGTTATTCTGCAGGCCTACCAGGCAATATTGCCTGCGGTAGACAGCATTTTAGAATCTCTTTTGATCTTTAATCTGCCCTTTACCGCCGCCAAGGGAATGATCGTTTCGGTGTTCTGTTTTATGATCTATAAGAAACTTTCTCCGATTTTAAAAGATAAATCTTGACAAAGCCCGCGCAATAGAGTAAGATATATACCGTAAATTGAATATGTATTTATCAAGAGTGGCGGAGGGAACAGGCCCTGCGAAGCCCGACAACCTGCATCAGTAAGGTGTCAAATCCTGCGGACGATGTCCGAAAGATAAGTTTTTAAAACGCGCTCTTGATAAAGAGTGCGTTTTTTTATGAAAGGAAGTAGAAGATGGGAAGAAATTATTTGTTTACCTCCGAATCGGTGACCGAGGGTCATCCCGATAAGATCTGCGATAAGATCTCCGATAGTATTCTGGATGCCATTCTGGCCCAGGATCCGGCCGCGCGCGTGGCTTGTGAGACAACGGTAACCACCGGCACCGTCCATGTGATGGGTGAGATCACCACCACCGCGCAGGTGGATTATCAGAGCATTGTGCGCGAGACTGTTCGTAAGATCGGTTATGACCGTGCCAAATACGGCTTTGACTGCGATACCTGCGGTGTCATGGTAACTCTGGACCGTCAGTCCCCTGATATTGCTATGGGCGTGGATCAGGCCTGGGAAGCCAAAGAGGGGGATGAGGATGCTGCAATGTCTACCGGCGCAGGCGATCAGGGTATGATGTTTGGCTATGCCTCCGATGAAACAGAGGAGCTGATGCCGATGGCCATTTCCTTGGCTCATAAATTGGCAAAGCAGCTGACCTTTGTCCGGAAAGAGGGCATTCTGGATTATTTGCGCCCAGACGGTAAGACCCAGGTGACTGTGGAATATGAAAATGATGTTCCCGTTCGGGTGGATACCGTTGTGGTTTCCTCTCAGCATAGCCCCTTGGTCTCCTTAGAGACCCTGCGGCGGGATATCCTGGATAAGGTCATCCGTCCGATCATTCCGGCAGAATTGCTGATCGATACGAAGTTTTATATCAACCCCACCGGTCGCTTTGTTGTGGGCGGCCCTCAGGGAGATAGCGGTCTTACCGGCCGTAAGATCATTGTGGATACCTATGGCGGCTACGGTCGCCACGGCGGCGGCGCCTTTTCGGGCAAGGATCCCACCAAGGTGGACCGCTCCGCCGCCTATGCCGCCCGTCATGTGGCGAAGAATATCGTAAAAGCAGGTCTGGCCAAGCGTTGCGAGGTGCAGTTGGCCTATGCCATCGGTGTGGCAAGCCCCGTATCCGTATCGGTGGATACCTTCGGTACTGCCGCCGTTTCCGAAGAGAAGATTCTGGAGGCCATTCATCATTTCTTTGATCTGCGGCCTGCGGCGATCATCAAGAATTTTGATCTCCGTCGTCCCATCTATGCCGCTACCGCCGCTTATGGCCATATGGGCAGAGAGGACCTGAACCTTCCCTGGGAGGATACCGCAATCGCCGAAGAAATTCGTCAATATGTTCTGTAACTAAATAGAAAACTCCTCATAGAATACTATGAGGAGTTTTCTGTTTGGAGGGAATACAGATGTTTCATGTATTTTGGGTGCTGATCTGCTTCTTTGCAGTTATCGGGATCTTGGAATGCCTGCTGGGGCTGTTGAATTGGCTGTCTTTTCGGAAGGTGAAAGCGGTAAGGAAAATTACTTTACAGGTAGAATTGGAAGGAAATATCGAAAATATCGAGTATCTCTTGAATTCCCTCTGCCTCAAGGCGGAAAAGGCCGATATCGGCGAGGTGGAGGCGCGGGTGGAAATTCTGGATGGCGGGCTGGCCCCTGCGGTCTGCCGCGAGATTTGCAGTTATTGCGAAAAAAATCCATGGGTGATATTTACAGAAAGGGCGAAAGATGATATAATTTAATGTCGAAAGAGAGGTGACCGCTGTGGAAGAAATTCAGATCGAAGGTACTGTCGAAGAAGTGATCTTCGAAAATGAAAGTACCGGCTATCGGGTCTTTACTTTAGACTGCGATGGATCGCCGGTGATCGCAGTGGGCACCTGCGTTTCCATCTTTCCGGGGGAGCAGGTCAATGCAGTGGGCTGCTGGACCGACCACGCAACATACGGTCGGCAGTTTGTTTGCTCCGAGATCGAAAAGGAATTTCCCGGTGAGCTGGAAGGCATTACCAAGTTTTTGATCAGCGGTGCTGTGCGCGGGGTGGGCCCCGCCACCGCCCGTAAGATCGTGGAGCGCTTCGGGGAAGACAGCTTTGATATCATTGAGCATGAGCCGATGCAGCTGACCCAGATCAAGGGCATCACGAAGGATCGTGCCCAAAAGATCAGCGATGCTTTTCGGGAGACCTTGGGTACACGCGAAACCTTGATGGCGCTTCATGAGATGGGAATCACCCCCGCCTTCGCGGTGAAGATCGCCAGAGAATACGGCGCCTTTGCACCTCAAGCGGTCTCTCAGAACCCATACCGCCTTTGGGAGGAGATCGAAGGCTTTTCTTTTCAGAATGCCGATAATTTAGCTCTTTCTTTTGGTATTTCTCCCGCCGATGAACTGCGGGTGGGCTATTGCATCAAATATATTCTGACCCATAACCTGCAAAACGGACATTGCTTTTTACCGAAAGCTAAGTTGCTTCCCTTGGGCGCCCAATATGTAGATGTCAATGAGGAAGAGGTGGAGATCGCCATTGAAAATATGTGCGAGCGCCATCAGTTAGAGCGGGCATCCATCAACGATCAGGAAGTGATCTATCTGCCCGCCTATTATAAAGCGGAAACCGGTATTGCCAATAAGATCAAGCTGATGCTGCAGTTTAAGCGTCAGGAGATCAAAGGGGTGGAGGATCGGATCCGCAAAAGTGAGAATGCCTTGGGCGTTCTTTATCATGAGGGCCAGCGGGATGCCATCCGTACTGCGGTGGAAAACCGCGTAATGGTATTGACCGGCGGCCCCGGTACCGGTAAGACCACCACCCTGCGGGGGATGATCGCCCTATTTGAAAGCCTGAATTATCGGGTGGCCCTCTGCGCACCTACCGGCCGCGCCGCCAAGCGGATGAGTCAGGTCTGCGACCGTAAGGCCAAGACCGTCCATCGTTTATTGGAGATCGAGCCGGGCAGTAAGGCCTTTGTCCATAACGGCTCCAATCCTTTAAAATGCGATGTGTTGATCGTGGACGAGATGTCTATGGTGGATACCCTGCTCTTTGCCGCCCTTCTGGAGGCGTTGCCCTTGGGCAGTCGGTTGATCATGGTGGGGGATGCAGATCAGCTGCCCAGCGTGGGCGCGGGAAATGTTCTTTCCGATCTGCTCCATTGCGGCAGTATCCCTTATGTTTCTTTGACCAAGATCTTCCGCCAGGCCCAAACAAGTATGATCGTCCGTACCGCCCATCAGATCAACCAAGGGGAACGCCCCCCTTTGGAAAACAGCGGCGATCTGTTCTTTATCCCCAAAAAGACTCCCCAAGGAACCCTGGAGGCGACCGTGGAGATGGTGGTCAATCGGATCCCCCGCCGCTATGGGGTCAATGTGCTGGACGGGTTGCAGGTCATTATTCCCACCCGCAAGACCCTCACCGGCACGATCAATGTAAACAGCGTCATCCGTGATCGGGTCAACCCCGAGCAGCCGGGGAAAAAGACCGTTCATTTTCGGGATCAGATCTTTCGGGAAGGGGATAAGGTGATGCAGATCCGTAATAATTACGATCTGCCGGTCACCACCAATGAGGGCAAGGATGAAGCCGGCGTTTTCAACGGTGATATCGGGATCATCGTTTCCATTGATCCCCGCGCCAAGCAGATGAAGGTGCAGTTTGAAGATAAGATCGGCACCTATGGCTTCGACCAATTGGACGAGCTGGAGCCCGCCTATGCCATCACCGTCCATAAAAGCCAGGGCAGTGAATTCGATGCGGTGGTCCTGGTCATGGGGGAGACGACTCCTCTGCTCCAATACCGCAACCTGCTCTATACCGCGGTCACCCGCGCCAAAAAACTGCTGGTGGTCATCGGCAGCCGTCAGGTTGTGGATAATATGGTGGCCAATAATAAGCAAAAACGCCGCTACAGCGGTTTGAAGTATCTTTTGAAATCATGGTAAAGAAACTGTTATATCCGCCTCGCTGTCCCTTTTGCGGCAAGATCAACCGAACAGGGCATCCTTGTGAGCGCTGTATGAAATCTGCCAAGGAACTGGTGGATGAGATCTGTCCCAGATGCGGTGCCGATCCCGCCTTCTGCAAATGCAGTGGCCGCGGCTTTTCCTTTCGGCGGAATATCAGTGCCTTTGTTTATGCAGGCGGCCCGCGGCTGATGCTGCTGCGCTATAAGGAACGGAATAAACCGCAGCTGGCAGTGTTTATGGCCGACCGTATGACTTATCATATCGATGCACGCTATAAGGAGCCCTTTGACGCCATTACATATGTGCCTCAAAGCCGATGGAAGAGTTTTTGCCGCGGTTATTGCCCCGCCAAGCTTTTGGCGGAGCGGTTGGGCGAGCGTTTTCGCCTGCCGCTGATCGAACCCTTGCGGCGAAGGGGCAATCGGCAGCAGAAGTATCTTTCCGCTGCCGGGCGGCGAAAAAATGCCAAGAAAAGCTTCACTCTTTGTAAAGAGGCTTCCCTTTACGGCAGGATCCTGCTGATCGATGATCTTTTTACCACCGGCGCTACCGTGGATGCCTGCGCCGCTCTGCTGAAGGAGGCAGGCGCCGCCGAGGTCTGTACCGCCACTTTTTGCATCGCCGCAAAAAAGAGTTGAATTTTTGTTTTTTTAAGATATAATAATAAGTGGAATTATCTGTAAATCTGGAGGAAGTCTATGTTAGGTCAGGATATCGGTATCGATTTAGGTACCGCAACCGTTTTAGTATATGTAAAAGGCAAGGGCGTTGTGTTGAAGGAGCCCAGCGTGGTTGCTATTGATAAGAATCAGAATAAGGTCTTGGCGGTAGGCGAGGAAGCCCGCCGTATGGTGGGAAGAACGCCCGGCAATATCGTCGCTGTTCGCCCCTTGCGGGACGGTGTCATTTCCGACTATGAAGTAACCGAGAAGATGATCAAATACTTCATCACCAAGGCCTCCAAGAATTCTTACTTCAAGCCCCGCGTGATCATCTGCGTTCCCTCGGGGGTTACCGAGGTGGAGGAGATGGCAGTGGAAGAGGCGGCCAAGAATGCAGGCGCTAAGTTCGTATCTCTCATTGAGGAGCCCAAGGCGGCCGCCATCGGAGCAGGTATCGATATTTATAAGCCCAACGGCCATATTGTGGTGGATATCGGCGGCGGTACTGCTGATATCGCTGTCCTTTCTCTGGGCGATGTGGTTCTTTCCGATTCGGTGAAGATGGCGGGCGATAAGTTCGATGAATCCATCATCCGCTATCTGAAAAAGAAGTATAATCTTCTGGTGGGTGAGCGTACCGCAGAGGCCATCAAGATCGAGATCGGCTGTGTGTACCCCCGCGCCGAGGTGGAGACCATGACCATTAAGGGCAGAAGCCTTCTGACCGGTCTGCCTCAGTCGATTGAGATCCGCTCCGATGAGATCATGGATCCTCTGCAGGAATGTGCTCTGGCTATTGTGGATGTGCTTCATAATGTCCTGGAGCGTACCCCTCCCGAGTTGGTGGGCGATATCTATCAGAACGGCATTTGTATGACCGGCGGCGGCGCGCTGATCCGCGGCTTTGATGAGCTGGTTGCTCAAAAGATCGGTATCAATGCTTATGTGGCAGAGGATGCAGTTTCCTGCGTGGCGATCGGTACAGGCAAGGCGCTGGATTTTCTGGATAAGCTGGAGGCCTCCCATCGCGGCGCCAAGCGTTTCGGCAATTATTAAAAAGAAGGAGATCCCCTCGCAAATGCGAGGGGATTTTTTATGTCACAAATTGTTTTGTAAATATCACATTTTACTATTAAAATTACTATAGTAAAATGTTAAAATTATACTGTATCTATACCCTTGTGGTAGGGTAATAATTAAAAGGACATATTTGAAGGGATATGTCCGAAAAAATTTTAGGAGGAAAAATCTATGAAGAGAAGAAATTGGCTTTCTGCTCTGCTGGCCGGGTTGATGATCATCTCTATGATGACCTGTATCATCCTGCCTGCATCTGCAGATACCGGCCTCACACTTCCGGATGGCGCTGTAAGCATCATGGATGCTGCCGCTGATGATACCGCAACTGCGTATACCGTCAGCGATGTAGATGAGCTGATCGCTTTGCAGACTGCCATCGCCAATGTGGCCAATGGCGAGACGGTGTATTTCACCGAGGATCTCGACATTGGAGCTTATGATGCTGTCGCTGATGCGACCTTCGCATCCCAGTGGACCGGCATCAGTCTTGGCAAAAAGAACCTGAACGGTCTGAATCATTCCATCATCGGATGGAATGCAACCAAGCCGCTGACCACTCTGGCATCCGCCACCATCTGCAACCTGGTTTTCTACAAGGCAGATGTGACAACTACTGCAACCTATAGTGCCATCCTCTTTGCCCTTAGCGGTGTAAAGACGGCGGATACATTGGTTCAGAACGTTCACATGGTTGAATGTGAAATGAAGACCGGCTATGCTTACTGCGGTCTGTTTGCCAGCTATTTCAATAAGTTGCCTGTAAACCTGACCTTTAAGGACTGTAGTATTGTGAATTCCAGCCTGACCACTACCACCGGCGGTGTGTTGGCCGGTGTGGGTCTTGCCATCGGTCGTACCAAGGTGAATACCGGTAAGCTTTTGAAGTTTGAAAACTTTGTAGTGGCAGGGAACACCCTGACCGCTCCCAGCACCTTTGGTAGCAGCTCCGGCGGTCTGATCGTTGGTGATACCCAGATGAATACCACCAACGCGCCTCATGATTTTACCAATGTGGCTGTCATCAATAATACCATGATCACCGGCAGCGCCACCTCTCCCGGTAGCGCGCTTCTGGCTTCCGATGCTTCCGGTACCAAGCTGTATACCGCCAGCAATGTGTTTGCCGCAAACAATAAGTTTGGTGCAACCGCCGATGCCCTTTCCGATTGTAAGTACTTCTTCGGTACCGAAGGCAATTATATGGGCGCTGTCAGCAACCTGGTTGCCGACAATGATACCATCGTTGTGGATAAGAAGGGTCATTCCACCGCAACTGTTGAGGTCGATCCCGAACTCAACGGCGCCAAGGCTTTGGTTCTCTTGAATGAACTGGTTGATGCCGATTGGGGTCTCACCGAGGATGGCACCATTGCTCCCGTTGCTCTGGGCGCCGCTGTTCCCGTAACCGTTACCTTTGCTTTCGGTGAAGGCGATGTGGTTCTGGCGCTGAATGAAGACGGTACCATCTTCGCCTCCGAGGAGACCAAGGCTGCTATTGAGGCCGAAGAGTGGATCGATGAAAACGGCGATGTCTGGGCCTGCGATTGGGATCAGGTTTATACCGAAAGTGTTACCTATGGTCTCAACTATTCCTTGACCTTTGAGTGCAACGGAGACGGTACCCATAAGGTGATCTGCTCCGAGGGTGATTGCGAGCATAATGCGGATGCAGAGCCCTGTACCGTTGTTGCCGATGAGGCCAA
>JAZUNB010000089.1:0-16978 GCA_045603925.1 Eubacteriales bacterium
TCACTTGCTCGTTTCAGCTCAATTAGAATAACACATATATTTTGTTTTTGCAAGCCCCTTTTTCAAAAAAAGTATATTTTTTTTCGTTGACAAATGGGACAGTATGTGCTATCATTTTTTATGCGCCTGAAACCGATTGGGAGAGATGTCCGAGCGGTTTAAGGAACCGGTCTTGAAAACCGGCGATGTGCAAGCATCCGTGGGTTCGAATCCCACTCTCTCCGCCAACTTATTGGCGGATACAGAAAAATATCGATTTGGAGAAATACCCAAGTGGTGAAGGGGCTCCCCTGCTAAGGGAGTAGGGCGTGAAAGCGTCGCGAGGGTTCAAATCCCTCTTTCTCCGCCAAAAAATCCTCGTTCATTGGAACGGGGATTTTTTATTCAAACCCGAAGGGTTTGGTATGTAATCTATTCGCAAAGCGAATTGTATGTAATTTGTGCGTAGCACAGTATGGCATCACCGTGAGGTGTATTGGCGCACACTCCCTTCGGGTCTGATTACATACAATGCTTACGCATTGATTCCATCCATCACTTCGTGATGATTCCATACCGCCTACGGCGGATTTCATGCAACGCTTCGCGTTGATTGGAGGTAATTATGAGCGAAAACCTTTTAATGAAATATTCCGAGGAACTTGCAGTTAAAGTGGAAAAGCTTTGTAAAACTCTACCTCGCGGAAGTCATTCCAATACTATTTTTCAAATTCGCAAATCTTCCTCCAGCGTTTTTGCAAACATTACTGAAGCGCAATACCCCCAAAGCCTTGCCGATATGCTCTCCAAATTTAAGATTGCCCGCAAAGAATGTGTTGAAACGGAAAGTTGGTTAAAATTGATGGTAGCATCTGATATCATTGATGAGGAAACATTCAAATCCCTGCGAAATCTTTGCGGCAGAATCAGACGAATGCTGACTTCGTCTTGTGTTACGATTGAAAAGAAAACAAACGGTGATAGCTGAATGAAAGGTAAATTACATTGGAACCACAATCTTGCCTATAATAAATGGATCAAAAAAACTATCGGTGACAGAAGAAATATTCTTGACGTTGGCTGTGGAAACGGATATTTATCCGTATATTTAAGAAATGACAGCAACCTTACTGTAGGAATTGACCCATCTGATTCATCAATAAAAAATGCAAATGAACAAAATAATTACAGTAATGTAAAATTTATTCAAACAACCTTTGAAAGCTTTGAACCGGGTCGAAAATTTGATGCTGTTATTTTCGTAGCCTCCATTCATCATATGAATATGGGGGATGCTGTTGACAAGGCAAAAGCACTTTTAAACAGTAACGGAATTTTGATCATTGTAGGGCTTGCAAAGCCATCAAATATGCTTGATTGGATTATTGAGTGCACAAGAATCATTCCATCAAGAATAATATCATTTATCAAGACAAACAGAACCTCTGAGGAATTGAACATTGCCGTATCTTATGAGCTGCCTACAATGAACAAAGTTAGGCAGATTTGTGAAAATAAGTTACAGGGATATAAAATGAGCTACGGACTTCATTACAGATATTTGCTTACATGGAAAAAGCGCTGATAATGAGTGTGGGAAACTAAGGGCAACGAACTTTCTCCGCCTGCTTAAAAGTTCTTGCAAGCGCCCCCTTGTCTTTTCGCCTTCATTTTACTATAATAAAACCATCAATCATCCGAGGTGTTTTTATGGAATTCAACATTGATCATGATCTTCATTTCCACTCCCTTCATTCCCGCTGTTCCAGAGATCCGGAGCAAACCACCGAAAGAATCCTGCAATATGGGATCAGCAACGGCTTTCAGACCCTTTGTCTTACAGACCATTATTGGGATCCCGCCGTCCCGGGCGGTTCCGAATGGTACTTAAAGCAGGGCGACATCCGCGAAATGAAGCCCCTTCCTCAGGAAGATACCTGCCGTTTCTTATTCGGCTGTGAGGGAGAGATGGATCGCCATTTCACCATCGGTCTTTCCAAAGAAAAAATGGCGGAATTGGACTTTATCATCATTCCCACCACCCATTTACACATGAAGGGCTTTACCTTTGAGGAGTGGCACAACAATATTCCCGATAAAACCGCCCTTTTCATCGCCCGCTTTGAAGCCTTTCTGGCGGCAGATCTTCCCTTCCGCAAGGTGGGACTTGCCCACATCACCTGTCCCTTGATCCACGGGGAGAATGACGGATATTTAGAGGTATTGAACGGTGTTTCCGACAATACCTTTGAGCAGTTATTCAAGGGCTGCGCCCAAAGAGGATGCGGGGTGGAGCTGAACATTGATGGAAAAACCCTGCAGTCCCCCGATATTCTGCCGACCGTTCTTCGCCCCTATCAGATCGCAAAGGAGCAGGGCTGCAAATTTTATCTGGGCAGCGATGCCCATCATCCGGCGGAGCTGGAGCACGCAAAAGAGCGGTTCAAAAGAATCGTTGAATTGCTGGAATTAACAGAAGAAGAACGATTTACACTATAAACAAAGGAGCACACAAGTTTTTGTGTGCTCCTTGTTTATTCAAAAAATGCTTTTGCCTCTTTAAGATATCGAGCAGGCGACACCGGATAGGCCAGGCCATGGCCGGCGCCCTCGATGATCACCAATTTCTTTCGGGAGGCGCAGGCCTCATAATTGATCTTACTCATCTCCCAGGGGCCATAATCGTCGGCATCCCCGTGGAAGAAGATCACCGGAACGGTGCAGTTTTTCATGGCTTCCTCGGGGGAAGTCTCCTCCGGGTCAAAAGGTCCATAAAGCTTTGCGCCCAGCTTCACAAAGGGATAGCAGATCCCGGCAGGCAACCCCATCTGGCGGATGACCTTTTGAATAATATCCTTGGGGCTGTTATACCCGCAATCGGCCAGCACGCCGATCACATTGGGCGGCAACGGAGTTCCCGCCGCCATCAATACGGTAGCGGCGCCCATGGAGATCCCTGTCAGGATGATCTTCACCTCGGGGCCGAAGCGTTCCAGCATTTTTTCGATCCACATGAGACAGTCTTTATGCTCATAAATGCCGAAGGTTATCACCGAGCCCTCGCTTCTGCCGCTGCAGCGCTGATCCACGATCAAGGCGCTTCTGCCCAGCTTAAAGCAACGCTGCACACCGCCGGAAAGATCCCGCTCCGCAGTCCCACGGTAGCCATGGAACATCAGCTCAATAGGGGCATCGGGGGCATATTCAAAATAAGTACCTTTAAGGGTCAGCCCATCAAAGGAGGTGATCTCCAGCTCCTCGCGGGGCAAGGCGCGGGCCTCGCGGGTCCATTGCTCCATTTTCTTCCAATAAGGCTCATAGATCTTCCCTTCGGGGAGGCTGATCTCCTCTTTGGGCGCCAAGGAATGCTTCGGCACATAAAAAGCCATCCGAAAGCAAATATACGAAATCAGCAACACCGCCGCCGTTACCACAGCGGCGGTAATCAAAATCCATAACATCTTTATCCATCTCCGTTCTTGCCCTATCTTATCATTTTTCAATGAAAAAAACAACGACAAATTTCGGATGACTTTTTCAAAATTATATGATATACTAAAGACAGAGGTGATAGGGCTATGTTGAAGATTTTAAAGATCGACCCGTATCTTGCGCCGCACAAAGCGGATCTTGAATTACGGCTGGAGCAATATCAGACCAAGCGCAACGAGTTGGCAGGAGAGCGGGGCTCTCTTTCGGAATTTGCCAACGGCTATGAATATTTCGGCTTTCACCGCACCCCCAAGGGCTGGGTCTATCGGGAATGGGCCCCTGCCGCCGAAGCTATGTTTCTCACCGGCGATTTCAACGGATGGGATGTTTATTCCTGCCCCATGGAGCGGCTGGAGAACGGCGTTTTTGAGCTGACGCTGGGCAAGGAGTCCTTGCAGGTGGGGCAAAAGGTGCAGGCCATTGTTGTTCATAACGGCGAGACTCTGCGGCGGATCCCCACCTACGCTACACGCGTTACCCAGGATCCGGTCACCCATCTTTGGTGCGCCGAGATCGACGACACCCTTTTCGGTGATTTCAACTGGACCGACGGCGGCTTCAAGCCTGCCGCCACCCCTTATATTTATGAATGCCACATCGGTATGGCCCAAGAGGAAGGGCGCATCGGTACCTATAAGGAATTTACCGAGAAGATCCTGCCCAAGATCAAGAAAATGGGCTACAACACCATTCAGATCATGGCGGTGATGGAGCATCCTTACTACGGCTCCTTCGGCTATCAGGTCTCCAATTTCTTTGCGGCCTCTTCCCGCTACGGCAGCAGCCGCGATCTGAAAGAGCTGATCAATACGGCTCATAAGAAGGGCATTACGGTGCTTTTGGATGTGGTGCACTCCCACGCGGTAAAGAATACCAACGAGGGGCTCAACCAATTCGACGGAACCGAATATCAATTCTTCCACGAAGGTCCCCGCGGCTACCATTCTGCCTGGGACACCAAATTATTCAATTACGGCAAAAATGAAGTTTTGCATTTTCTCCTTTCCAATTTAAAATATTGGATGGAGATCTTCCATTTCGATGGGTTCCGTTTTGACGGTGTGACCTCCATGCTCTACCACGATCATGGCCTGGGCAGCGCCTTTACCCATTACGGAATGTATTTCTCCCCCAATACCGACACCGAGGCGGTGACCTATCTGCAATTGGCCAAAGAGCTGATCCATGAACTGAACCCCAAGGCGCTGACGGTGGCGGAGGATATGTCGGGGATGCCGGGGATGTGTATCCCCATTGCCGACGGCGGCATCGGCTTCGATTACCGCCTTTCCATGGGCCTGCCCGATCTCTGGATCAAGCTGATCAAGGAATACCGAGACGAGGATTGGAATATGTATCAGCTCTGGTATGAGCTGAACAGCCGCCGCCCCGCCGAAAAGAACATCGGCTATGCCGAATCCCACGATCAGGCCTTGGTGGGCGATAAGACCATTATGTTCCGCCTATGCGATGCGGAGATGTATACCGCCATGAGCAAGGAGATCCAAAGCCCTGTTATCGACCGCGGGATGGCGCTTCATAAGATGATCCGCCTCATTACCGCCACCCTGGCAGGGGAAGGCTATCTCAATTTTATGGGCAATGAATTCGGGCATCCCGAATGGATCGATTTTCCCCGGGAGGGCAACGGCTGGAGCTATCATTACTGCCGCCGCCAATGGAGCCTTGCGGAAAATGAGGGATTGCGCTACAGCCAATTGCTGGCCTTCGACAATGCCATGATCGCCTTCTTACGGAAAGAGCGGCTTTTGGAGAAAAAGGCCCGCTGCCAATGGATTCACGACGGCGATAAGGTTTTGCTCTATTCCAAGGGCAAGACCGCCTTTGGCTTCAATTTCAATCCCCATCGCTCCTTTGAGGGCTATTTCATTCCGGTGGAGCAGGCGGGCGTCTATCAAGCCATCCTCACCACCGACGATCCCGCCTTCGGCGGCTTCGGGCGGGTGGATCCCGACTATCGCTACGAAACCACCACCCTCCCCGACGGACGGATCGGTTTTTATTGCTATCTGCCTGCGCGAACTGCCATCGTCTTTAAAAAGCAGGGTTGATTTTTGGTGAAGTTGCACAAATTTTACCCACGATAAAGAAAATACTTGTATTAAGCGTTCAACTGTAATATAATAGTAGCATCAAAAATCAAGGAGGGCTTCCTTATGCCGACAACTGCAACCTTTAAATACGAAACCAAGCGAAAAAACCTCTATCTGCGGGTCGTACGCGGGCATTTTGCCACCGCCAGCCGCCACAGTAATTATTTCATCGATGTGGCTGCCCAGAAATCCCGTCTTTCGGAGGCCAAAGCGGTTGCCGAGGAGCTGCGCTCTTATTTTTACAGCACAACGGTTGTGGATACCATCCTTTGTCTGGACGGCACCGAGGTCATCGGCACCTGCCTGGCCGATCAGCTGACCAAGGCGGATTTCATTAATATGAACGCCCATAAGACCATCTATATTGTGACCCCCGAGACCAACCATAACCAGATCATCTTCCGCGACAATATTGTACCTATGATCCAGGGCAAGAATGTTTTGGTATTGGGTGTATCGGTCTCCTCTGGCAATACGGTGCGGGGAGCTTTGGATGCCATCAAGTATTACGGCGGAAAGGTAGCAGGCGTTGCCGCCATCTTCTCCACCGTTGAGGAATGCGGCGGCTATCCTGTTCATTCCGCCTTCGATCCCAAGGACTTAAGCGATTATCATAATTATCCGTCCCATGAATGCCCCATGTGCAAGACAGGGCAGAAAATCGATGCCTTGGTCAATTGCCACGGATTTTCAAAGATTTAAAAAAATGCGACCCTTTCGGGTCGCATTTTTTTATACTTCATAGGCTTGGGTATGAGCGTATCTGCCCCATTGATCCCGCACGGTGAGGCGGAAATATTCATCCTGGGGAAGGATCTCAAATTCGGCCTTGGTAAGGCCCTCGCCATGGACCGCTTTGGCGCGGCGGCCGCGGGTGGAATAGGAGATCTGCACCGCTTCATCGGTCTCAATGATCACCTTATTACCCTCCCGCACAAGGCTTAAGATCTTGGGCCCCTGGGAGGCATAGAACTGCCCCTTCTGCAAGCAATCCATAATGGTGGCATAATCCAGCTTCTCGGCATTGATCATCACAAATCCGCCGAACATATGATCCCCATGGTTATCATCGGCCATGGTGCAATAGATCTTTTTCCCGGCGCGCAGGAAATCATCAAAGGCATTGACGGTATAATCGGAGCCGCCGCCCACAACCACGCTGTTGTTATAGATCTCGATGGCAAAAAAGCCTTCATATTTTAAGTAATCGGTGGCGTTTTCCAAAGACCAGATGGGATGGTTATAGGATACGATGAAGCCCTGCTCCTTGGCCATCCGCACCATCTCGTTGATGCATTCGGGAGTATAGACCCGCTCATATTCCTTTTCATAACGAACCAGATCCTTGAATTCCGGCTTGATGAAATGATCATGGACCGGGCTATAGCAGGGCGTAACGGTATTATGGGGATCCAGGGAATAAAAATTCAGATGGGTGACCCTCATATTCCAATTCTTCAGGGTAGACTGCTCGGGAAATTCCTTGATGGCCACTTCGCAGGCGGTAATGGCCAGAAAATTCTCATCGGTAAGATGGGACTGATCAATGAGATGCTCATGATCGGTATAGGCAATGACGGAATAGCCCTCGGCCATATATTTTTCCTTCAGCTCCTCGGGGGTATACCTTCCGTCGGAGAAGGTGCTATGGCAATGCAGGTTGGCTTTATAAAAATTCTTATTTTTGTCCAGCAAGATCATTCTTTTTTCCTCTTTTCAATTTATACAGTTCCTCAGTGGCAAGGCGGGCTTTGGCAACAGAGACATCCGCCTCGGGGAAGCAATAATACAAACGATCATTATTTCCGATGCAGATAATATCGCCAAGCTCATACCAATAATAATCGGCATAAAGACTATAGGAGGCGGTGGCAGGCAGATGAAATTCCAGCTTACCCTCGCAACCGGTCAGTGTAAATCCGCCCTCATCATGCACCAGCCGCCCCTCGCCTACCTCATAGACAGCCTTATGATCCACCATCATACAAATGCGCACATGGGTATCCAATTTATAATTACCGGAAAGCAGTTCTTTTTTGACCTCTTCCCGCTCCCAGGCGAACCAATCGGGGATATGATCGAATTTTCCTTCCACATTTTTCGCCTGCAAAAAGCCCAATTCATCCAATTCATAGGAAGCACCGCAGTTTTTGCATGTAAAGGAAATTCCCTTGCCAACTGTTTTCCCCTCTTTTTGGCAATGGGGGCATTTATAAAGGATCCGCTCCAACCCGTCGGCACGGTCGGGATTGCTGATTTTTACTTGGTTTTCCTGCTGCCAGCGGAAATGATCGAAGGAAAAGGCCCGATCCAGAGCCGCATCCAATTCATCCACCGATCTTTCCTTGATCTCCTCTTTGGTCAGCAGGCAATAGACCTTGGCAGTGATGGGAACATCCCGCTTTTTCAGACAATTATACAAGGGCTGGCGGGCAAAGGCACCAAAGGTCTCGATCATCACCACCGGTACCCCCAAGCGCTTCAGCAAGACTCCCAAGCGGCGGGGTAACGGAGTTGCAGTACCGTCAAAGGAATAACTCGCTTCCGGATACATCAACACATTGATCCCCTGCTCCAAAGCATAACGGATATCGGAGATCAGATGAGGATCGCTGACAAATTTCTTGGTGGGAATACAACCGATCCAGCGCATGAGAAAATCCTTGCCGATAAAGCCATCGGAGGTGCAAACGATCCCCAAGGGCTTTGGATAGAAAATATGCTCGGCGATCTCCAGATCCATAAAGCTGGAATGGTTCATCAGAATAAGGAAGGGGCCGTCCCCCGCTTTCTCCATTCCCTCCACGGTATAGGAAAACTGCTCCCCCTTCAGCACTCCCGCCGAAAGCAGCTTCAGCAGGGTACGCCAAAAGAGATTGGGCTTTTGGGGCTTATGAATCCCGGGCGGCTTCATAGCCATCACCGCGTCATAAGACTTTTTCTTTAAAACGATTTTCATAAACGAATCCCCCCGATACACAAATTATAGCAGATGCCCTTATAAGAAACAAGCAAAATATTGATTTTGAATAAAGAATATGATATACTTTATTTTAATTATGAGGAGGTGTTGATATGGCAAAATTAGAGCGCATCATCAACAATGAAGACTTTCGCTCTCTTCTTAACCGCATCATCAGCGGAGTGCAGAACGCAAGCTTCTCCGCAACGCTGGAAGATTCCAGCGATTTTGTAAGCGGGAATGCAAAGTGCAGTGTATTGGTTTTTGAGCGGTATAGCTACATGGGCGGAAATCGGCTCAGCATGAACGTAACCCTTTTTCAACAGGGCGACGGACCCGTTCATCTCTCTGCCATTACATCGGGCGGCTCTCAGGCCGTGTTCTTTAAGATCAACACCATTGGCGAAGAAGCCTTTCTGGATACATTAAGGAAGATCTTATGAAGAAAAAACATATTGCTATGCTGCAGATGCTTCTTTGCGCCTGCCTTTGGAGCATTGCGGGGCTGTTTATTAAAAAAATCGATTGGCACCCCATTGTGATCGCCGGCTTTCGCTCCCTATTCGCGGCGGGAACGGTTCTGGTCTATATGCTCTTTAAGAGGCAACGGCTTTTTATCAATAAATCCATTGTGAAGAGTGCCTTCTTTCTGGCGGCGACCTTTTTATGCTTTGTGGCGGCAAATAAGCTGACCACCGCCGCCAACGCCATTATGTTGCAATTTACCGCGCCCATTTTTATTATGCTCTTTTCGGTCATTTTCCGCAAAGAAAAATTTCCCTTGCGGGATATTCTGACGGTTCTCATCACCTTCGGCGGCATCTCCCTCTTTATGATCGACGGCATAAACGGCGGGCAGACCTTGGGCAACATTATGGGGCTTTTGGCAGGTCTGTTTTTTGCGGGAATGTTTGTGACCGTTGGCGAAGCCAAGGGAGAAGAACGGATGAGCGGCCTCTTTTTCGGCCATATGCTGACCTTTTTGGTGGCGGTGCCCTTTATCTTTACGACCGCACCGGTCTTTTCCAAGGATGCCCTCTTTTATGCGGCGCTCTTAGGCATTGTGCAATTGGGGATCCCCTATATTTTGCTGGCATTGGCCTCGGCTCATTGCCCGCCCCTTGCCTGCTCGCTGATCTCGGCGGCGGAGCCTCTTTTAAACCCTGTTTGGGTGGCCCTTTTCGGCAATGAATACCCCTCCCCTCTTGCCCTTTTGGGCGGGGCTGTGGTTTTGGTAACCGTGACCCTTTGGTGCATCCTCCGGGACCGCAAAAAAGCGGAGTCGGTTCTTTAAAACTGTCTTTTAAATGGAGATCGCAGTATGAAAATTATAGTTGTCGGTGCCGGAAAGACCGGTGCCACCTTGGTAAAATCCCTCACCGAAGAGGGGCATAATGTAACCATTATCGATCAGCTCGCTCAGCGGGTGGAAAGCATCTGCAACGATGAGGATGTGCTGGGAATTGTGGGCAACGGAATGAACTATTCCGCCCTTTCGGAGGCGGGCATCTTTGACGCCGATCTGATGATCGCGGTCACCGGCTCCGATGAGCAGAACCTGCTTTGCTCTCTCTTTGCCCGCAAGACCGGTAATTGCGCCACCATTGCCCGCATCCGCAATCCTCTTTACATCACCGAAACGGAGTTTATCAAGGAGCAGGTGGGGCTTTCTATGGTCATTAACCCCGAGTTCGCCACCGCCTCTGCCATTGCGCGGCTGCTGCGCTTTCCCTATGCCATTGAGATCAACTCCTTCTCCAAAGGGCAGGCAGAGATGCTGACCTTCCGTGTACCGAAAGGCTCTGTGCTGAATGGCAAGAATCTGACCTATGTGCGATCCAGACTGGAAAGCAATCTTTTGGTCTGCAGTGTAAAGCGGGGAAATGAATTCACCATCCCCAGCGGTACCTTTGAGCTGAAGGAAGGAGATAAGGTAACGATTCTGGCGCGGCAGAAGGATGCGGCGCGATTCTTCAAGCAGATCAAGCTGGATACCCAGAGTGTAAAGAATGTGATCATTGTGGGCGGCGGGACCATCTCTTATTATTTGGCCAAAATGCTGCTGGACGACCGCATTGCCGTCAAGATCATTGAATCCGATGAGGCGCGTTGCCATGAGCTGGCAGAGCGGTTGCCCGAAGCAATGATCATTCACGGTGACGCCTCCGATAAGAGCCTTCTGATGGAGGAGGGCATCACCACCACCGATGCATTTGTTGCGCTGACCGGCTTTGATGAAGAAAATGTGCTTCTCTCCCTCTATGCCAAGGAATTGACCGATTCCAAGGTCATTACCAAGGTGGGGCGACCGGTCTTCAATGAGCTGATCGGCAGCCTGGATCTGGACAGTGTGGTTTATCCGCTGAATATTACTGCCGAGAATATTTTACAGTATGTCCGCGCGCGGCAGAATGCCCGCGGCAATAATATCGAGACTCTCTATAAGCTGATGGAGGATCAGGTGGAGGCGCTGGAGTTCAAGATCGGCGACAATGCCCCCGGCATCCATATCCCCCTCAAGGAGCTGAGCCTGAAGGAAAACATTATCATCGGCGGCATCAGCCGCGGGCGTCAGTTCATCATCCCCGGCGGTGACTCCACCATTCAGCCGGGAGATCGGGTGATCATCATCACCGGCCAGAAAAAACTCAATGACTTTAAGGATATTTTGAAATAAGATATGAATTTTCAGATCATTTTCTATATCATCGGATATGTATTGAAGATCGAAGGGCTCCTGATGGCTTTTCCCGCCGCGGTGGGCGCCATCTATCGGGAGCAGGAAGGAATCGCGTTCGCTGTTTGCGCGGCGGTGCTCCTGCTGCTGGGGAGTCTGATAACCCTTAAAAAGCCCAAGAATCAGGTTTTCTATGCCAAGGAAGGGTTTGTTTCGGTGGCTCTCAGCTGGCTGGTCATCAGCTTTTTCGGGTGCCTTCCCTTTATCTTCAACGGAGACATCCCCCGCTTTGCTGACGCTTTTTTCGAGACGGTATCCGGCTTTACCACCACCGGCTCCAGCATTCTGACCGATGTGGAGGCCCTTTCCCATTGCTCCCTCTTCTGGCGCAGCTTTACCCATTGGATCGGCGGTATGGGCGTTTTGGTCTTTTTGCTTACCGTTGTACCGCTTGCAGGCGGTGCCACCATCCATCTGATGCGGGCGGAAAGTCCCGGTCCGCAGGTGGGTAAGATCGTACCAAAGATCCGCAACACCTCTATGATCCTTTATCTGATCTACACCGCCATGACGGTTCTGGAAATCCTGCTGCTGCTCATCAGCGGAATGCCGCTCTTTGATTCTGCTACCATCGCCTTCGGAACAGCAGGAACCGGCGGATTCGGGGTGCTGAATACCAGCATTGCCTCCTATCCGGTGGTTTCCCAATACATTGTTGCTGTGTTTATGATCCTTTTCGGTGTGAACTTCAATTTCTATTTCCTGCTTCTGCGACGGCATCTGCGGCAAGCCCTGCGCTGCGAGGAGGCACGGTGGTATACCGCTATCATCGGGATCTCCACCGTTGCCGTCTGGCTCAATACTCTGAAAATGTTTGGGACCGCAGAGGAGGCGTTCCGCCATGCATTATTCCAAGTGGGAAGTATTATCACCACCACCGGCTTTACCACTACAAACTTTGATCTTTTTCCCGAGCTATCCCGAACGCTTTTGGTTCTGCTGATGTTCATCGGCGCCTGCGCCGGCAGTACCGGCGGCGGCATCAAGGTCTCGCGGATCATGATCCTGATCAAATCCTTCGGCAATGAACTTTCCCGTCTGCTTCACCCCCGCACCATTCGCAAGGTGCGGCTGGAGGGGAAAGCGGTAGAGCACCATACGATCCGCTCAGTCAACACCTATCTGGTGGCGTATATTCTGATCTTTGTCGGGTCTCTTTTGATAATCTCGATCGATAATTTTGACAGCATCACGAATTTTACCTCTGTTGCTGCCACCCTCAACAATATCGGCCCCGGTCTCGCAAAGGTGGGAGCCACAGGAAACTACAGCGCCTTTTCCGATCTTTCCAAGTATGTATTCTGCTTTGATATGTTGGCGGGGCGGCTGGAACTTTTTCCGCTCCTGCTCCTTTTCAGCAGACGAACTTGGGTCAAAGGGACGGTATAAATATGAAACGATTGCTAAACAAAGAAACACTGCTTTATCTGCTCTTCGGCGTTTTCACCACCATCATCAATTACGGTATTTTTTACCTCTGCTATGATGTGGGCGGCATCGCTTCGGCCATCGCCAACATTCTCGCCTTTATCGCCGCTGTTACCTTCTCCTATATCACCAATAAGATCTTTGTGTTTGAAAGCAAAAGCTGGGCCCTTGCGGCGCTGATCCCGGAGCTGCTGCAGTTTTTGGGAACGCGGGTCTTCTCCTTCGCGGTAGAAGAAGCGGGGATCCTTGTGGCCGATAACCTTTTGGATCTGGGGCGCTTTACCCTCTTTGCCTATGAAGGCTTCACCGTGGACGGCGTAATGGCAACCAAGCTGTTTTTGGCTGTCTTTGTGGTGATCGTCAATTACATTTTCTGCAAATGGATCTTTAAAAAGAAATAAGAAAACAGCAAAAGAGGCTGTAAAAAAATCATCGATTTTTTTACAGCCTTTTTTTAATTATATAATGAACGAAATATCTTTTCCCTGCAATTCTTCCGGCAGGGGCCCGTCGGTGGCCACCAGATCATAATCCCCAAGGGAGGCCACCCGATAGGTGCCTTTGGCGCCGAATTTGAAATGATCCGCCACCAATATCCGTTTACGGCTCCGCAAAAAAGCGGTGTATTTGATCTCCTTTTGCTCAAGAGTACGCTCCAGCACCTCTTCCCCGCTGATGGCGGCGCAGGAAGAGATCATCAGATCGAAGGTGAAATCATTTAATTGCCGCACTGTCCAGCTGCCGGTGGCCGAAACGGTATTATGCTGAATAAAACCGCCCAGCAAAATCAGGTTGATATCCTTCTTTTTAGAAAGCAACACCGCGCTTTGCAGGCTATTGGTCACAACGGTTTTATTTCTGAGGTCGATCCGCTGCGCCAGCGCCAGCGCAGTGGAGGAGCTATCCAGAAAAACCGATTGAAATTCCGGCAGATGGGGCAGTGCGCGGGAGACCGCCAGCTCCTTTTCCCGCGCATTTTCATTGATCCGCACGAAGATGGAGACCTCCTCCGAATGGTCCGGCAGCAACGCCATTCCATGAGCCCGCTCGATCAGCCCCAGCGATTTTAATTCCGCCAGATCCCTTCGGACTGTTGCCTCGCTGACAAACAATGCGGCGGCTAATTCTTTGACACTTGCCTTCTGGATCTCCTTCAGGTGATCCAAAATCAACCGATGGCGTTCACTTAACATTTTTTGCCCCTTTTCTTGCTCATTTTTGTTTGTTTATGCTTATATTTTAGCGCAATTATGTTTATTTGTCAATGTTATGAGCAAATATAGACAGAACCATTTGTTTATGATATAGTAAGCAGAGGGGGAGGTGGCATATGCACTACTATCTTGCAATCGACATCGGGGCCTCATCCGGCCGCCACATTTTAGGATGGGTGGACAACGGGAGGCTTTATACCGAAGAGATCTACCGCTTTGCAAACGGCGCAGAGGCTGTTTATGAGCATGGCGAAAAGCATTTAAAATGGCAGCATGATCGCTTATTTACCGAGATCTTAAACGGGCTGAAAAAGGCCAAGGAGATCGGAAAGATCCCCTGCTCGGTGAGCATCGATACCTGGGGCGTGGATTATCTGCTTCTGGATGAGCAGGATCAGCCCATCGGAGAAGCCTATTGCTATCGGGATGCGCGGACGGAGAAGACGGTTCCTCTTGTGCATCAAAAAGTACCCTTTGAGACTCTTTATCAGCGAACGGGCATTCAATTTGCGGCATTTAACACCATTTATCAGCTTTACGACGATCTGCAAACCGGACGGATGGCCAAGGCTGAGAGTCTTTTGATGACCCCCGATTATTTTCATTTTCTCTTGACCGGTGTGAAAAAGCAGGAATATACCATCGCTACCACCACCGGCTTGGTGAACGCCGCCACCCATATCTGGGATTGGGATCTGATTCGGGCTCTGGGCTATAAAAAAGAGCTGTTTCTTGAGCCCGGCCAGCCCACAGAGGAGGTTGGGGTCTTTACCGAAGAGATCGCAAAAGCGGTCGGATATTCGGCCACAGTAGTACTCCCCGCCGCCCACGATACCGCCAGCGCGGTTCTTGCCGCGCCGCTGGAGGGAGAGACTCCTTATATATCCAGCGGCACCTGGTCACTGCTGGGGGTTGAGCAAAAGACGGCCCATACCCATACCGCCGCCTGCCGCTCAGGCTTTTCCAATGAGGGAGGCCTGCACCACACCTTCCGCTTCCAGAAGAACATTATGGGGCTTTGGATGGTCCAGCAGGTACGCAAGGAGCAGGGTGAGGACTATGATTTCGCCACTCTGGCGGAGATGGCGCGGAAAAACCCCATTGAGGATGAGATCGATGTGAATGATCCGCGGTTTCTGGCGCCGGAGAATATGAGCGAAGAAATTCAAAAAGCGGTTGGACAAAGGCTGAAGCTGGGTGAGCTGGCTTATGTGATCTATAATAATCTGGCGCGGGATTACGCCCGCTCCATCGAAACCCTGGAGTCCATCACCGAAAACCGCTATTCCACCCTGCATATCATCGGCGGCGGAAGTAAAAATCAACTGCTCAATCAGCTGACCAAGGAAAAGACCGGCAAGCGGATCCTGATCGGTCCCACCGAAGGGACGGCCCTCGGCAATCTGATGGCGCAGATGCTCCGCACCAAGGAATTCAACACCATTGAGGAAGGGCGGGCGATGCTCCGCCGCTCCTGCAACATTCAAGAGGTATAAAATGAAGAATATTTTAGACGCACCCTTTATCAAAGAAATGTGCAAGACCACCGCCAATATGTACCGTCTCGGTTGGGACGAGCGCAACGGCGGAAACATCAGCTATCTGCTGGATGAAAAGGAGGTTGGGGAGTATCTGGATCTCAACCGTGTGATCCGCACCATCCCCACCGGCTTTGATGCTGCCGATCTGATCGGCAAGATCTTTATCGTTACCGGCACCGGAAAGTATTTCAAAAACATTGAGGAGGATCCCGAATATAATCTCGGCATTGTGCGGATCGCCCAGGACGGCACCACTGCAGAGTTATTATGGGGCTACAGCGACGGCGGAAAATTCACCTCCGAATTCCCCGCTCATATGATGAGCCATATGGCGCGCCTGAAGGTGGATCCCGATCATCGGGTCATTATGCATACCCATCCCACCTATACCATCGCCATGAACGCCGTTTGCCCCATTGATGAAAAGGATTTTACCCATAAGCTCTGGCAATCCAATACCGAGGCGGTGGTGGTGTTCCCCGATGGAGTCGGGGTACTGCCCTGTATGGTCTGCGGCACCAATGAGATCGGCATCGCCACCGCAGAAAAAATTCAAAAAACGCGGCTGGTAGTATGGACCAACCACGGCATCTACGGCGCGGGAAAAACCATGGATGAGGCCTTCGGGCTTATTGAAACGGTGGAAAAGACCGCCCAGATCTATATGCTTGCTTTAGGGCATACCGTCAATGTAATTCCCGATCAGATCATTCGGGAATTGGCAACCCTTTGGGGGCTTACTCCCGCCGAAGGAATTCTGGAAGAATAACAGAAAGGACTTTTGATTATGAAATGCGTAAAAGATAAATATTTAGTCGTCGGCGCCGATTTTGCAGGATTTCCGCTGAAGGAGGTCGTTGTGGAGCATCTGACCAAAAAGGGCTGGAATATTCTGGATCTGGGCGTAAAAAAAGACAGCGATCCCAATGACACCGACCTGATGTTTCATCGGGTAGGTCTGCGGGTGGGTGCCGAGATCTCCGAAGGAAATTATGAACGCGCCCTGCTCTTCTGCGGAACCGGCATGGGCATCCATATTGCCGCCAGCAAATGCCCCCATGTTCATGCAGGGGTGGTGGAAAGTCTGCCTGCGGCCTTGCGGGCCATTACCGGCAACGGGGTAAATGTATTGGCCATGGGCGCTTTCTATGTGGCACCCCAGACCGCTTGTGATATTGCCGATGCCTATCTTTCCAATGAGCTGGGCTCCGGCTGGGAATGGTGGCATAATTTTTATGAATTTCACAAGCTGGCCATTGATGAATTGGAGGCCTTCGACTATGAGGAATTCAAAAACAACGGCTTTAAGGTAAAGAAGCTTGGGGATTATGAATTGACCCTTGACTTCGACAAAAAGCCTGAATAACCAAAAAGCCGATGCCCGAATAATGTGCCCCCCGTCAAGTAGACAGGCTAAAAAACAAAAAGAATATGTTAATTGAATAAATTCTTTCATCTCCCCCTGCTGCGCAGCAGGGGGAGATTTTTCGTCACGCGGCGGGGGCGCGCGA
>JAZUNB010000090.1:0-3262 GCA_045603925.1 Eubacteriales bacterium
GGAACACCGAGAGTCAGGGGGTTGGTACCGAACATACCCTCAACACCGAAGGTGGGAGCAACAGTGGGGCGGGCGTTGGTGCCGGTCAGGCCGATGCAGCCTTCCTTGGCAGCCATGGAAGTATAATAGCCGGCAATACCGTAGTGGCAGGAGTTGCGCACAACCACCATACCCATACCGTATTCCTTGGCCTTATCGATGGCCATTCTCATAGCCTTATAGCCGATGACCTGGCCCATACCGTCGTGACCGTCGATCACTGCGGTGGTGGGGGTCTCTTTTACGATCTCAAAGTTGGTAACAGGGTTCTGGATACCGGCCTTGATGCGATCCAGATAAACCGGCTTGAAGCGGTTTACACCGTGGGACTCAATGCCCCGCTTGTCGGACTCCAGCAGGACATCCGCACAGATCTTTGCATCCTCCTCGGGGATGCCGTAGCCCTTGAACGCGTCGATCACAAAGTTGGTGATCATGTCCCAGGATACAATGTTTTTGTTTGCCATGGTTTTTTCCTCCTCTATTTTTGGCACAAAAAATGCACAGCAAAAAAGAGGACAGCCTTGCCCTGATTTTCACTGTGCACTCTCAAAATCTCTTGTGCCTTATATTCGCTTTTAATTATAGCACCCTTAAAAAAATTGTCAACTAAATTATATAAAAAATAATGCCGATATACTGCAAAATACTTCCCAGAACCACAAAAAGATGGAAAACCGAGTGCATATACCGTACTTTTTTGGCAACACCGTAGAACACCGCGCCAACCGTATAGGAGACTCCGCCGCCTAAGATCCAGAGGAAGCAGGGGATCCCCATGGCCGCAAGAGCGGTCTTGCCGGTGAGCACAATGCACCAGCCCATCACCAGATACAGCACCATGGAAAGAATGGAGTATTTCTTCAGATCGATGGCATTGAGGGTGGCGCCCAAAGCGGCGGCGCCCCAGATGACCCCGAAAACGATCCAGGCGATCAAGGGATTCTCTTCCCGAACGGCGCTCAGCAGAATGGGGGTATAGGTGCCGGCAATGAGGATAAAAATGGTGCAATGGTCAATGATCTGAAAGACCTTCTTCGCCATGGGCGGTTTCAGCCCGTGGTAGATGCTGGACATGGTATAAAGCACCACCATGGAGGTGCCGTAGATGATGGCGCCGGCCAGGGCAAAGCCCCCTGCATCGGTGAAAATGGCCTTTAAAAGGCAGGTGACCAGCGCAATCACGCCGAAGCCCCCGCCCACAATGTGAGACACCATATTGAAGATCTCCTCGCCGCGGGTATAATCGGGCAGGAGGCGATCCTTCAGCTTGATTCGTTTCATAGGGAAAATGCTCCTTTCTTAGGGTAGGGTAGAGCGAGATATCCGAACTCCGCCTTTTAAAAACGGTGTTCGGATATTTCTCACTACCCTAATAAAGGATACCACCTTAAAATAAAATTACAACTTAAGTTTTTTTAATGAAAAAGGGCTGTGAGAATTTTCTCACAGCCCTTTTCTTTAGGAGGAAAAAGGTTTATTGCAGAGGATAATAACATTCTGTGTGGTTGCACCAGCCCTCCGGAAGTTCCATATCAATAAAGAGATGGAGGGCATATCCGGTGTCGCTTTTATAAAGATAAACATCGCCCAGCCCGGTGAAGGTGGAGTTGGGCTTTTGGGCCGTTCCTTGGGCGCGGGCATATTCGGTAAGGGTCTCTTTGGTAATGCCCTTCAGCAGTGTTTCGTCAAAATCTTTAAACGTTTTTCGGGCGATACTGCTGGTTCCCACCTTTCCGAAGTAATCAACATTGACATGGCACATTTCCCCTTTGATCATTTGCTCTTCACCGTAAAGCTTGAAATAATAGAGCAGATAATCCATGCCGCGGTCACTGCATTCCGTTAAGGTATAACCGTTTAAGAATTTTTTGCCGTAGGTCTCCACCATGTGTTTAAAAGCAATGGCTTTTGCTTGCTCTTCGGTGATTTTTTCTTTGCTGTGGGGTTTTATCGCAATTGCATTGTAATAAACTAAGATCCCTTGCTCATCAATGCCGTAAGCGTATCCGTTTTCGTCTGCATAAGTATCCCATTGATTTCCTTTATCGGTTAAGGAAACAGCAACCGATCGCCCGTCGGCCATGATCACCTGATCCCCCGAAAGCCGCCCCATTTCTGCGGGCTGCTCCTTGCAGCCGACCGTGCCGCAAAGGAAAATAAGCAATAAAACAGAGGCAAGAATAGATCGTTTTAACATGGTGCTTTCTCCTTTTTTATTTCGGTAAATATTTTTGAATCAGTGCGGTGACTTGGGCGGTTTCTTCTTCAGTAAGGCGGAGAATGCCGTTGTGGCCATTGCGGGAAGCGGCGATGGTGAAGGCTCCGCTGTAGTGATATTGAAAACCGATATAGCCGGTACCGAACGCCGCATCGCCGTAATCTTCATAGCTGAAGATATCTTCTTTGGTAAAGGGGCGGGTAAAAAAGGAATGAAGAAATTCGGAATCCTCGGCCGAGAGAACTTTGGCTTGCGCTTCGATGGGCTCATCTTTTTCATTGAAGGGGACGAGGGTGAAGATCTCGTCGGTGGGAAGCTCTATATAGAATTGTCCATCGGGGAAGTAGGAGTCAAGGATGGTGTTGACGGTTTGGCGGGTCTTTTCATCAAATTTGATATGAAATCCATGGCCTGTAATCATTTTGTTGGGATCATAACCAAACTGTTTTTCACCCACATAAAGAAGGAAGTCTGTATGGAGTAAATAACCTCCCTGTTGCCAACCGCAAGCGTCAAATAGTTGAAGGAGCGTTGCTTTGTCTTCGGCGGAAAGGGTGTATTTGACAGCATAGGTTTCATTGTAACTGACCATCATGGGCGCATCCCAATCGACGGCAGGACCGGGCTTGAGGGCGGCGTTGTTTTCTTCGTCGGTCTTGGATTGCTCTTCGGTTTTATCATCGGACTTTGATTCCTGCTCGTTGGTCGGCTCTGTTTCCGGTTCGTTGTTCGGCTCCGATTCCTGCTCGGTAGGGGTATCTTCTTTTTCGTTTACGAACTGGCCGTCTGTTTGGAATTGATCGTCGTTTTTCTGTTTGCAGCCGACCATGCCGCAAAGGAAAATAAGCAATAAAACAGAGGCAAGAATGGATCGTTTTAACATGGTGGATTCTCCTTTCCTGAAGGTGTTTGTTCTTTCTACTTCTATTTTAAGGAACTTTTGAGAGGCTGTCAACGGAATGGGGCGAAATGTAAAGTAAATGTAACATTTCCCTGTGGATC
>JAZUNB010000091.1:0-20845 GCA_045603925.1 Eubacteriales bacterium
CCTGCAGAATAATATGGCAACAGTTGCCCGGGTCCCTTCGGCTGTCGGCCATCCCCTTTTCGGGGCGGTTTGTGCCACTGCCTTTGCCTATGAGGGCTGGATCATTGCCACCTCCATTAATGCGGAGATCAAGGATTCCAAAAAAAATCTGCCCAAGGCGTTGATCTTAGGCGGAATTATTATTGTTGCGGTTTATTTGTTCTATTACATCGGTGTTGCCGGCGGAGCCTCCAATCAGGAACTGATCGATAAGGGCGCCACCGTTGCCTTTACCAATATTTTCGGCAATGTATTCGGTAATATTCTAAATCTCTTCATCGCCATCTCCTGCCTCGGCACCACCAATGGCTTGATGCTGGGCTGCAGCCGCTGTATGTATTCCCTGGCGGCGCGCGGAGAAGGCCCCGATGCCGAAATGTATGGGCAGGTGGATCAAAAGACCAATATGCCCGGCAATTCCGCGGTCTTTGCCTTGATGGCTACTGCGGCCTGGTTCTTGTATTTCTATTCTTCCAATCTGGCGGGCATCTGGAGCGGGCCCTTTGTATTCGATTCCACTGAGCTTCCCATTATTACCATCTATCTGATGTATCTGCCGATGCTGATCCAATGGATGCGAAAGGAAAAGGATCAACCGGTTTTGCGGCGGTTTGTTATGCCCATTCTGGCCCTTTGCGGCAGTGTGTTTATGGTGATCGCAAGCATTGTGAGCCATCGGTGGGGCTGTTTTTGGTATCTGATCGTTTTTGCGGTTGTGATGGCCATCGGCGGTCTGGTGGATCGTTCTCGAAAAAAGAAGTAAAAAAAGGACTGCTACGGCAGTCCTTTTTTCTTTACTTTCCATAAAAGATATAGTATAATTACGGTGTATGACTATAATATATCTCTTGTAAAGGAGATTTTTCAATGAGCGAAAACAATAATAAACGAAATATTACCGGCTCTTATCCCGGCGCTAACGGGCAAAATCGCGCCAAGCGCCCCAATCCTGCCGGCTCCTATCCCGGCAAGAAGCGGTTCCCTGTGGCGGAGCCTGCGGAGCAGGAAGCCCCTGCCGGCGGTAATACCATGTTCTGGAAGACCGCGCCCCAAAAAGAGGAGGCGCCCGTTTCTTTTGAGACGCCCATGGAAAAGCAGGAGAAAAAGCCCGCCAAAGCCAAAAAGAGCGGTTCGCTTTTTACCGCCCAATGGATGAAGAACTTCTGGAACCGCTATTGGAAGGATATGGCCTTTTACGCCGCGGTATTGGTCGCCAGTGTTTTGCTGGCCTCCTGGGTCTGCCATATCGGCAATGAGGTTCTGGGGCTGATCCGCCCCGATAAGGAATATACCGTTGAGATCGCCGAGGGCAGCTCCACCATGACCATTGCCAAGCAATTGGAGGAAGCGGGAGTCATTGATCATCCCATGGTCTTCCGCCTTTATTGCAAGCTGAAAAAGGCAGACGGTAAATTTGAGTTCGGCACCTATACCCTCAACTGCAAGCGGGATTATAACCAATTGATTTCCGCTCTGAAACGTTCTCCCTCCAATAAGACCGCCGTTTCCTTTACCATCGGCGCGGGGGATACCCAAGAGGATTTTGTTGCCAACCTTTGCGATACTTTGAAATATCTGGAGCGGGAAGAATTGGAGCGGGTCTTGCAGACCTATGATTTTTCCGATTATTCCTTTTTAAAGAACCTGCCTGCCCGCAATTATCGGTTGGAGGGCTATCTTCTGCCCGGCACCTATGAAATGTTTGAGGGAGAATCTGCTCTGGCGGTGGTTCAGCGGGTGCTGGATGCCTTTCAGCTGCAGGTGCTGACCGAGGAAAACCAAAAGCTGATCAACGCCTCGGGCTATACTCTGGATCAGCTGGTGACCATGGCCTCCATCCTGCAAAAGGAGGGCGGCAATGCTCCTGCCAAGGAGGCAGGCGTCTATTATAACCGCCTTATAAGCGATTTCCCTTATCTGGAGTCTGCCGCATCGGTGGCTTATATCCTGCCTGCCGGCAGTGCAGTTACGGCAACCGATATCAAGACCGAGGATGCCTATAATACCTATCGCGCCCAAGGCTTGCCTCCCGGCCCCATCTCCAACCCCGATGGGGCAACCATCGCTGCGGTATTGAGCCCCGAGGGAACCGATGCCCGCTATTTCGCGGTGGGCACCGATGGCGCAACGGTTTTTGCAGTCACCCACGCCGACCATCTGAAAAACTTAAAACAAACCGGAGAGGGCGTTCGGGGAACGGGGACGATTCATTGAGTATGGAATTATTAGCGCCCGCCGGAAACTTTGAAAAATTGCGCTACGCCATTGAATACGGCGCCGATGCGGTCTATGCCGCCTATCGCGCCTTCGGTCTGCGCGCCGCAGGGGATAATTTCGATGAAGAGGGCTTAAAGGAAGCCATCGAATATTGCCATACCCGCGGCAGAAAAATCTATATTACCGTTAATATCTATCCCGATTCCAAGGATCTTGCGGCTTTGCCCGCCTTCTTTGAAATGCTGGATGCTTTACGCCCCGATGGGATGATCATTGCCGATCTGGGGGTCATGAGTCTTGCAAAGCGCCATGCGCCCCATCTGCCCATCCATGTATCCACCCAGGCCAATGTGACCAATGCGGAGACCGCCAAGGTACTGGCGCAATTGGGGGCCACGCGGATCGTTCTGGCAAGAGAAATGCCCCTTTCGGAGATCCGCGCTTTAAGGGCGGAGCTGCCCCGGGAGGTGGAGCTGGAATGCTTTGTGCACGGTGCAATGTGCATCTCCTATTCGGGCCGATGCCTGCTTTCCGCCGCCATGACCGGCCGAAGCGGAAACCGCGGAGCCTGCGCCCATCCCTGCCGCTGGAACTATGCCTTGATGGAAGAAAGACGCCCCGGGGAATATTTCCCCATCGAGGAAGACGGGCGGGGTACTTATATTATGAACTCCAAGGATCTCTGCCTTATTGAGTATCTTAGGGAATTGGAGGAGGCGGGGGTCGCTTCGCTGAAGATCGAGGGGCGGATGAAAAGCTTTTATTATGCCGCCTGCGTCACCCGCGCTTACCGTCGGGCTTTAGACGATCTTAAGGCAGGGAAGCCCTTTGATCCCGCTCTTAAGGAAGAGCTGCGGGCGGTCTCCCATCGGGACTATACCACCGCTTTTTTCCTGGGCGCGCCCGGCGCTGAAGCGCAAGAGCCTGAAAACGGCGGGTATATCCGCCGGACCGATGTGGTGGCGGTAACCACCGAGGAGAAGGGGCTTTGGCTCCAGAAGAATAAATTCTCCGTAGGCGAGACCCTTTGGGTATTGAGCCCGGAAGGGGCGCCCTATGCGGTGACCATTGATGAAATGTATGATGAAACGGGAGCGCCCATCGAAAGCGCGCCCCATGCGGAAATGAAGGTAAGACTTCCTTTAGAACTTCCGCCCTATAGTATCTTGAGAAGAGAAAGAAAGGAACCCCAATGAGCAAAGTAACCATTCCTGCGGGCTATCGGCCGGCACTGTCTTTATATGATACCCAAAAAGCCATCGGCTTGATCAAACGGCTGTTTGAGGATATGCTATGCGGCGCCCTGAATCTTCGGCGGGTCAGCTCGCCCTTGTTTGTACCCTCCTCCTCCGGGCTGAATGATAATCTCAATGGGGTGGAGCGTCCCGTCTCCTTCGATGTGAAGGATACGGGCAGCTACGCCGAGGTGGTTCATTCTCTGGCTAAATGGAAGCGCCAGGCCCTTCGGGACTATGGATTTGCCCATGATACCGGCCTTTATGCCGATATGAACGCCATCCGTCGGGACGAGGAGTTGGACAACCTTCATTCCATCTATGTGGATCAATGGGACTGGGAAAAGATCATCTCCGAAGAGGAGCGCAACAAGGAGTATCTTAAGAGCGTTGTGGATAAGATCGTGGGCGCCATCTGTGATACCGAGCAGACTCTTCGGATCATGTTTCCTCAATTGAATGTTCGCCCTGCCCTCAAGCGGGAGATTACTTATATTACCACCCAGGAGCTGGAGGACCGTTACCCCGATCTTACCGCCAAAGAGCGGGAGAATGCCATTACCAAGGAATGCGGCGCGGTCTTTCTGATGGAGATCGGCGGCGCCCTGAGATCGGGCAAGCCTCATGACGGCCGCGCCCCCGACTATGATGATTGGCAGCTCAACGGCGATATCCTTCTTTGGAACGATACTCTGCAGCAGGCCTTCGAGATCTCCTCTATGGGCATTCGCGTCAGCCCCGAGAGCCTGGATCGCCAGCTGAAGATCGCAGGCTGCGATGACCGCCGGGAGCTCCCCTTCCATAAGGCCCTTCTGGCGGGAGAATTGCCGCTGACCATCGGCGGCGGTATCGGGCAGAGCCGCCTTTGTATGCTTCTTTTGGGCAGTGCCCATATCGGTGAGGTGCAGTCCTCTATCTGGGATAGCGACACCTTGCGGATCTGTAAGGAGGCGGGGATTCCCATCCTATGAATATTTCGCATATGAAATACGCGGTGGAGGTGGCCAAGGCAGGCTCTCTGAATAAGGCATCGGAAAGCCTTTATGTGGCGTTGCCCAATGTCAGCCGCTCCATCAAGGAATTGGAGGCCGATTTAGGGATCACCATCTTTGAGCGTTCCGCCAAGGGGGTTACCCTTACCCCCGAGGGGGAGGAGTTTATCGGCTATGCCAAAAGTATTTTAAGGCAGATCGACCATGTGGAAAACCTCTATAAAGACGGATCGGTTCCCAAGCAACGGTTCTCCATTTCGGTGCCGCGGGCCTGCTATATCGGCGAGGCCTTTGTTGCCTTCTCCAAGACCCTTTCGGAGGATGCGGCGGAGATCTTTTATAAGGAGACCAACTCCCAGCGCACCATCCATAATATGATCAACCATGATTATAAATTGGGCATCATCCGCTATGCGGAAAACTATGACCGCTATTTTAAGGCCATGCTGGAGGAAAAGGGCATCAGCTATGAGATGGTAACAGAGTTTTCCTATCGGCTGATCATGAGCGCCGAGAACCCGCTGGCCAAAAAAGAGAAGATCACCTTCCATGACCTTACTTCCTATATCGAGATCGCTCATGCAGATCCTTATGTGCCCTCTCTGCCCTTGGCAAAGGTGGTGAAGGAGGAGCTGCCCGATAATATCGATCGGCGGATCTTTATCTTTGAGCGGGCCAGCCAATTTGATCTGCTCTCCCGCAATCCCGAGACCTTTATGTGGGTCTCGCCCACCCCGCAGAGTGTATTGGATCGCTATGGGCTGGTGCAGAAGGAATGTATCGATAATAAAAAGATCTATAAGGATGTTCTGATCTATCATAAGGGCTATAAGCTGACCGAGCTGGATCGTAAGTTTATCGCCGCCCTTAATGATTCCATTGAAAAGCATCTGTGAAAAAAATGGGTATTATCATTTTTGATAATACCCATTTAACATTTTCGTAATTCACGGTTTGGGGATCATCTGTTAAAATAAGAGAGCAAAAAGAAATTCAATGGAGGCTTGAAATGAACAAGAAGTATGAGATCGTAGACAGCGTTGAGCGGCTGGAAGAAGCCATTCTTCGCACCAGAAAGGCGCAAAATCTCTTTGCTACCTATACGCAGGAGCGGGTAGATAAGATCTTTTTGGCCGCCGCCTCTGCCGCCAATAAAGCAAGAATTCCCTTGGCCAAAATGGCGGTGGAAGAGACCGGTATGGGCGTTGTGGAAGATAAGGTCATTAAGAATAACTATGCTTCCGAATATATCTATAACGCCTATAAGGATACCAAGACCTGCGGTGTCATTGAAGAGGATAAGGCCTATGGCATTCAGAAGATCGCCGAGCCCATCGGCGTCATCGCCGCGGTGATCCCTACCACCAACCCCACCTCTACCGCCATCTTTAAGTGCCTTTTGGCGCTGAAGACCCGTAATGCCATTATCATCAGCCCGCATCCCCGCGCCAAGAACAGTACCATCGCCGCCGCGAAACTGGTATTGGAGGCGGCCGTTGCCGCAGGCGCTCCCGAGGGCATTATCGATTGGATCGATGTCCCCTCTCTGGATATGACCAATACGGTGATGAAGGAAGCGGATATCATCCTTGCTACCGGCGGCCCCGGTATGGTAAAGGCGGCTTATTCCAGCGGCAAGCCCGCTCTGGGTGTTGGCGCGGGAAATACTCCTGCCATCATCGATTCTACCGCCGATATCCTTCTGGCAGTCAACTCCATTATCCATTCCAAGACCTTTGATAACGGTATGATCTGCGCCTCCGAGCAGTCGGTGATCGTGCTGAAGGAGGTCTATGAGGCTGTGAAGGCGGAATTTGCCGCCCGCGGCTGTTATTTCCTCAATGAAGAGGAGACCGAAAAGGTCCGTAAGACCATTATCATCAACGGTGCTCTGAACGCCAGGATCGTTGGCCAGAAGGCCGCCTCCATCGCCGCCTTGGCAGGGGTTGAGGTTCCTGCCTCCACCAAGATCCTCATTGGCGAGGTGGAAAGCGTGGAGATCTCCGAGGAGTTCGCTCATGAGAAGCTTTCTCCTGTTTTGGCAATGTATAAGGCCGAAACCTTTGAGGATGCTTTGGCCAAGGCGGAGCACCTGGTTGCCGACGGCGGCTACGGTCATACCTCCTCCATCTATCTGAATGAGATCACCGAGCGGGCGAAGCTTGCAGAGTTTGCCGCGCGGATGAAGACCTGCCGTATTCTGGTGAATACCCCCTCCTCCCATGGCGGGATCGGCGATCTTTATAACTTTAAACTGGCGCCCTCGCTGACCTTGGGCTGCGGCTCCTGGGGCGGAAATTCCGTTTCCGAGAATGTGGGTGTCAAGCACCTCTTAAATATCAAAACCGTTGCAGAAAGAAGGGAAAACATGCTTTGGTTCCGCGCGCCTGAAAAGGTTTATATCAAGAAAGGCTGTCTGCCTGTTGCTCTGGATGAGCTGAAGAATGTGATGGGCAAGAAGCGCGCCTTTATTGTGACCGATACCTTCCTTTATGAAAACGGTTATACCAAGCCGATTACCGATAAGCTGGACGAAATGGGCATTGCCCATACCACCTTCTTCAATGTTCAGCCCGATCCCACCCTGGCCAATGCCACTGAAGGCGCGGCCCAGATGGCGGCCTTCAAGCCCGATACCATCATCGCGCTGGGCGGCGGCTCCGCCATGGATGCGGCCAAAATTATGTGGGTTCTCTATGAGCATCCCGAAGCCGACTTTATGGATATGGCTATGCGGTTTATCGATATCCGCAAGCGTGTATATACCTTCCCCAAGATGGGTGAAAAGGCTTATTTCATCGCGGTTCCCACCTCCGCCGGTACCGGCTCCGAGGTGACTCCCTTTGCGGTGATCACCGATGAGAAGAGCGGTGTGAAATACCCGCTGGCCGACTATGAGCTGCTGCCCAATATGGCCATCATCGATACCGATTTTCATATGAGCGCCCCCAAGGGGCTGACCGCCGCTTCGGGTATTGATGCGGTGACCCATGCAGTAGAGGCTTATGCCGCTATGCTGGCCACTGATTATACCGACGGTCTGGCCCTCAAGGCCCTCAAAACCATCTTTGAATACCTGCCCCGCGCTTATGAGAACGGGCAGACCGATGTGGTGGCCCGGGAGAAGATGGCCAACGCCGCTACCATGGCCGGTATGGCTTTCGCCAATGCCTTTCTGGGTGTTTGCCACTCGATGGCCCATAAGCTGGGTGCCTTCCATCATCTGCCCCATGGCGTTGCCAATGCGCTGATGATCGAAGAGGTGCTCCGCTTCAATGCCGCAGAGGCCCCTGCCAAGATGGGTACCTTCTCCCAGTATGATCATCCTCATACCTTGGCGCGCTATGCCGAGATCGCCGATTTCCTGGGTCTTGGCGGCAAGAGCGATGAGGAGAAGCTGGAAAACCTGATCAAGGCCATCAATGACCTGAAGGAGCAGGTGGGCATCAAGGCCACCATTAAGGACTACGGCATTGAGGAAAAGACCTTCTTAGAGAATCTCGATGAGATGGTGGAGCAGGCCTTCGACGATCAGTGCACCGGCGCCAATCCCCGTTACCCGCTGATGAGCGAGATCAAGCAGATGTATCTCAATGCCTATTACGGCAACCATGTGGAGGTGTAATTCAATGAAAACCATCATTGCTGAAAGAACCAATAAAACCATCTATCGCGACGGCGATCGGGTGTATAAAGTATTTGCCCCCGGCTATTCCAAGGCGGATATCCTTAATGAGGCGCTGAATCAGGCGCGGGTGGAGGAGACCGGCCTTAGGATCCCCAAGGTCCTGGAGGTTACCATGATCGAAGGAAAATGGGCTATTGTGACGGAATATATTGAAGGCAAGACCCTGGCGCAGCTGATGCAGGAAAACCCCGATCAGATGGAGGAATACCTGGAACTGTTTGTGGATCTGCAACTGAATGTTCACAGCAAAAGAGCGCCTTACCTCAATAAGCTGAAGGATAAGATGAATATGAAGATCTCCCAGGCGGATCTGGATGCCACCACCCGCTATGAGCTTCATACCCGCCTGGAGGGAATGAAGAAGCATACCAAGGTCTGCCATGGAGATTTCAACCCCTCCAATATCATCATTGCCGAAGACGGTGCCTATCTTCTGGACTGGTCCCATGCCACCCAGGGCAACGCTTCCGCCGATGTGGCGCGGACCTACCTGCTGTTTTGCCTGCAAGGGAAGGAAGAACTGGCCAATCAGTATCTGAACCTTTTCTGCAAGAAGAGCGATACCGCCAAGCAGTATGTGCAGAAATGGCTGCCCATTGTTGCCGCTTCTCAGTCGGTGAAGGGCAAGGCCGAGGAGCGGGAGTTCCTGCTGCGCTGGGCCGATGTGGTCGATTACGAATAATCAATAAAAAAAGTGAGCAAGGCTCACTTTTTTTATTGGTCTGAAAAGCATAAATACCAATCGATGCAAAGGTGCCCTGCCTGCTCTTGGCGTTGCATATGGCTGATGCTTTCTTGGCGGGTGGCAGGGGGCGGCAGAAGGTTTCGCTCGCCGGGCACCCAGCCGCAGGGGGTCGGTCGGCGGGTCTTCAGAGCCAGAAGGGTACGCAAGGCCTCGGTGAAGTTGGCGCCGATCTCGTATGGATAGGAAAACTGCGCCCGCGGTGCGCCCTCGGGGGAGAGAAGCCAAAGGTATTTTTGTCCCTCGGCAAGGTTCATCCGTGCCCGCAGAGCCCCTTTGGGGTCGCACGCCAATGGAAAGCGGATGGGGGCGGGGGGCTCCCACCGATAGCGGGAGAGGGTCTCTAAAAAAGCAAGATGCACCGCAAGGGAATCCTCGCTGATGCAAAGAATGCGGCATCCGCCTGCGGCAAAATCCTCCTGCAAGGCGGCAAGCTCCAAAAGCTCGGTGGCGCTCACCGGCTGAAAATCCCCGCCGTAATAAAAGAGAAGGGTCCATTGCCCGCGGCAGTCGGTAGGGTAGCGAAAAGCCCCTTCGGTGGTCTGGATCATAAACTCCATGGTAGGCACCGCCTTTTGTTCATAATTGTTTCTTTGACATTTTCCGATTTTCTCTATATAATATAAACTATGTGGAATAAACTGTTTCGTTACAAAAGAATATGGCTGCTGCTTTCGGCGCCCCTGGGGCTGCTTTTAACCCTTGCCGCTAAAGTGGACAATACCTGGGTGGAGCAGATCCATTCCCGCTATGTCTACCCGCTGTTTGCCAATACCTTGGGCCGGCTCCTTTCATTGGTGCCCTTCTGCCTGCTGGAGATCCTGGTGGTCTTGCTGGGAGCAGGCTTGCTCACTTATATTGTTTGGACTGTTATAAAGGCCATCCGCATCCGCGCGGGAAGAAGGGGGCGGCTTTATCGCCTGGGGCTGAATCTGCTTTGTACCGCAAGCGTCGGCTACCTGATCTTTGTATTGTTTATGGGCCTCAATTACTATCGGGCGCCCATTACCGACTATCTGGAGCTTTCGGTGCAAAAAAGCTCCAAAGAGGAGCTTTATGACCTTTGCGAGCTGCTGGTCTATGACTGCAATTTTTATCGCGCCCAATTGGAAGAGAAGGAGGGGATCGCCCAATTGCAGAGCGATTCCTTCTATGATACCGCCAATTCCGCGCGGAAGGCCTATGCCGCCCTGGAAGAGGAGATCCCCATCCTGCAGGCGGCGGATGTGCGCAATAAACCCTTACTGACCTCCAAGCTTTTTTCCATGGTGCTGACCACCGGTATTTATGTCCCCTTTGAATCGGGGATCAATGTGGATGTTCCCACCCATACCGTTCCCGCGACTATGTGCCATGAGCTGACCCATTTCCGCGGCTTTATGGCAGAGGATGAGGCTAATTTTCTGGGCTACCTTGCCTGTATGAGATCGGAGCAGGCGGATTTCCGCTACAGCGGAAGCCTGATGGCCTTCGGCTATGCCTTTAATGCCCTTTATGATGAGGATATTGAGCTTGCCCGCAAGATCGCCCGCCTTTGCGAGGAGGGAATGCTGCGGGATATCTCCTTTGAGGATGCATATTGGGAGCCCTATCGCAATACCGTTGTCAGCAATACCTCCTCGGAGATCTATGATCAATACCTGCAGTCCAATAATCAGGAATCGGGCATCAAGTCTTATGGAGAAATGGTAGACCTGTTGCTGGCATATTACCGTAATTTCGGTGAGGCGTAAACCGCCGCAATAAAAGGAAGAGACCAACGCAAATGCGTTGGTCTCTTTTTCATGGCGTTTGAGTGATCTTGGTCAGAATAACGGTGTAAATTTACACTTTATTTGTTGACTTCCGGCTTATCGGTGCGCTCCAGCAAATAATCCAATGAAACATTGAAATAATCGGCGATCCGTTGCAGGGTTTCGTAATCGGGCTGATGAGAGCCGGTTTCATACCGACTGATGGTGTTTTGAGCAACATTCAGATCCAAGGCTAATTTTTGCTGAGTGATCTTTTTCTTTTTTCGCAGTTCTTTTAATCGCATGATCTCACCTCTTGCAATAATTATCCCATATTGGTATAATTAAAATATCCCATTTCGGGATAATATCAAAAAGGAGATAGGATACTTATGGCACAGTATAAATATGACTGTAAATTTCGATCCATCTATGAGCATGTATATGGATTTTGCGAGGTGGCGCAAACCATTTGCGATGATGACCCCACAATAGGGGGAGGGGAGCGCCTTGTTGATTTGTTGCACCGCAGTATCGGAATTTTTGTTTGTCGCATTTATTCCGATCGTTTTTTCGGGAGTCTGGAGGCGCAGATCAAAGACCTGCCGATTTATGAAGCCTATTTGAAAATCAGAGATGTTGAATTAAGAAACCGGGTTCCGGTTTCGGATGCGGAATATCCGCTGGTTTGGTTGAAAAAACTATTTTATGCGATTGAAGACTATGACTCAAACTGTTGGTGAAAACTGAAAAAGCCCGAGGGAAGACCTCGGGCTTTTATGATGCAGGAAGTTGTTCTAAAGATACGATCTCATAGCCTTCGGCGCGTAGTTGGTCGATCAGGGTTCCCAGGATCTCGGCATTGGTGGCGGAGGTGGAGTGGAGCAGCAGAATGCAACCGTTGTGCATACGGCTTGTGATCTTCTCCAAGGCCTTTTGAGGGGCAGGCTGATCCTCCTGCACCCAATCGTAATAGGCGAAGGTCCAGAAGACGGAGGTCAGCCCCAATTTTTCGTTATAATCCAGAGCGCGGGCAGAAAACCGCCCGCAGGGAAACCGAAAATAGCCCGAAGGGGTCAGCCCCAGGGCGGTTACAAGATCGTTCCAGCCCTCGATCTGCTCCCGATAGGTGGAAAAATCCGTCAGCTTGGTCATATCGGCGTGGTTGAGGGTGTGGTTGCCTACAATATGCCCCTCTGCCGCCATTCGTTTGACCAATTGGCCGTTTTGCTTCACAAAGTTGCCGTCCAGAAAAAAGGCCGCCGTGACCTTCTTTTCCTTTAAGGTATCCAAAATGGAGGTATGATAGCCGTTATCATAGCCCGCATCAAAGGTGATGGCGATCTTTTTTTCGGTCTCCCCGCCTCCATAGAGCACCGAATAGCCCTCCAGCGGCACTTCGGAGGCGACCTGCGGCGGGGTATGGGTATCATTGGGCTGAAAGTACCAATCGTGGGCGGTGGTATCGCTGACGCTCCAGCCTGCGCTCATTAAAAAAACCATGGTGATGATCAGCGCGGGAATCCCCAGAGCCATCATCCATTTTTTGCTTTTTGCCATTCTCAACACTCCTTTTTCTATATTGTTTGCAAATAGAGGGAAAATACTATGGAATTTTGGCGAAAATAGATATGGTAATTTGCGGGGATATCTGTTATAATTTTTCGTGGATTTTTGAAAAAAGAAGGTTTTTCGATGAAGAGAGAAGATTTAAGAAATATTGCCATCATCGCCCATGTGGACCACGGTAAGACTACCTTGGTGGATGAAATGCTCAAGCAGGGCGGTGTATTCCGCGATAATCAGGCGGTTGCTGACCGGGTAATGGACAGCAACGACTTGGAGCGGGAGCGCGGCATTACCTTTCTGGCCAAGAATACGGCCGTCAATTGGAAGGGCACCAAGATCAATATTGTGGATACTCCGGGCCACGCCGATTTCAGCGGCGAGGTGGAGCGGATCCTGAAGATGGTAAACGGCGTTTTGCTGTTGGTGGATGCCTTTGAGGGTGCGATGCCCCAGACCCGCTTTGTTTTGGAAAAGGCGCTGGAAATGGGTCATCAGATCATTGTGGTGGTCAATAAGGTGGACCGCCCCGATGCCCGCCCCTTGGAGGTGGTGGATGAAGTATTGGAGCTGTTGATCGAGCTGGGGGCCAGCGATGAGCAGTTGGACAGCCCCATTCTCTTCTGCTCCGGCAGAGAGGGTACCGCCTCTCTGACCCCCGATGAAAAGGGCACCGATCTTGCGCCCCTCTTCGATAAGATTCTGGATCAGATCCCCGCGCCCGAAGGGGAAGAGGATCAGCCTTTGCAGATGCTGGTCTCTTCCATCGACTATAATGATTTTGTGGGTCGTATCGGCATCGGCCGTATTGAACGGGGCGTGATCCGTCAGAATGAAGAGGTTGCCGTATGCAACTATCACGATCAGGGTACCATCCGCAAAGGGCGTGTGCAGGCCTTGTTTGCCATTGAGGGGTTGAACCGCGTTCCCGTCAGCGAAGCCAGGGTGGGCGATATTGTTTGCTTCTCCGGCATTGAGGGCGTTACCATCGGTGAGACCCTTTGCAGTACCGAGTGCCCCGAGCCTCTGCCGTTTGTGAAGATCAGCGAGCCGACCCTTGAGATGAATTTTATGGTCAACAACAGTCCCTTTGCAGGCCGCGAGGGTAAATTTGTGACCTCCCGCCATATCCGTGACCGCCTGATGCGGGAGCTTTTAAAGGATGTTTCCCTGCGGGTAGAGGAGGGCGGATCCGCCGATACCTTCAAGGTGGCAGGCCGAGGGGAGATGCATCTTTCCATCCTCATCGAGACTATGCGCCGCGAGGGCTATGAATTTGCCGTTTCCATGCCCCATGTATTGTATAAAGATATTGACGGTGTGAAATGCGAGCCCATCGAGCATGTCTTTATCGATGTGCCCGAAGACTGCGTCGGCGCGGTGGTGGAGCGTCTTGGCTCCCGCAAGGGCGAGATGCTCTCCATGGAGCCCAACGGCTCCCGTATGAAGCTGCAGTATCTGGTGCCTGCCCGCGGCCTCATCGGCTATAAGAGCGATTTTCTGACCGCCACCCGCGGTGAGGGTGTGATGAACACCATCTTCCATGGCTATGAGCCTTATAAGGGGGATATCCCCGGCCGTTCCATGGGCTCTCTCATTGCCTTCGAGACCGGCGAGGCGGGGACCTACGGTCTCTTTAACGCCCAGGAGCGCGGCGCCCTCTTTATTGAAGCAGGTACCCCTGTTTACGAAGGAATGATCGTCGGTATGAACCCCAAGGGCGATGATATTGCGGTGAATGTTTGCAAGCGCAAGCATGTAACCAATATGCGCGCCAGCGGTTCCGATGAAGCCCTGCGTCTGATCCCCCCCAAGAAGATGAGTCTGGAGGAGACCATTGAATTTATCGCTCCCGATGAATATATCGAGGTGACCCCCACCAATATCCGTATGCGGAAGCAGACCCTCAGCAATACCCAGCGGATGAAGGAACTCTCTAAATTGAAGTAATAAAAGCCTTGAAAACCCTTGGGTTTTCAAGGCTTTTTCTTTTAAAAAAGCTGCGATAATCGGATCTTGGTGGATTCCTCCAGGGCCGCCGCTACCTCCTTTACCGCCTGCTCCTCCGGCCCTTCCACCAGAATACGGATAAAAGGCTCGGTGCCCGAGGCGCGTACCAGGATCCGCCCCCGCTCCGCAAAGGCGGCCTCCGCTTTGGCGATATCCTTGAGAAAGATCTCATCGGCCATCAGCTTGCGTTTTTGGAGATCATCGGCCAAAACATTGATCTGGGCCTGGGGGAAGGGGGTAAAGATATCGTGCACCTCCTCACCGGAAAGCCCCAGAGTCTTCATGGCGGAAAGGAGCATCAGCGCCGTTAACTGCCCGTCGCCGGTGGTGGCCTTTTCCAGAAAGATGATATGGCCGCTGTGCTCTCCGCCCAGGAGATAGCCCTGCTCCATCATTTCCTCCAGAACATAGCGATCCCCCACCTTGGCGGTGGGTACATTGATCCCCTCTTTATTCATCCGCTCCATCAGCCCCAAATTGGACATAACTGTTGCCACCAGGGTGTTCTTTTTCAGCCGATTTTTCTGTTTGAGATAGAGGGCCAGCACCGCCAGGATACGGTCGCCGTCGATGGGGCGCCCCAATCGATCGCAGGCAAGGCAACGGTCGGCATCACCGTCAAAGGCAAAGCCTAAATCGGCCCCCTCCCGCTTGACCAGCCGCGCCAGCTCCTCCATATGCATGGAGCCGCAGCCTTCGTTGATGTTGAAGCCGTCGGGGCGGTTATGATAAAAGCGCGCATCCAGCTCCATAGAGCCGAAGATCCGCTCCGCCGTCTCCGAGGCGGCACCGTTGGAGCAGTCGAAGACCACCTTCATGGGCGCAGGGCGTTCCTCGCAGGCCTGCTTGATGTGTTCGCAGTAAAAATCCTTGGCCTTGAGATTATAGCTGAACTGCCCCGGTCGGGGAGCAGGGGGGAGGTTGAAGGGCTCCATCAGCCGCTCCACCTCCGCCTCCTTCTCATCGGGTAGCTTGATGCCGCCCTTGGCCATAATTTTCAGACCGTTGTATTCATAGGGGTTATGAGAGGCGGAGATCATAACCCCCGCCGCCGCGCCCATCCGATCGATGAGAAAGGCAAGGGCAGGGGTGGGTAAAACCCCGATATGCTCCACATCCACTCCCGCATAGCAAAAGCCCGCCACCAACGCTCCCAATAAGAGATCCTTGGAGGCGCGGGTATCACTGCCGATGATCACCTTACAGCGATCCTGTTCTTTTTTTAAAAGATAGCCGCAGGCCGCCCCGCAGCGAAAGGCAAGCTCGTGGGTCAGTGCCTTGTGCACGATCCCGCGGATGCCGTCTGTACCGAAATATCTTCCCATATCACTCCACCGTTACACTTTTTGCCAGATTTCGCGGTTGATCCACATCGTTCCCCCGCTCCACCGCAACATAATACGCCAATAACTGCATTAAAACCGCCCCCGCCATGGGCGCCTCCCATTCCGAGCAGGGAGGCAGGGTCAGAAAGTCGTCTGCCGCGTGTGCGAGGTCGGCGTTCCCGCAGGCAATGGCAAGAACATAGGCGCCCCTTGCCCGTACCTCCTTGATATTGCTGAGGGTTTTGGAGATCCGCTCTTTATCGGTCAGGAGGGCGATGACCGGTGTTCCTTTCTCAATGAGGGAGATGGTGCCGTGCTTCAGTTCTCCCGCCGCATAGGCCTCACTGTGGATATAAGAGATCTCCTTCAGCTTCAGAGAGCCTTCGCAGGCAAGGGCGTGATCCTGCCCGCGGCCGATAAAGAAGAGCCGATGGGCATTTTTGAATTTTTTGGCAAGGGCGCGGCATTGCTCTCCCTGCTCCAGCACCTTGGCAAGCACCGCAGGTAATCTCGACAGCTTATCATAGGCCAATTCATTGTCCGCCAGCCGCAAAGCCAGAAGGTAAAGCAAAACAACTTGACAGGTATAAGCCTTGGTGGTGGCCACCGAGATCTCCGGCCCTGCGGCGGTATAAAGGACCCGATCGGCCTCCCGCGCCAGGGTACTGCCCCAAACATTCACAATGGCAAGGGTGGGAATCCCCCGCGCCTTGGCCAAACGCAGCGCCGCCACCGAATCGGCGGTCTCCCCCGACTGGGAGATGACGATCACCAGATCCTCCTTGCTGAGGATGGGATCATTATACCGAAACTCGCTGGCGATCTCGGCGGTCACCGGGATCCGCGCCCATTTTTCAATGGCGTATTTGCCTAAGAGGCCCGCATGGTACGCCGACCCGCAGGCTACGATCCGAATGGTTCCTTTGATATTGAATTCTTCCCCGGGGAAGAGGGCGTCGTCTTTGCAGTAGCGGGCGATGGTAGCCGCCGCCGCATCGGGCTGTTCGTGGATCTCCTTGGCCATAAAGTGCGCGTAGCCGCCCTTTTCGGCGCTTTCTGCCTGCTGCCGGGCAGTCAGAAGTTCTTTTTCGACCTGCCCTTTTTCGGTGTAAAAATACACCGAACTTTGGGTCAGAACCGCCACTTCTCCTTCTTCCAAGAGGTAATAGCTTCGGGTATGGGGAAGGATGGCAGGGATATCGGAGGCAATGAAGCTTTCCCCCTCTCCGCGGCCGATGATCAGCGGACTGTCTTTTCGAAGGGCATAGAGGGTATCGGGATGATCCTCAAAAAGGATGCCGAAGGCATAAGAACCCTCCAGTCGCTTGGCGGCTTGAAAAAGGGCCTTCAGCGGATCTCCCTCGTAAAGAGAATCGATCAGCAGAGCGGCGATCTCGGTGTCGGTATCGCTGACGGGATCCGCCTTCAATTCCGCCCGCAGGTCTTTTTCATTTTCAATGATCCCGTTATGCACCAGAACCACCCGCCCCGCCCGATGGGGATGGGCGTTTCTGCGGCAGGGGGCGCCGTGGGTGGCCCATCGGGTATGCCCGATGCCTATTGCGGCCTCGGGTGCCTCTTTTAACTGCTTTGCAAGCTGTGCGACCTTTCCTTGATCCTTGAAGATCTCAATGGCTCCTTCGGCGGCAAGAGCAATGCCCGCCGAATCATAGCCCCGATATTCCAATTTTTGCAGGCCGCGAAGAAGGATGTCTTTGGCATCTCCGCCGCCGGCGTACCCCATAATTCCACACATAACCAACGCTCCTTGTTCTTTTTTACTATTGTTTTCCCTCTTCCTCTAATTTATGCAGCGGTTCTTTTTTTAAAAACAACGGATTATACCTATTGACTTTTATGTATTTATAAAATATAATAATCCTGTGTAATAATTTTTGTTCAACTTTCTGACAGGAGGTTATAAGAATGATGAACTTGAAAAAAATTTCCGCCGCCCTGCTTTGCATTGTGATGACCATCTCGATGCTCTCTTGCTTTGCTGTAGGTGTGTCGGCAGCCGACCATAACCTTGGCTATGCAGTAACCATCGAAGAAGGCAACTTCATCGGCGGTAAGGCATTGCCCAGTAATGTGGTCATTGTAAACGACGATTGGCAGGGTAAGACCGGCCGCGTTGCCATGAAGCTGGACGGCCAGGTCTATTACGGCTGGCTGGGTCTGAACGCTTTTGCAAGCCTGGCGCTGGCAACCGAGTCCACCGTTGTACATAGCGGCACCGCCAATGTGCAGACCGGAGGAAATGTCTTCTATGTAGCTCCCGGTATCTATAAGGCTCCCGTTGATGTGTATGGCAACAACATCCGCATCTACGGCCCCAATGCCGGCATCTGCCCCAATGAGGCCGATCTGAAGACCGCCAATGCCGACCGCCCCGCCTCTTCCGGTTCCATGACCAAAGAGAAGGCGGCTGAGACCGAAGCGGTCATCACCGCCCGCGTGCAGATGCGGGACCACGGTGTGGGTACCATTATCGACGGTTTCTATTTCACCGAGAATGCTTACATTTATACCCAGCAGGGTTATAAGCACCGCACCGGTATTTATGTGAAGAACAACATCTTCTGCAGCACCACCGATACCATCCTGAACTTCGCATACAGAACCGCAGACTCCACCGGCTATCGCGGCGATGTGGAGCTCAGCGAAAACCGTATTATGAATTGCACCAAGGTGCTGGAGATGTATTTTGTGATGGATACCACCATCCGCAATAACTATATCGATGTTTCCAGCGTGGCAGCGACCTGTCATACCGTTGAGGCCAACTCCATCGGCGATAACCTGCTGATCGACGGCAACTATTTCCCCAAGACCAACGGTCTGTTTGAGTTCATCGTAACATCCAACGCCGATACTTTGCTGCAGGGTGTTACCATTAAGAACAACATCATTGAGGATGCCTCCAAATCGGCCAACCCCTTGGTAGACTATAATTTCCTGGGCGATAAGACTGTTCCCGGTACCATGCTTACCATTACCGGTAATGATTTCCGGCAGATCGCTACCTCTGAGGCTCCCTTCCAATTCCATTATATTGAGCATAAAGACAACTACGTTATTTCCCGTCATATCATCAATATCACCGACAACATTCTGGATCTGAACGGCCCGCTGGTCTCCTCCGATGTAAGAGGTGTGTTGAACCTGCAGGGAAACACTTATACCAATGGTTTCAAGAAATCGCAGGTCAATCTGGGGAACGATCAGATCAAGCTGATCCTTTATCCCTATACCGATCTGAGTACGGGACTCCAGCACGGTGCCTTTGTGGAGGATGTCAACGGTGTGCTGATCAGCGAGATCGACCATGAGAAGCGCCTGGTTACCGTCGATGTGACCGGTCAGAATAAGGATTATCTGGATCTCAGCCAGATGCTGGTCGTTTCCAACGGCTGCACCTGGTCCCTCTATGAGGACGAGACCCTCAATACCAGAATCAATAATAAGATCATCTATCTGGACGGCACTCAGACCGACCGCTATGTTTTCCTGGATACCGATGACGACGGCGCAGGCTCTGTTTATCGCATCCATGTGACCCGCGAGCCCGGTACCGAGGCAAATCTGTTGGGTGTAGTCTTCAATACCTATAGAGATATCCCCAATGACGGCGATGCCACCAACCATATTTATAACTTCAACAGCACCGAGAACTTTGTGGATCATCAGATCAAGGTTTCTCCCGGCGCTACCTATAAGCTCTATGCCGATGCCGCCCGCACCACTCCTCTGGAGGATCTGGGCAGCTATATCCCCTACGGTAAGAACTATAAGTTCTATGTTGTTGTAACCTCCGCTGATGGTCTGAAGACCCGTCAGTATTCTGTTTCCTATAACCGCGACGCCTGCGATAACGATCCCGCGGTTGTTGCAATGACCGGTGATAAGGTCGGCGATATCTTTGTCCGCAGCAATATGGGCCTGCTGGTCTATACCCTGCAGAATCTGGAGACCGAGGTTCTGGTTACTCTGGAGACCTCTCCCAAGGCAACCTATGCTATTAAAGATAAGGATGGAAAGGATCTTTCCACCTCTGCCGCTCCCGCCGCTCTGAAGCTGACCGACGGCGATAATGTCTTCACCGTTGCGGTGACCGACGGCACCAGAACCAAGACCCTGACCCTTACTGTTGAAAACGGCGATAAATCCGCCGATGCTACCATTACCGGCGTGGAAGGCGTATCCGCCACCATCGCCGCCGGTGTGATCTCCTTTGTGGGCGGTGGTGATACCACCAATGTGACCTTCGCCACCAGAAGCCCCTATGCAGTATGCGACATTTACTTCAACGAGGCGAAGACCGAGTCTACCAAGATGACCTATACCGCGACCAAGACCCCCGATGCTGTGGGCGGCCGTGTGGTAGAGACCAGAGCCTTCTCTCTGCCCACCGCGCTGTTGACCAACCGCTACTTTGTGGTCTGCACCGCAGAAGACGGTGTTACCACTCAGGAATATGAATTGGTCATCACCAAGAATGCGCAGGTGAAGGGCTTCTCCGATGTGGAGGATCCCAATAAGTGGTATTACGATCCGATCTACGGCGCAGTGGAAAAGGGTCTGCTGATCGGCGATGGCGGTACCTTCCGTCCCGGCGATGATATCACCCGCCAGGAGATGGCCATGGTTATGGTCCGTCTGATCGGTGCCAACCCCGCTAATTACAGCAAAGAGACCCTGCCCTATACCGATGCGGCCAGCATCTCTGCTTGGGCGCTGGATGCGGTAAAGACCTGCCATGCTTTGGGCATCTTCACCGGCTCCGATGAATGGTCCTCCTTGAACTTCAATCCCAAGAAGGCGATCACCCGTCAGGATGCCATGGTGCTCTTCGCAAGAGCGCTGGAGCTGAGCGGCACCGCTGATCTTAGCAGATTTGCCGATGGTGATCGGGTGACCGAATATGCCAAGGCCGGTGTGCAGGCGGCTGTTGCAGCAGGCTTGGTTCAGGGTAATACTCAGGGCGAGCTGAGACCCAAGGATACCATCAACCGCGCCGAAATGGCTGCTATCTGCTCTCGCGTAACCTTCTGATTTATAACTTTGATAAAAAAGAACCGCTTGGGCAGACCTTCGTAAGGAATAAGCGCCTTAAAATTCAAGATTTTGGCGCAAATCTGTGTTAAAAATACTCGTCATCCGTCAGAGAGCCTTACATTTTATGCCTTGCTTTGCATCCAAACTTTTGAATTTTAAGGTGCGGAGCAGTTTTGAGATACAGATTTTTCGTTCAGGCGAGACAACAAAATCCCCGCAATGCTGACGCATTACGGGGAT
>JAZUNB010000092.1:0-16353 GCA_045603925.1 Eubacteriales bacterium
TCTTTATTGTTGCCCTTATCATTCTCGCAATTGTTGCCTATCCCGCCTACGGTATCTATACCGAAGGCAGCAGCTATATGCGTTTTGGTATCGACATTAAAGGCGGCGTCAGCGCCACATTCCAATCCGCCGATCCCGCGGTAGTTCCCACCGATGAACAGCTGGAGTCGGCAAAATCCGTTATCGAAGTGCGGTTAGACAATAATAATATTTTGGACCGTACTGTTACTCTGGACAAGGAAAACCATTGCGTTTTGGTGGAATTCCCTTGGCAAGCTACCGAAACAGAGTTTGATCCTGTAGCCGCCATTGCCGAGCTGGGCGAGACTGCCCAGTTGACCTTTGCGGTGGTTGAGGAAGCCGAAGAGGGTGATGAAGGCGCTCTGCTCCTTTCCGAAAGCAACTACAAGGCTTATTTCACAGCAGAGGAGCCCTTTATGGACGGCTCCAATGTTTCCGACGCCGAGGCCGGATATCTGGAAGGCGGCTATGTCGTTTCCCTGTCTTTCGATGACGAGGGTGCCGACATTTTTGCCGAAACCACCGGCAAGCATAAGGGCGATCTTATCGGCATTCTGATGGACGATACCCTTATCAGCGTTGCCACCGTTCAGGAAGCCATCACCGGCGGTCAAGCCTATATCAGCGGCGATTTTACCGCCGAGGAGACCAGAGCGCTTGCCGCAAAGATCGATTCCGGCGCTCTCCCCTTCACCATGGAGACCACCAATTATTCCGCTGTCAGCGCCACTATGGGTACCCATGCACTGAGTGTTATGCTTTTGGCCGGTGCTATCGCCCTGGCCATCATCGTGCTCTTTATGTGCGCTTACTATCGCCTGCCCGGATTTGTGGCATCCATTACTCTGCTGCTGCAGACCGCAGGTCAGCTGCTGGCCTTCCATCTGATGGGCCTGACTCTGACTCTGCCCGGTATTGCAGGTATCATCCTTTCCATCGGCATGGGTGTTGATTCCAATATCATTATCGCCGAGCGTATCAAGGAAGAGATCAATTCCGGCAAGACCCTCAAGGGAGCCATCTCCGCAGGCTATAACCGCGCATTTACCGCGGTATTTGACTGTAATGTCACCACTGCGGCGGTCGGCATTTTGCTGATGATCTTCGGTACCGGCTCTATGCTTTCCTTTGCCTATACCCTGCTGATCGGTATTGTTTTGAACTTCGGTCTTTCCATCATTTCCAGCAAGCTGATGATCCAATCTCTTGCCTGCTATATCGGAAACCCTGTATTCTATGGGTATAAGACCAAAAAGGAGGTGCAGTAATCATGCGCGATTTTTACAGTAAAAGATATCTCTATTACATCATCTCCGCTGTACTGCTTCTCGCCGGTGTTGTGGGCTTATTTGTAAACGGTGTCAAGCTGGACATTACCTTCAGCGGCGGTGCAAAGATCACTTACAGCTATATCGGCAATGAGATCAATGCCACCGAAGTGGAAGGTCTGGTTAAAAGCACCCTGAATCGGGACGCCACCGTTCAGAATGCCACCGGCTATCAGACGGATGATACCTCTCTGGTCATCTCCTTAGCGGGAAATCAAAGTCTGACTACCGAAGAGCAGGATAAACTCTACCATACATTGACCGCCAAATATCTCGAGAATAAGATCGAGCAGGGCTCTACCACTAATGTAGAGGCCTCTATCGGTAACCGCTTCCTGAGAAGAGGCCTTCTGGCCATCGGTCTTGCCGCTCTCTTCATCACGGTTTGGGTAGGCCTGCGATTCTCTGTGGTTTCCGGATTCACCGCCGCAGCCACTGCGCTGATTGCGCTGTTCCATGATCTTGCGCTGATCTTCTTTGTATTCGTATTGTTCCGTATCCCCATCAATGACGGTTTTATTGCAGTCGTTCTCACCATTCTCGGCTACTCTGTTAACGATACCTTGGTAATTTTCGACCGCATTCGCGAAAACAAAAAGCTCTCCGGCAATAAGCTGACCCCTGTTGAGCTGGTCAACAAAAGTATTCAGCAGTCGCTGACCCGTACCCTCAACACCTCGTTGATGTCGCTGGCTGCTTTAGTGCTGGTGCTTATTTTCGGCATGATCAAGGGACTTACCTCCATTGTAAACTTTGCGTTACCGATGATGGTCGGTATCATCTCCGGTTGCTATTCCTCTTCCTTCCTGGCGCCCAGCCTCTGGTGCTCCATGAAGACCAAGAAAAAATAATTCATAAAAAAGGAAGCATTTCCAAAAGAAATGCTTCCTTTTTTCTAAACAAAGACCCCGCCGCAAGGGAGACACTTCGTAAAGAAGTGTTCTCCCTTATTCATTTTTTATATAAAAATTAACACTTTCTACTTGAAAGTGTCATAGTGGGTTACGCACTTTCAAATGTGCGTAACGGGAGTACATATTTTTCAAACTAACCTATCTCAAAAATAAGAATATTAAGTGATATTGTGAGACAAGTCTCACAGTGATATTTTGCGTTATCACGCAAAGTGATATTGAAACTTGCAGTTTCAGTGATATTATATTCGCCCCAAAAACTCGCGAAGCGAATATAACTTGGGCGTAGCCCAAATATAACTGCGTAGCAATATAACTCGCCTTTGGCGAATATAACTGTGGCACCTTCCTTACGGAGGGTGCCACAATGGCGGGGTCTTTATTTACAAAAAATGCCCACATTCAAAAGAATGCGGGCATATCTTTGATCGCGTCAACGCGAAACTGCTTTTGAAAGATTAATACTTTCTCTTTCTGGCGGCTTCGGACTTCTTCTTTCTCTTAACGCTGGGCTTCTCGTAGTGCTCTCTCTTTCTGATCTCGGAGAGAACGCCGGATTTAGCACATTGTCTCTTGAATCTTCTCAAAGCGCTATCCAAGGATTCATTTTCCTTAATGCGGATTTCTGCCATTTGGTCTTCCCTCCCTCCGCTTTGACGACAATTCTGTTAATACAGGTACGAAGTGTATTATACAAAACTCCACTCCAATTGTCAAGCGTTTTTTACTGCAAATCTACATTTATTTTTCCGGCTGCCATAAAGCAACGGACACCATGGACCTCACGCTCGTAATGATCGATCATTTCCTGGGCGATCCGATCCTCGATCTCCCGCTGAATGGTACGCTTTAAAGAGCGGGCGCCGAATTTGCGGTCATAGCCGGTAATGGCAAGATGATCCAAAACACCCTCTTCCACCTCCAGAGAGATGGAGCGAAGAGCAAGGCTCTTGCGAAGATCACCGATCATAATGTCGGCAATGGAGCGAACGGTTTCCTTCTCCAGCGGATGGAAGGTAATGATCTCATCCACACGATTGATAAACTCGGGGCGCAAAAATTTCAAAAGAGCGCGGGTAGCGCGATCCTTTTCCAGCTCCGATTCACTACGGTTAAAGCCGGTCGCATTGGCGGTATCAGCCGTGGCATTGGTGGTCATCACAATAACGGTATTCTCAAAATTGATCACTCTTCCCTGGGCATCGGTCAATTTGCCGTCGTCCAGCATCTGAAGCATAATGTTCAGCACCTCGGGATGGGCTTTCTCGATCTCATCAAAAAGGATAACACTATACGGCTTGCGACGCACCTTCTCGGTCAGTTGACCCGCATCGTCATACCCCACATAGCCCGGAGGAGCACCGATCAGCTTAGAGACCGAATGCTTCTCCATATATTCACTCATATCCACCCGAATCAGCGCCTCCACGCTGTCGAAAAGAGCGATGGAAAGCTGACGGACCAATTCGGTTTTACCAACACCGGTGGGGCCGGTAAAGATAAAGGATGCGGGGCTATGGGAAAGCGAAACACCGACTCTGCGGCGCTTAATAGCGCGAACAACACTGTCAATGGCTTCATCCTGCCCGACAATTCGGCTCTTCAGAGTATCATTCAATTGATTCAGCTTTTCAAATTCCTGCTGCTTGATCTTGGAAGCGGGAATTCCGGTCCAAAGCTCCAAGACATATGCAAGATGATCAAAGGTCAATACAGCAGGAATCGGATCACCCAAAGCATCCAATTCCGTCTGAAGCTTCAGCTTTTCACTGTTGAGAACCGCAATTTCTTCGTAGATCTCGTCTTTTTTCTCCTCTTCGGAGAGAACATTCAGCCGCGCCTCGATCTCGGTCAGGCGGCGATTTTTACAGATATATTCGTTCTGGGCAACATTCTCCAAGGAAGCGCCGCTGCAGGCCTCATCCAAAAGATCAATAGCTTTATCGGGCAAGAAGCGGTCGGTAATATACCGCTCCGACATCTGCGCCGCCTGCACAAGAAGATTATCGGGGATGGTGACATTATGATAAGAAGCGTACTTATCGCGAATCCCCTTCAAAATCTCAACCGTATCCTCCAAGGAGGGCTCATCTACCAATACAGGCTGAAACCGCCGCTCCAAAGCGGCATCCTTTTCAATATATTTTCGATACTCTGCAAGAGTGGTGGCGCCGATCACCTGGATCTCCCCTCTGGAAAGAGCAGGCTTGAGGATATTGGCCGCATTCATGGTTCCCTCGGCATCGCCGGTGCCCACCAGATTATGGATCTCATCGATCACCAAAATGATGTTTCCCAGAGCCACAACTTCATTGATCAGGTTCTTAATACGACTTTCGAACTGCCCGCGGAACTGCGTGCCTGCCACCAAGGCGGTAAGATCCAGCAAATAGACCTCCTTATCCATCAGCTTAGCGGGAACATTTCCTGCCGCAATACGGGAGGCAAGTTCCTCTGCGATAGCGGTTTTACCGACACCGGGCTCACCGATCAGGCAAGGATTATTTTTGGTTCTGCGGTTAAGGATACGGATCAGACGGTTCAACTCCACCGCTCTGCCGATCACCGGATCCAACTGCCCTTTTCGGGCTTTGGCAGTAAGATTTACACCGTACTGATCTAAGATCTTACGCTTTTTCTCCTTTTTATTCTCCTTTCGGTCGGAAGGGATCCCGTTCAAGGGGATCTCTCCATCGGCATCTCCTGCTTTTCCAAAAAGCTTATTGAAAAACGGAGGCAAGGAGGGAGCGGTTTGAGAATCCAATTCATCGCTCTCCATCAGCCCCATCTGGGCGCTCATCTGGTCAAACTCATCGGCAAATTGCTCCAGATCTTCATCCGTCATCCCCATACCCTTGATCATCTCATTGACCTGAGGGATCCCCATCTCCTTGGCGCATTTTAGGCAGTAGCCTTCGTTAACGGGTTTATTGTTTCCATCCATACGGGAAACAAAAACCACCGCCGTTCTTTTTTTACATTTGGTACAAATCATTTTATTCTCCTTTAGAGTGCCGGACGTTTTTGATCTTTATGTACATAGAAACATAATCGAAAAACGCCACTGTGCTTGCGATCAAGCAAACTACCATCAAAAGGGTAGCATAACGCATGGGTAAAATCTGCTCTGTTGTTACCATAATCACAACTACGGCAATAAAGAGCAAAACAGTTGCGGCCTTTCCGCTCCATTTGGAATAGGCAACATATTTATGAATATTCAAAAGGCGGAGCCCGCCCAAAATCAGCAGCAGCTCCTTGGCCGCAAACACCAGAATGATCCAAAAGCGGATCCTCCCGCTGATGCAAAGGCAACCAATGGCGGAAAGCTGCATCATTTTATCGGCCACCGGATCGGCAAGCTTACCGAAATCGGTGATCTGATTCCATTTACGCGCCAGATAGCCATCCAGCACATCGGTCAGCGCCGCCAAAACAAAGAGTCCCGCGGCAACAAAGCGCCCCCATCCCTCATAGGAATAGCATACAATGAAGGCAGGCACCATAAACAGCCGCAAAATGGTCAAAAAATTCGGAATGTTCATTTACTTCAGCACCTTTAAAATGGGATTATAATCATTGACCAGGCGGATCAGATAGGTGTTCTCCAGTTCATCGGCCGAGAGCAGGATATTGCCCTGCGCCAGCCCGTAAATAACCGCCGAGAGGATCAAGATAAACAAGAGCCCCCGAAGAGCGCCGAAGATCATTCCGCCGGTCTTATTCACACTGTCTGCAAAGGGCAGCAGGCGGAAGATCGCATCCAGCAGGCGGCTGGCAATGAAGATCACAACAAACAATACAATAATCAGACCGATCAATGCAATCGCGGTGCTGACGGTAATGCTCACCGGCCGCACAATAGAATCGATCAACTGCTCTTTGGCCGCAAGGGTATTCTCCTGCGTTTTATCGGCAGAGGCCATGATCTCCTCCACATCTACATTTAAGGTTTCCAGAAAAGTGCGCAAGCTTTCAGGCATTTCCTGTAATTTATCCACCACATCGATGGATTTCATTGCCTCATCATAGCTTTTTCCCAATTCACTGCCGTTTACCGCAGTAAGTACTGTTTTTTGCACAGCGGGATAAACAAACTTCTCATTAAGCCAATTGCCCACCGGCACACAGAGATTAATGGCAAGAACCACTGCCACAATACCGCCCACCAAAGAAAAGGCAGTTTTGATCAAGCCTTTTTTATAAGCGGCAAATACCGAAATCGCAAATACAGCCAAAATAATCAGATCCAAAATAATAGCCATCATATACTCCTTTTAAATCACATCATAGATGCATTTTGTTTCACTCATTACAACAACGGTATTTCTGCCCATCAAGGCGATTCCCGTTGCACGGTCGGGCTGAGCCTCCCAGAGAAGCTTTCCGTTGCTGTTATAGACCCCGCATTGGCGGTTTCCCAGTGCGGCGATCCGCCCACCGCTGTAATCCAGCTGTGTTACATAATAATCCAGGGCAATGGTATCCTTTACCGCCGCTTTATTGGTGCAGGTCACCAGGGTGGTATTGCCGTTTTCGGCGGCGGAGACTGCAAAAACAGTCAGTTCATCATCCATGGAATAGCATTGGAGCACCTGGTTATCCAATTCATAGCGCCCCTGCTCATTGCCCTTTTTATTCAGCGCCACCATTCCCCAAGAAAAGAGGCCGCAAACATTGCCGTTATCCTTGATTGAGAGATCGATGCAGGGGGTACGGCCAAAGGGCACAGACCATTCCACCTCTTCTTTATTCAGCTTAAAATAAAGAATCTCCGCAGTGATCTCTGCGCCTTCAATATTCATTGCCGATACGGCGATGGCATTTTTATCGGGCGATAGGGCGGCATCCAGAATATAGCGGTTCAGACTGCGATACCGATAGATCTCCCGAAACGAAGCGTCATAGACATAAACCTTCGAAGAATATCCGTCCCCCTCGGTCACAACAATAAAGCTTCCGTCGCTGTTCATCTGGGCGGTGATGATATTATTCTCCATATTCATTTCAAACAGCACCGAAAAGGAATCGGCAATCAAAAGACCGGTTCCGCCGCTGTCATAAGCCATTACATAATTATTGTTTGCAATAAGGCAAGGATTTCGAAAGCCCAGAGGGGTATTCTGAAATTCTGCGCCGTTTTTATCGGTGATCAGAAGCTTTTCCACTGTTGCATTGGCAAAGCCGTCTTTATAGACAACAGTCTCCCCTGTATTGGAGGTTTCAAACTGCACCTCCCCTTTCTCGGCAGATGGGGCGGAAAAACCGATATTGATCTTCGCCATCAGGCGCTTGAAATTATCGCCGTTCACCTGGTCGCGATTGGAAAACAAGAAGATCAGCGCCACCATAACCATCACCAACAGCAACAGATAGCGCAGATATTTAATGGTGGATTTTGATTTCGGGTCCCGACGCTCCGATTGCTCTTCCCGCTCCAAGGACTCTTCTTCCCATTCCTTATGACTCATGGGGCACCTCCTTCTCATCATAATAAACTTTATTTAAATACAACCCATAGGGCGGCATAGTCTTCCCGCAGGCCGAGCGCTCCCCCGCCTCGATGATTCGGGGCAGATCCTCGATATTGATGCGCCCCATGGAAACAAACAGCAGAGTTCCCGCCATGATCCGCACCATATTATAGAGAAATCCGTCGCCCACCACACGAAAGGTCACATCATTCCCGTTGCGCTCCACCTTACTATAATGGATGGTACGCACCGTATCCTCAATTTTAGAACCGGTAGACATAAAGGCTTTAAAATCATGCGTTCCCAAAAAGGATTTCGCCGCCCGATCCATCAGCTCGGCATCCAGACCCTTTCGCTCATGAAAGGCAAGCCCCAGCTTAAAGGGATCCGGCGCAAAGCCGTCATAGAACCGATAAAGATACTCCTTAGCCACCGCATGGTAGCGGGGGTGAAAATCAGAAGGCACCTCTTGGCAGGAAAGTACACTGATCTCATGGGGCAATACCGAATTCAGGGCAAAGGGGATCCGCTTGAGCTCCATCGGGCGCGGCGGATCAAAGCAAAGGCAATATTCCAATGCATGAACCCCACTGTCGGTACGGCTGCAGCCGGTAACGCCCACCCGCTGACCGAAGATCTCTTCGATGGCATCCTGCATCTGCTCCTGAACGGATTTCCCGTTCTTTTGCACCTGCCAGCCAACAAAGGCCGATCCGTTGTATCGAATTTTCAACAATAATTTTTGATTCATTCGGTTCCTTTAAACGATCATCATTAAAATAACGCCGCCCATAGCCAAAAGCATCGCGCTGAGGGCGATCCAATCCCGCCAGCCAAAGGAATAGACCTTATAGCGGGTGCGCCCGTCTCCACCGTGATAACAGCGGCATTCCATAGCATCTGCCAATTCTTCCGCTCGGCGGAAGGCAGAGATCAAAAGCGGAATCAAAATAGGAATCAGTGCTTTTGCGCGGCGCACAATATTTCCCGTTTCAAAATCTGCTCCCCGCGCCTTTTGGGCATTGATGATCTTATCGGTCTCATCAATAAGGGTGGGAATAAAGCGCAGAGCGATGGTCATCATCATCGCCAGCTCGTGGACAGGAAAACGAATGGCCTTCAGCGGGCGGAAGATCCGCTCCAGCGCATCGGTCAGCATCACAGGGCTGGTGGTATAGGTCAAATATGAGGTGCCCATAATCAACAGCACAATCCGAACGATCATAAAGAGCGCGTTGCGCACACCGTCTGTTTTGATCCAGGCCAGCCAGGAAATATTCGGAAAGAGCGGTTCGCCACCGCCGTATAACACATTGAAAAAGGCGGTAAAAATCAAGATAAACAGCAAGGGGCGCAAACCGCGAAGAGCCACCTTCACCGAGATACCGGAAAATAATACAACCATCAGCATAATGGCACCGGGAATCAGAAAGCCCCAGAGGTCCGGTACCAAAAATAAAGTGACAACATATAAAAGAGTCAGCAACAGCTTCATTCGGGGATCCAGACGATGCATAAAGGAATGGCCCGGAAAATACTGACCTAATGTGATATCTTTAAGCATGGCTTTCACCGCCCTTCTTTAAAAGGCGCATCAGCTCTGCCTTTCCCTGCTCAACCGTATAAACATTACGGGATACGGGATACCCCTTTTCCTGCAGGGAGATAAACACCCGCGTTACCTGCGGGATATCCAGCCCCATCTTTACCAGATCATCGGCGCGGTCAAAAACCTCATGCACCGAGGTATGCATCGCGCATTTTCCGCGGTTCATCACCAATACCGAGCGGGCATTGCGGCTGATATCCTCCATGGAATGAGAGACCAGCAGAATGGTGCTCTTGGTCTCCCGATGATAATCACGGATGCGACCCAAGATCTCATCCCGCCCCTTGGGATCCAGTCCTGCGGCAGGCTCATCAAGGATCAGAACCTTGGGTTCCAGCGCCATAACGCCCGCAATAGCAACCCGCCGCTTCTGCCCGCCGGAAAGGTCGAAGGGAGATTTTTCCAAGACCGAGGGCTCCAGACCAACAAATGCCAGTGCTTTTTCCACCCGCTTGGTGATCTCTTCTTCGGGCAGTCCCATATTCTTGGGGCCGAAGGCAATGTCCTTATAGACCGTTTCTTCAAAAAGCTGGTATTCGGGATATTGGAAGACCAGGCCCACATCAAAGCGGGTCTGGATCCGAACCTTTTTATCGGCATCCCAGAGGTCACTTCCATCGATCAGTACCCGACCGGAGGAAGGCTTTAAGATCGCGTTAAAATGGGCGATCAGGGTACTTTTTCCGGAGCCGGTATGCCCGATCACGCCAACATAATCCCCTTCGGGAATATGAATATTCACATCATCAATGGCAGTTGTCTCAAAAGGAGTTCCTGCGCCGTAGATATGGGTAAGATGCTCGGTCCTGATCATTGCAAAGCACCTCCCAGCAGTTGCTCCAATTCCGCAAGGCATTGCGCTTCATTGAGAACCGCAATAGGGACCTTGACATCCTCCTGCCGCAAGGCAAACATCAGCTCGGCCGTTTGGGGAACATCCAGAGAAAGGCTATGCAACAGCCCCACATTTTGAAAGACCTCTTCGGGAGTATCGTCTAAGACAATCTCTCCCTCGGCCATTACGATCACACGATCGGCCCGAACAGCCTCGTCCATATAATGGGTGATCAAAACCACCGTCATTCCCTGCTCCCGATTCAGCCGCAGGATCGTCTTCATAACTTCCTTGCGCCCCTTGGGATCCAGCATGGCGGTAGGTTCATCCAGAACCAGGCATTTAGGCGCCATCGCCAAAACACCTGCGATGGCGATCCGCTGCTTCTGACCGCCGGAAAGGCGATGGGGCGCATGGTGGCGATATTGAGTCATATCCACCAGCTCCAGCGCCTCCTCCACCCGCTTGACCATTTCGGGATAAGGCACGCCCAGATTTTCCAATGCGAAGGCCACATCCTCATCCACTACAGTAGCGATGATCTGATTATCGGGATTTTGAAATACCATCCCTACATTTCGGCGGATCTCCATCAGGTTTTTCTCATCAGAGGCATCCATACCAAGTACGGTAACCGAGCCGCTATCGGCTTTTAAAATACCGTTGAGGTGCTTGGCCAAGGTGCTTTTTCCGCAGCCGTTATGCCCCAATACCGCAACAAACTCACCCTCTTCAATTTCCAAAGAAACATCATGCAGGGCAGGATGGGGCTTTTTCCCCTCCTCAGCGGGATAGGCATAATTCAATTTTGATACTTCAATGATTTTTGCCATTTATTTCTCCGCGAACCATCTTGCCGCCGAACCGGAAGGGAAAAACATTCCGTCGGCGGTCTTCAAACCGATCTCTCCGCTCTCAAAACAACCCTCAACCCCCTTGGGAAAGGTAGAGCGCAGAAGATACTCCATCACCGATGCCGAAAGGCCGGTGGAATAAGAATTCAAAATAAAGAAAATGGGGTTGGGCGAAAGAAGCTGCATCACGCGGGTAATGAAAGGATAGAGCTTCTCCTCCAATTGCCAGACCTCACCGCCCGGGCCGCGCCCATAAGAAGGCGGATCCATCACAATACCGTCATAGGTATTGCCGCGGCGGATCTCCCGCTCCACAAATTTCATACAATCATCCACCAAATAGCGGATGGGGCGATCCGCCACCCCGCAAAGAGCGGCATTTTCCTTTGCCCATTGCACCATGCCCTTGGAGGCATCCACATGCACCACCGAAGCCCCTGCTTTGGCGCAGGCCATGGTAGCGCCGCCAGTATAGGCAAAGAGGTTCAACACCTTCACAGGACGCCCTGCTTTCTCGATCTTTTCCCGCATAAAGTCCCAATTGACCGCTTGCTCGGGAAAAATACCCGTATGTTTAAAGTTCATGGGCTTGATCTGAAAGGTCAGATCTTTATAATCGATCTTCCAGCTTTCGGGCAGAGAGCGGATCTCCCAATGCCCACCGCCGCTGCCGGAGCGGTGATACACCGCATTGGCGCTCTGCCATTCACGCTTAGTACGGGGTGTTTGCCAGATGGCCTGGGGATCAGGGCGAACCAGCAGGTATTTTCCCCAACGCTCAAGCCGATCCCCCGAAGAGGTATCCAGCAATTCATAATCTTTCCATTGATCTGCAATCCACATAATACTTAAAGTTCCTCGAAACGAATTTGATTTGTTTTTTCACCCATAGGGCGCAGTCCCAAATGCTCATAGGCCTTGGGGGTTACGGTACGCCCGCGAGGGGTACGCGCCAAAAAGCCGATCTGCAGGAGATAAGGTTCATAAACATCTTCCAATGTGATAGACTCCTCGCCGATGGTTGCCGCAAGAGTCTCCAGACCGACGGGGCCGCCGCCGAAATTCAGAATAATGCTTTGAAGCATCCGACGGTCGATGGCATCCAGGCCCAAATGGTCGATCTCCAAAGCCTTCAAGGCGGTATCGGCGATCGCGGCGGTAATGGTACCGTTGCCCCGCACCTCCGCATAGTCTCTCACCCGCTTCAGCAGGCGATTCACAATACGGGGCGTTCCGCGGGAGCGCTTGGCGATCTCCATCGCCCCTTGGGTCTCTACGGGAATACCGAGGATCCCCGCCGAGCGTACAACAATATCCTTCAATTCTTCGGGCTGATACAGCTCCAAACGGGTCTGGATCCCGAACCGATCCCGTAAGGGAGACGAGATCTGCCCTGCGCGGGTAGTGGCACCGATCAAGGTAAACCGCGGAAGATCCAGGCGGATACTGCGGGCAGAAGGGCCCTTGCCGATGATGATATCCACCGCATAATCTTCCATAGCGGGATACAGCACCTCTTCCACCGCTCTGGAAAGGCGATGGATCTCATCGATAAACAATACATCCCCCGGCTGAAGATTGGTGATCAGCGAAGCAAGATCCCCGGGCTTTTCGATGGCGGGGCCGGAGGTGATCCGCAGATTGACCCCCATCTCATTGGCAATGATCCCCGCAAGGGTGGTTTTACCAAGCCCCGGAGGACCGTAGAGCAGGCAATGGTCCAGACTCTCGCCTCTTCCCTTTGCCGCCTCAATAAAAACCTTCAGGTTTTCTTTAGCCTTGGTCTGGCCGATATAGTCCTCCATCCGCCGCGGACGGAGAGATTCTTCAATATCCCCGTCCTCACCGGTGAAGGTAGTGGTTACAATTCTGTTTTCAAAATCGCTCTCAATCATTGGCTAAATCCTTTCAATGCTTGGGTGATCGCCTGCTCAACACTCAGGCTTTCCAGATCCAGATCCTTCAGCGCGTGCTTGGCTTCCGGCTGGGTAAAGCCCAGCGCCATCAGCGCTTCGATGATCTCCAGACTCTTGGAAGCGGTTCCTTGGGTGGGAGTAGAGGCTTTGGTATTCACATTCAGCGGGGACATCCCCTTGAATTTATCTTTCAACTCCACAATCAAACGCTCCGCCGCCTTGGGGCCAATGCCCTTGGCGCGGGCAATATTGGCTTTATCGCCCATTAAAACACTGGCCGCCAATTCATCGGGCGTCAGCTCCGACAAAACCGCCAGCGCACTCTTGGGACCAACCCCCGAAACGCCGGTCAGCAAACGGAAGCATTCCCGCTCATCCGGATCGGGGAAGCCGTAAAGCTCCATGGCATCTTCCCGTACGACCATATGGATATACAGAAAAGCTTCTTCACCGATCCCGCTTAAGCGGTCGATCCCGAAGCGAGAGAGCAAAATCCGAAACCCCACACCGCCGCATTCCAAAACAACCGAATCGCCGGTCTTTTCAATTATTGAACCTCTTAATGATGCAATCATATCTTTAACCCCAGTAAACTTGATTTTGAGCTATGAGCATGGCAAATGGCCAGCGCCAAAGCGTCTGCGGCATCATCCGGCCGCGGAATCCGCTTCAGCCCCAAAAGCTGGCGGGTCATTTCCATAACCTGATGCTTTTCCGCCTTGCCATAGCCCACAACGCTCTGCTTTACCTGCGAAGGTGTGTATTCAAAAAACTCCACACCCTTTTGCTTACCCGCCAGAAGGATCACCCCGCGAGCATGACCCACTTGGATGCCGGTGGTGATATTGGTATTAAAAAACAGCTCCTCTACCGCCATACAATCCGGCTGAAACCGATCGCAAAGCTCGCAGATCCCTTCATAGATGACCTGCAGGCGGGCGGGAAACTCCATCCCCGCCGGAGAAGTCACCGCGCCGTAATCCAAAACCTGAAAGTGCCCTCTCTCAAAGCGGATCACGCCGTAACCCACCGTTGCATAACCGGGATCGATTCCCAAAATCACCATTCTCAATAAACACTCCTGACATTTTATTTTGTTATTATAACATAAGTAAATCATAAAATAAAGAGTTTTAATATAAAATTCATATTATTTCTTCCAAACTTGACAATTCTGATGGCTTCTGCTATAATTCCCCTTGATTATTTTGAAAATGGAGGTTTTGCCGATTATGGATACCGACAGTAGCGACAGTAACACCGCCGGTATGAATGCGATTTTTGCTCGCATCGATTATGCTTATTTTCTTCTTTACAGAATGCGGCGGTAGGGCTATTCCCTGCTCACCGTTCTAAAATTATAATTTTAAGGAGAAAATAAACTTGAAAACGCAACTTATCAGTCAACTGATCCTTCAGTTTATACTGATCGGATTAAATGCGATTTTTGCCTGCGCGGAGATCGCAGTATTATCTTTTAACGAAAATAAACTTGCTAAAATGGCGGATGAGGGCAATAAAAAAGCCCGCCGTCTTTCCAAGCTGATCCAAAACCCCGCTCGCTTTTTGGCCACCATTCAAGTCGCCATTACCCTATCGGGCTTCCTGGGAAGTGCTTTCGCAGCCGATAACTTCTCTGAGATCATTGTGGTCCAATTGGCGAAGCTGAATCTTGGAATTCCCGTTGCGACTCTGGATGCCATTGCAGTGGTTGTGATCACCCTGCTGCTTTCCTTCCTCACATTGGTATTCGGCGAGCTGGTTCCCAAGCGCCTGGCTATGCGGAAGACCGAGTCTGTTGCCCTGGGGCTTTCCGGAACCGTCAGCTTTATTTCCAAAGCCTTCGCGCCCTTGGTATGGTTATTGACCATCTCCACCAATGGCATTTTACGGTTAATGGGCATCGATCCCAACGCTGATGAAAGCGAAGTCAGCGAAGAAGACATCCTGATGATGGCCGATGCCGGTTCTGAAAAGGGTGTCATTGATGAAGAGGAAAATATCCTCATTCAGAATGTATTTGAATTTGATGATCTTTCGGCGGGTGAAATTATGACCCACCGCACCGAGGTGGTTATGCTCTGGAATGAGGATACCATTGAGGAGTGGAAAAAGACCATCTTTGAAAATGCCCATACCTATTATCCTATTTGCGAGGATTCCGCCGATCAGATCATCGGCATTTTGGATACCCGTCTCTTCTTCCGTCTGCCGGAGCAGACCAAGCAGATCGCTTTGAAGCGGGCGGTGAGAAAGCCTTACTTTGTATCCACCCATACCAAGGCGGATGATCTTTTCCGCGAGATGAAGGCAACCAAAAACCATTTTGCCATCGCCATCGATGAATTCGGCGGCACTGACGGTATTATTACCATCAACGATCTGGTGGAGCAGTTGGTTGGTGAATTGGAGGAAACGCCTTTTGACATTGTGGAGGTAGATGAATTTACCTATGACATTGAGGGTGATGCCGAACTGACCAAGGTGGAGCGGGAATTAAAAACCGATTTTGAAAGCGATGCCGCCACCATGAACGGTTGGATCATTGAACAAATGGGTACTATTCCCGAAAAAGGCGAAAGCTTCCGCTATAATAAATTCACTGTAACCGTCACCGATTCCGATGAAAAATTGGTTTTGAAGGCCAGACTGACCATCGATCCTCCCCAAGAGGAAGAAGAATAAATTTCTGCTCTTTGGAAAACCTAAAAGCGGAGGTTGCTTTTTATGAAATCCAAAGACAAAAAGACAGATGTTATCCCCTATTACTGCACCTTGCCGCTGACAACGCCGGAAGAAAAGCTTCCCGACAGTAAGGTTTCGATCCCTATGGATGCCGCAGTGCGGGAGACCCGAAGATGGAGTGAAGAGCTGAAACTCTGAAAAAAGCGGAAACTGAGCAATCGGTTTCCGCTTTTAAAAAAAATCAACAGCCTTGGAGGTACATATGGCTAAAAAACAAAAATACAAAATGACAACGGTTGAAAAGCTGGACAATATGCTGCCCGTATTCTGCATCACATGGGTGCTGGTCTTTGCTTATATTTCCCTTTTTGTTGAAAGTACACTGCTGGCAATGTTCACTGTGATGCCCATCTTTTTCTTTTACGGCCTCTATACCATCGGCAGTGCAATTTATGTCTACAAAGAGCTGGATATTTTAAAGGAATTAGGTAAAAACACCTATGAATTGGAGCGCCGCTATCTCCAGCAACCGCCGAAGCTGAGCAAGGTCAAGCTGGGAGTCGGAGCAGGGTGTATCATCACCGGAATTCTGCTGTGCATTCTCCTTTAATATTATGTAAACCCCGAGGCAAAACGCAACGCCGAAGGCGTTCAGAGTCGAACTGACAATCGTCCGTTCGGCCCGGTAAGAAATCCAAAAAGACCCACCCCGATCGG
>JAZUNB010000093.1:0-31882 GCA_045603925.1 Eubacteriales bacterium
GTGATCTTCAGCATCCACTGGCTCTTCACCTTATGCACCACAGGGCTGGCGCAACGCTCGCAAACACCGTTGACCACCTCTTCATTGGCAAGCACAACCTTACAGCCGGTGCACCAATTCACATTCATTTCCTTCTTATAGGCAAGGCCCTTTTTGAAGAGTTGCAGGAAGATCCACTGTGTCCACTTATAATAGGAAGGATCGGTGGTATTGATCTCTCGGGACCAGTCAAAAGAAAGCCCCAGGGATTTCAGCTGGCTCTTAAAGCGAGCAATATTATTCTCGGTGACGATGGCAGGATGGATCTTATTCTTAATTGCAAAGTTCTCGGTAGGCAGACCGAAAGCATCCCAGCCCATAGGATACAATACATTATAGCCTTCCATCCGCTTCTTACGACTGACGATATCCAGCGCGGTATAGGAGCGGGGATGACCCACATGAAGACCCTGTCCGGAAGGATAGGGAAACTCTACCAAAGCATAAAACTTCGGCTTTGAATGGTCGATCTCCACCTTATAGGTTTCATTTTCATCCCAATACTTCTGCCATTTCTTTTCAATGGCGGTGTAATCATACTTCATTGATTACTCATCCTCCTCTTCGATCAGCGAGGCGGGGTCGATATGATCTCCGTCTGCCCATAAATGCTCTAATTTATAAAACTCTCTGGCCTCCCGATGAAATACATGCACGATCATAAATCCATAGTCCAATAAGATCCAATTGGAGGATTGATGACCCTCACGATGCAGGGGCGCCAGATCCAGTTTTTCCTTCAACATATATTCCACTTCATCACACAGAGTGCGAATCTGGGTGGAAGAAGACCCGGAGCAGATAATAAAATAATCTGCCATCACCGTGATCTCGCCAACATGCAGGATTTCAATATCCATTGCTTTTCTGCTGTTAAGCGCATTAACCGCAATTTTTACAGCTTCATCCATTGTTTCCAAGCTCCTTCAATAAACTTTCTCTTGCCTCCGTTGTTTTAGGATGCAAAAAAGCATTTTTTTCATTCAAATATCCGATGGTATGTTCAAATAACATCCATACTCCGCGCAAAAGATCGGTCTCGCCCGCTTTTCTCAGCGCCTCGACCCCCGGATAATCTCTTCCAGGCTCGCAACTGTCTGCAAAAAACAGAAGCATTTCCAAAGGCGACATCTTCGCCTTCCCCGTTGTGTGACAAGCGATGGCGGAAAGGATCTCAGGATCCGAAGCGCCAAGTTCTTTTTCGGCAAAAACCGCTCCGGTGAACTGATGCAATGCCTGAGGACAGGCACGATCCTCTTTTTTTAATTCGATTCCGTTTTCCGCGGCATAGCGAAGATGCCATTCCGTAGAATAACATTTGGTACAATCATGCAAAAGACCTGCCAGATAGGCTTTTTCAGGATCGACCCCGCAACCGACAGACAGTTTTTTGGCATAATCTGCCACCTGCATGGTATGGCGGGCGCGTTTTACATCCAATTCCCTGCCGATGTGCTCCAATGCACGCTGTGCAAGGCCGTTTCCCGAAGCCCGAATAGCCGAAGACGCACAAACAACAGGCTCCATATTGCAAAGGATAATCCCTTTACACTTATAGTTTCTCTCCAATTTATTTTTATAGGCCTCTATCCGATCAAAATCCCCCATCTCGCGGGATCCGACCATCAGATACACTGTTTTAAGCAGATCCTCAAAACGGCGCCAGGTCTCAAATGAGAGAAACATATCCGAACCGATCAGCAGATAGAGCGCATCCTCGGGATCCTCCGCCTGAAGAGCCTCCACCGTATCCACCGTGAAGCTTCTTCCTCCCCGCTTTTCTTCCAGATCGGAGATCGTAAGATTCGGAATTTCTCCAAACCAATCCTCCAAAATCCCTTTTCGCACCTCAAAGGAGAGGGCGGGCTTATGGTCTTTATGAGGCGGAATAAATGCGGGAAGCAGAATAACGCGATCAAAGGCTTCCTGCGCCATTGCCGATCTCAAGAGATGCAAATGCCCTTTATGCGGCGGATCAAAGGTTCCGCCAAATAAAAGAGTTTTCCTCATTATAATTGAATAACCGGGGGATTCGCGGGACGATAGAGCACGATCTTGGTACCGATCACCGTTACTACCTCGCTACCGGTTGCCGCCGCAATCTCATTGGCCGCCTCTTTGCGGTCCACCATTGCGCTTTCCAATACCCGAAACTTGATCAGTTCGCGGGCAGTCAGCGCAGTATCCACTGCTTTTAAGAAGTTTTCGGTAATTCCTTCTTTGCCCAATTGAAAAATGGTATCCTCTTTCGAAGCAAGTCCGCGCAGTTTTGCTCGTTGCTTACTGTTCAGCATGGTAATACTCCTTTAATTGTTCTGCAAATTTTCTCAAGGCATTGCCCCGATGGCTGATGGCGTTTTTCGCCTCTCCTTCCATCTCGGCAGTGGTCTGATCATATCCATCCGGCAAAAAGATGGGATCATAGCCAAAGCCGTGGGCTCCGCGGGGCTCATGGGTCAATTGACCGAAAATATAGCCTTCCGCTTCTAAAACCGTATCATCGTTTAAAACGCAACAGATCGCAGAGGTAAAGTGAGCGGCACGGTTTTCTTGGCCTTCCATATTCTTTAATAAGAGATACATACGACCGGGATCATCATATCCATCGCCGCCATAGCGGGCGGAATAAACACCGGGTTCTCCGCCCAGAGCATCCACGCAGATTCCGCTGTCATCGGCCACGGTAGGCAAATGGCAGATATCATAAACCGCCTGCGCCTTGATCTTTGCATTCTCCGCAAAGGTCGTTCCGGTCTCTTCCGCATCGCAAACGATGCCCATTTCCTTTAAGGAGACGCATTCGATTCCCAGCGGAGTCAAGATCTTTTTAAATTCCACCACCTTATGAGGATTATTGGTGGCGATCACAAACTTCTTTTCCATTATCCAAGCACCTTACTTTGCGCTTTAAAAATTTTATTACAGCCGACCTTAGCCAGATTCAGCAGAGTATCCAGCTGTTTTTTATCAAACTCTTCCCCCTCGGCAGTTCCTTGAATTTCAATAAAACCGCCCTTGGAGGACATCACAACATTCATATCGGTATCGGCCTTGCAGTCTTCGGTATAGCAAAGATCCACCACCGGCACCCCATCGGAAACGCCCACAGAAATAGCGGCCACTTGCTTTTGGATGGGGTTAACCTTCAATTCGCCCGCCTTCATCAGACGATCAATTGCCAGTGCCAGCGCAACAAATCCGCCGCTGATAGAAGCGCAACGGGTTCCTCCGTCTGCCTGAATGACATCGCAGTCGATGATAATACTGCGCTCACCCAGCAAGGAAAGATCCACCGCGCCCCGCAAGGCTCTGCCGATCAACCGCTGAATTTCAGTACTGCGAGGCGCCTGCTTCAGCTTGCTGATATCCCGCTTATTGCGGGTGGAGGTAGCGCGGGGAAGCATGGAATACTCCGCTGTCACCCAGCCCTTACCGGTTCCCGCAAGATAGGGCGGAACGCTTTCTTCCACCGTTGCGGTGCAAAGAACCTTGGTATTGCCTTGGCAATACAGTACACTTCCCTCGGCGTGCATGGTGAAATCTTTAATGATTTGAATTTTTCTGATTTGTTTTTCGCTTCTTCCGTCTGCTCTCATATCCGATCCTCAAAACAATGCTTTTGCAAAATCATATCCGTTAAAGGGCTGCAGATCATCCATCTGCTCCCCTACCCCCACAAACCGAATGGGCAAGCCCATCTCTGCCTTCAGGGGAATGGCCATACCGCCCTTTGCGGTTCCGTCCAGCTTGGTTAATACCACACCGGTAAGGGCCGTTACCTTTTTAAACTCCTGCGCCTGATTCATCGCATTCTGACCGGTGGTGGCATCCAATACCAGCAACGCCTCAAAATCCGCCTCCGGCAATTGACTTTCGATCACCTTATGGATCTTTGCCAATTCGTTCATCAAATTCACTTTATTATGAAGGCGCCCTGCAGTATCACAAATGATCAGATCGCAATTTCTTGCTTGTGCGGCTCGCACCGTATCAAACACAACTGCGGCAGGATCGGCTCCTTGCTGACTTTTGATAATATCAACGCCAACCCGATCTGCCCATTCGGAAAGCTGCTCTGCAGCCGCCGCGCGGAAGGTATCGGCCGCGCCGAAGATTACTTTTTTCCCTTGATCCTTATAGATCTTGGCCAGCTTGGCCGCAGTGGTGGTCTTCCCCACTCCGTTTACCCCGATCAGCAAAATCACCGAAGGCTTGGAGTCAAGAACCATGGGGGGAACTTCCTCTTCCATGATTCCGCCGATGATCTCCACCAATTGCCCGCGGATCTCCTCGGGCTTGGTAATACGGCCATGACGCACCTCCTTGCGAAGACGCTCAATGATCTCCATGGTGGTATCCACACCGATATCGGCCATGATCAGGGTTTCTTCCAGTTCCTCAAACAGCTCCTCATCGATCTTTCCGAATGCGGCAAGCACCGAATCGATCTGAGAGGTAAGGGTTTTGGAGGTCTTGGAAAGGCCACGCTTCAGTTTCTCAAAAAATCCCATTCTAAAATCCTTTAAATCTTTAATTGCTCTGCAATTTCATTTACATTAATGGTCAGCAGTTTGGAAATACCCTGCTCCGGCATGGTGACGCCGTAAAGAACATCCGCCTCTTCCATAGTACCGCGGCGGTGGGTAATACAAACAAACTGGGTGGTAGAACAGTAATGTCTCAGATAACTTGCAAAACGGGTAACATTCACATCATCCAAGGCCGCCTCGATCTCATCCACCACACAGAAGGGGGTGGGGCGCACCTTCAGAATAGCAAAATACAAACAAATAGCGGTAAAGGCACGCTCACCACCCGAGAGAGACACCAGATTCTTGATGATCTTTCCGGGAGGCGCCGCCTTAACATCGATATCGCAGTTCAGCACATCCTCGGGATCGCTGAGCACCAATTTTGCAGTACCGCCGCCAAACAGCTCGGTAAAGACCTGCTGGAATTCGTGGTTCAACTGTGCAAACTTCTCGCTGAAGATATCCTTCATCTGAGAAAGCAGTTCCCGAATGATCTTCTCCAATTCATTCTTGGATTGAATCAGATCCTGCACCTGACCGTTCATAAAGTCATAGCGCTCTTTAACGATGGTATATTCTTCGATGGCCTCAATGTTCACACTGCCCAAAGCCTTGGTACTGCCCTTCAGCGCGTGAACCCGCTTCTTTGCCTCTCCTTTATCCTCCAGGGGCTTGGCCACTGCGCGGGCATCAGTCACCGTCAGTTCATAGATATCCAGCAGCTGGGCGATCAGACGATCTGATTGCTCAGCAACGCCGGAAAGCTTATTATCCAGACGGGAAACCTCTTCAATCAGCTTTTCCTTAGCCGCGCTCTTTTCCTTCTGCTCAGCGCGATATTGAGTTTGGCGGCGTTCCTGCTCCTGCCGTTGCTCGGTAAGGGCGCGGGTGCGCTCCTCCCCTTTTGCCTGGCGGGAGCGCAATTCCTGCGCCTGTCCATCCAGTTCCTTGGCCGCCGCATTTGCCGATTCGATGCGTCCTTTGGATTCAGCGATCTGAACCGTCTTTTCTTCGGCCTCCTGACCGATCAGGTTCAATTGATTTTCCAATTGCCCGATCAAAGTACGGATACCCTCGATCTCCTTAAAGAGACTCATTTTATCCATCTCAAAAGCGGCAGAATTCTGCTTCAAGGCTTCCATCCGCTCTTGATCACCGGAGCTCAAGCCCTGCAGGGAGGTCAACTGCTCCTGCAAAGCGGCCGCCTTCTCTTCCAGACCGCTGATCTGGGTTTGCAATGCGGCACAGCGCTCCTCGGCAGTTTGAATAGCGTCCCGAACAGTCTCGGTCTCCCGATCATATCCGTTGATCAACTCGCGATAGGAATTGAGTACGACTTCCTTGCTCTCGTAAAGACCATCGATACGGGTCAATTCCTCTTCCAAAACATGAATGGCATCCTCGGAGCCGGTCAACCGCGCATCCAGCGTATTCTTTTCGCGGCCGGCGCTATCCAGCTTAGCCGCCAATTCTTCATGCTTCTTATTCTTTTCAATTAATTCTTTTTCAATACGCTCCAATTCCAGACCGCGGGAAAGCAGACCGCCGCTCTTGGCAGCGCTGCCGCCGGTCATGGAACCGCCCGCATTGATCACCTGCCCATCCAGAGTCACGATCTTATAGCGATTCTGGATGGTCTTGGCCAGGGCAATGGCATGGTCAATGGTCTCGCAGACCAAGGTTCTGCCCAGCAAAAACTCAATCGCTTTGCGATTGGCGGGATCGATCTCGATCAACTGATCGGCGATCCCGATAAAGCCTGCACTCTTGGAGTAATCCTCCTTGATCCCCTTGGGGGTCAGGCTGTTCAAAGGCAGGAAAGTAGCGCGGCCGCCACCCTGGCGCTTCAGCCAGAGCATGGCATTTTTTGCCGAAACACTGTCTTTGGTCACAATATTCTGAATAGCGGCACCCAAAGCGGTCTCAATAGCGACCAAGTATTCCTCGTCTACCTTGATCAGCTTGGAAACGGGGCCGACAATCCCCTGAAGCACTCCTCTGCGACTCTGCTCCAACACAGCTTTTACTGCGCCGCCAAAGCCCTCCAGATGCTTTTCCATCTCCGAAAGAATATGACTGCGCTGCTCCAAGGCGTTGCATTCTGAAGCGCATTTCTGCTCCGCCGCTAAAGCTTCTTCATAATTGCGGTTTTTGATCTCCACCATTTTGCGAAGACCCGCCAAAGCATTTTGCTCGCTGATCTTCTCTTCTTCCTTTTCCTTGCGCTGGGCATCCAGCTCCGAGAGCTCCTGCTCCACCTGAGCCGTCTGCTCCATCTGCCCTGCGCGGGCAGAGGCAAGATCCGCGATCCGCCCCTGATGGGATTCAATGCCGGAACGTACCGAGATCATTTCCATCTGCAAGCGATTGCGCTCGCCGCCGTTTTCCAGCAACTCCTGCTGCAAAGCGCCGGTTTTGCGTTGCTGATCCTCGCTCTTGGCGGTGATCTCCTGAATCTCACTTAAGATCCCGGCAATCTTTTCATCGATGGCGGCAATGTCAGTTGTTTTGCTCTCAATTTCTTGGTGGAGCTCGGTGATCCGCCCTTCTGTCTCCTCCCGGCGGTTGCTGACTGAGGTCAGTTCCTGCTCCAGCCGATCGATGACCCCCTGCTCAAACTCTGCCTGGCTCTCTAATACAGCCTTTTGGGAAGTGACGGAACCCAATTCCTCTTCCCAAGCGGTTTGCTGCTGATGGATCTGATCGATCTCAGTCGTGATCTGAATATTCTCCTCGAAGAGCTGGTTGATCTCCCGCTCGATGTTGTCCACTTCCAAAGTAAGATCGGAAAGGTGCCCTTTAGAAATATTATACTGCTCATCGATCTTGCGGGCATTTTCTTTGATCTGATCCAGATCATCCAGCCAAAGAGAGATCTCCAGATCCTTTTTCTCTTCATACATAGTTAAGTATTTGCGGGCTTTTTCCGCCTGCCGTTCCAAGCCGGGCAGACGCTCTTCCAATTCACCCACAATATCATTAAGGCGGATCAGGTTTTCTTCGGTAGCCGAAAGCTTCCGCTCCGCTTCATTCTTGCGATAACGGAACTTGGAGATCCCCGCCACTTCCTCCAGCATGGAGCGACGCTCATCGCTCTTGCCCAAAAGGATCTGATCAATGGTACCTTGCCCGATGATCGAATAACCGTCCCGTCCGATACCGGTATCCATAAAGAGTTCATGGATATCCCGAAGTCTGGCGGGAGATTTATTGATAAAGTATTCACTTTCACCACTGCGATAATACCGACGGGTGATCATCACCTCGTTATAATCCACATCCAAGGCGTGGTCACTGTTGTCGATGGTCAGGCTGACCTCGGCAAAGCCCTGGGGCTTGCGCTTGGCAGTACCCGAGAAGATCACATCCTCCATCTTTGTACTGCGAAGGCTTTTATTCGATTGCTCACCCAGCACCCAGCGGATCGCATCGGAAACATTACTCTTACCGGAGCCGTTGGGGCCCACAATGGCGGTAATTCCGCTGTCGAACCCGATGTTGATCTTATCGGGGAAGGATTTAAATCCCTGTATGTCCAAACATTTTAAACGCAAAGTGTCACTTCCTCTTATTAAAGCAATATCAAATATTATAACAAAATATTAATAGAAAAGCAACTCATTTTTCCAAGTATGCCACCAATAAGGCAACGGTTGCTTCAATATCTTTTTTATCCGCCATTTCCACTGCGGAATGGCAATAACGAATGGGAATGCTCAAGCCGCCCACCTGCACACCCTGACCCAGCAGTTGCACACTGCCGATATCGGTACCGCCGGAGGACAAAACATCCCGCTGAACATCAATTCCCTTGCGCCGCGCGAGGTTTTCCAGATCCTCCACAATTTCCTTGGAGCAGATCGCTGAGCGGTCACGGATCTTAATGGCAGTTCCCTTTCCCAGCTCCGACGCCGTATGCTCTGCATCGGGATGGTCTCCGCTCAAGGTAACATCCACCGCCAAAGCAACATCCGGCGCTATTTCAAAGCCCGAAACCTTGGCACCGCGCAAGCCGACCTCTTCCTGCACCGTAAAAACTGCGTAAAACTCGCAGGTCGGCTCCTTCACCCTCCGCAGAGCTTCCATCAGGCAATAGCAACCTACACGGTTATCCAAAGCATTGGAAACGATCTTACTGCCCGTCTCAAAGGTCTCGCTCAAAAAGGATGCAGTCATTCCGATCTCAATACGCTTCAAGGCCTCATTACGGTCTGCCGCCCCGATATCCACATAGCAATCCGTTAGTTTCAGATCCTTTTTCTCTTCATCGCCGCATACAAAAACACCTTTTACACCGTTTTCAAAAACAACCGGCCGTCCAACGGTATTCTTGGGATTTACATAGCCCACCGACGAAACACGGACAAAGCCTTTTTCATCCGCAAAGGTGGCCACCAGACCGATCTCGTCCATATGAGCCATCACCATGACCTTGGGGCCATCTCCTCTGCGAACGGCAACCAAATTGCCCAGGGTATCTTCATAGACCTTATCGGCATAAGGCAGGATCTGATTTTTGATATAAGCGGCAACAGCCTTCTCATTGCCGGAAACGCCTTTTCTTTGCACTAATTCATGAATCTTTTCGATCATTGATCTCTCTCCTACAGTAGATTATTCATAATCGCCAGAGCAAGTCTGCCGGTATTCTCGATATCCTCCAGAGAAGCAACGCTGACGGGCGAATGGATATAGCGGCAAGGAATCGATAAAGCCAATACTTTACAACCGTCTAAAGAGCGCTGAATGGTTCCGCTCTCATTCCCGCCGGCAACCGCCTGCTTGGTCTGCAACGGAATTTCGTTTTCCTCCGCTACCGCCAAGGCAAGCTTATAAAGTTCGCGATCATAAATATTGCTGTTGTCCATAAAAGAGACAACCGGACCGCTTCCGACCTTGCAAACTGCAGTCTTATCTTTCTCGGTATGGATATCGCCGGCAGTCGTACCCTCTAAAACCAAAGCGTATTGAGGACGCACACCGTAGGCGGCTGTCACCGCCCCAAGGCAACCGATCTCCTCCATAACCGTAAACACAAAATAAGCATCAAAAGGCAGATCCTTTTTCAGCATCTCGATCAGAACATAACAGCCCGCGCGATCGTCCAAGGCCTTCGCCCGCACCAGATTCTCACCGAACTCCTGATAATCCGACTGAAAGCCGACCATATCGCCAACAGTCACATATTGCTCGGCCTCCTCGCGATCCTTAGCGCCGAAATCAATGAAGAGATCCTCCATCTTCGGAGCGGTTTCCTCTTCCGCCTTCACCAGATGAGGCGCCTGAACACCGATCACACCGTGATATTTCCGCCGTCCGATAGCAACATGCTTTCCGGGCAGGATCCGCGGATCGATGCCGCCCACCGAATCAAACTTCAGATATCCGCTTTCATCGATATGGGTGATCATCAGCGCAACCTCATCCATATGAGCCGAAAGCATCATCGTAAAGGGCGCTTCCATACTGCCCTTTTTAAATGCGATCACATTTCCGAGGGCATCCACTTCAATTTCATCGCAATATTCGCGGATCTCATTGATCACCGCCTGCCGCACATCCCCCTCGCTGCCGGATGCACCAAAAAGCGATGTCAAATAACTCAATTGCTTATTCATACTTGGCACCTCCACGATGGATATAGCGACTGATCAGTTGGGAGCAAGCTTTCATATCCGAAAGGTCGATCACCTCGCAACCGCTATGCATATACCGCAGGGGAATAGAGACCAATCCGGCCCGTACCCCCTTTTTAGAGACGGCAATATAATCACTGTTGGTACCGGTGCGACCGCTCATAGCTTCGCGGGTATAGGGAATCTTATATTGCTCCGCCAAAGAGAGCAATTGGGCGGTAACATCGCCGCTCAATACAGGAGAAATCCCAATAGCGGCGCCGCTCCCCAACTCAAAGGCTTTGGATTTGGGTGTATTGGCTGAGACCCCATGGGTCACATCCACGATCAGCGCCTCATCCGGCTCCAGCGCCCAAGCAGCATGGCGGGCGCCAAACCCGCTGAACTCCTCTCCGGTTGAAAAGCAAACATATAGTTCTACCGGCAAAGGCATTTTTTGCAAGGTGGCCAAAGTGTCCAAAAGAACCGCAACACCGGCGCGGTTATCCAGTGCCTTTCCGGCAACACGGTCATTCAAAAGATCAGCGCAGCTCTGCCGTAAAACAATGGGATCCCCTACCTGAACCAATTCCTTGGCGCGCTCGGCGGAATAACCGATATCGATTACCATCTTCTTCATAGAAAGCGGCTTTTTACTCTCTTCCTTTGTTAAAAGATGGGGCGGCAGGGTGGCCACTATTCCGGGCAAGGGGCGTCTCCCTTTTACCGTAACCATCGAAGCAGGAAGGCAGGTAGCGGAAAATCCCGCAAGATTGGTGAAATGCAAAAAGCCGTGTTCATCGATCTTAGTAACCATCAGCCCGATCTCATCCAGATGGGCATCCAGCAAGACCTTTTTAGCGCCGGGCAACGCCGACCGCCGATGACCGATCACATTTCCCGCCTTATCGGTATAGCATTCATCCACCAGCGGAGCAAGCAACTCCTTCACACCTGAAGCGGCCGCTTCAAAACCGGAAGGCAGATGCTCTCCGCAAAGTTCAAAAAGATAGTTTTGAAGATTTTTCATTTCAATTCCTTCACAACGGAAACGAAATAATCGCCCCGTTCCTCAAAGTTTTTAAATTGATCAAAGCTTGCCGATGCAGGGGAAAGCAAGATAATATCACCGGGCTCTGATTCCTCATAAGCAGTTTCGACGGTCGTTTTAAGATCCCGATAAAGATCAATGGGCATCTCGCTGTCGCAAGCACGCACAGCATCACGGATCTTCTCAGCGGTTGCGCCGCAAAGATACAGCTTCTTGACCCGCCGGGAAACAACAGGTCCAAGCGCATCATAAGGAATCTTCTTATCATAACCGCCTGCGATCAGCCGCACCTTTCGGTCAAAGCTATGAAGAGTGGCAATGGTGCGGGTGGGCGAAGAGCCGATGGAATCGTTATAAAAACGAACTCCGTTGATCTCGCGGATAAACTCCATCCGATGGCGAACTCCGCCGAAGTTTTTCGCCACATCAACAATCACCTCGATAGGGCAAAGATCCCCCACCGCCAAGACCGCGGCCATAAAGTTTTCAACATTATGATCGCCGCGCAGTAAAAGATCGGAGCGATCCAATAATTTATGGGAAAGACCCGCTTCATCGCGGAGATAGATGGCACCGTCCTTGTAAAATGCGCCCTCCCCGTCGGGCTCGGTATGGAAGGAAAACATCTTCGTCTTCCCCTTTGCACGGGATTTAAAGCCGGCAGTAACCGCATTATCCTCATTGAGGATCAGAAGATCCTTATCATTTTGATAGCGGAAGATATTCGCCTTCGCCTCGGTATATTCCTCCATGTCCTTATGAACATCCAGATGGTTGGGCGAAAGATTGGTTACAACGCTGATATGAGGGCTCTTTCGCAATGTATGAAGTTGAAAGCTGGACAGCTCGGCAACCACCAGATCCTCCGCGCCGATCTGGTCCAGTCGGCAGAACAGCGGATATCCGATATTGCCGCCCAAATGCACCTTGCGGTCGGTACGCCGAAGCATCTCAAAGATAAGGCTGGTGGTGGTCGTCTTTCCGTCGCTGCCGGTGACCGCAATGATGGGACAAGGGCAATACTCAAAAAACAGTTCCATTTCGCTGGTGATAACACTTCCCTGTTCCTTGGCCTTCAGAAGAGCGGGATGATCAAACCGCATTCCGGGAGTCTTGATGATCCAATCCCCCGCCAGATGATTCATATAATCGGGACCGCAGACCATCTGAACTCCCATTTTTTTCAAGGCCTTTCCGGGATCTCCCAGCTGCTCCTCGGGGCGCTTATCAAAAGCAAACACCTTCACGCCCATTTCCGCCAGCATGGTAATGATGGGAGTATTGGACACGCCGATCCCCACAACACCGACCGTTTTCCCGAAAACATCCCTTTTAAAGCGATCTAAATGATTCATTTTATTCCCTCCTAAAAAACAATTACGCTTTTAGGTTTCCAAATTTTTGCATACAACTTTATTATATAATTTTATCATAAAATTAGCAATATATTTATTTACTTTTTTGAAATTCTGTGCTATATTAATTGCGAGTAGGCCGAACAGTCGCCGTGGCATAAAGCCGCGGAGGAAAGTCCGAGCATCACGGATCAGGATAGTGGGTAACGCCCACCGAAGGCGACTTCAGGGATAGTGCAACAGAAATAAACCGCCGATTATTTCGGTAAGGATGGAACGGCGAGGTAAGAGCTCACCACCCCTTATGGTGACATAGGGGGTCTGTAAACCCTATTTGATGCAACACCGACAGAGGCGAGGGTGATCCGCCTGTTTGAACCTCGAAAGCGTGGCTTGAGGCATTTGGCAACAAATGTCCCAGATAGATGACTGTTCTCGACAGAACTCGGCTTACAGGCCTGCTCGCAATTAAAAATAAAAAGAGCTGAAGATTTCTTCAGCTCTTTTTATTCTACCATTTATCGGCAATATCCAGTACCAACCGCTCGGTCTTTTCCCAGCCGAGGCAGGGATCGGTAATGGACTTCCCGTAGCAATACTCTCCGATCTTTTGGGCGCCGTCTTCAATGTAGCTTTCGATCATCAGGCCCTTGACCAGCTTGCGGATATCGCTATGCTGGCGGCAGCTGTGGAGCACATCCTTGGCAATACGCACCTGCTCCAGATACTGCTTGCCGGAATTGGCGTGATTGGTATCCACAATCACACCGGGGTTCGCCAACCGGGAGGCTTCATAAAGATTATACAGCTGGCGCAGATCCTCATAATGATAATTGGGCAAGGAACGGCCGCTGCTGTCGATATAACCTCTTAAGATCGCATGGGCATAGGGGTTTCCTTGGCTGATAACCTCCCAGCCGCGATAGATGAAGGTATGGGAATGCTGAGCAGCAGTCAGCGCATTCATCATCACCGAAAGATCGCCGCCTGTGGGATTTTTCATCCCCACCGGAATATCCAAGCCGCTTGCAGTAAGACGATGCTGCTGATCTTCTACCGACCGCGCCCCGATCGCAACATAAGAAAGGAGATCGGAAAGATAGCGATGATTCTCGGGATACAGCATCTCGTCGGCGCAGGAAAATTGATAATCCTTCAATGCACTGATATGAATATCCCGAATGGCAACAATCCCCTTCAGCATATCCGGCTTCTCATTGGGATCGGGCTGATGAAGCATTCCCTTATAGCCATCACCGGTGGTACGGGGTTTATTCGTATAAATGCGGGGAATGATCAGGATCTTATCCTTTACCTTATCCTCCAATGTGCGCAGACGGCTGATATAATCCAGAACCGATTCTTTGCTGTCGGCCGAGCAAGGGCCGATCACTAAAATAAACCGATCGCTCTCCCCTGCAAATACCTTGCGGATCTCTTCGTCTCGCTCCGCCTTGATCCGTTGCATCTCTGCTGTTACCGGATACTGCTTCTTGATCTCCTGAGGAATCGGCAGTTTCCTTGTGAATTCCATATTCATCGTATTTTCCCTTTCTTACCGATCAAAAAACTTCCGCCGCATTGTGGAAAGACGCATCATTTCGCGCATATCTTCCACATTTCCGCATTCCAGATCGTCTCTTAATTCTTTGAATTTTTCCATAAAAAGATCCATCTGCTCCAGTAAAGCGGGCTTATTCATCATAAAAAGCTCGCTCCACATTGCATCATTGATCTTGGCAATGCGGGTCAGATCCCGAAAAGAGTCACCGGTATAGGCAACCAGGTTTTCATTATCGTGGCAACACATCAAGGTAACCGCGATGCAATGGGTCAGCTGCGAAAGATAAGCGATCATCTCATCATGCTCTTCGGGGGATAAGCGGGAAACCGAGTGAAAACCCAATTCCCATCCCAACTCCTCACAAAGAGCAATCGCCTCCTCGCTGTTTTTTTCTGTGGGAACAACGATATAGTTCGCTCCCTCAAAAATCTTATCATCAGCGTTTTCAACACCGTAGACTTCCTTACCAGCCATAGGATGGGCCGCAATAAATTCCACATCCTCCCGCAGCATTTCCTGAATCTCCGCAACAACACTGCCTTTAACACCGGTCACATCCGTCAAAATGGCACCGGAGCGAAATAAATGCTGATACTCCTTCAACCAATCTATAAAGATATGGGGATAGAGCGCGAAAACAGTCAGATCCGCCCGCTTCACCATTTCTTCCTCCACCGAAACCGAGCCGGCATCGATCAAGCCATGCTTCAATGCAAAATCAATCGAGGATTGCGTTTTGGTGATCGCCTCCACATGGTAGCCCTTCTTTTTCAACGCCATAGCATAGCTACCGCCCAAAAGGCCTAAGCCGACGATCAAAATATTTGTATTTGCGTTTTTATTTAACTTCATTCCCTTATGACCTCGATCCCTAAAGAAGATAATCTTTCAAAAAAGTCCGGCATGCTCTTGGCAACCGCATCTGCTCCGTTGATTTGACCGCCAACGCAGGTCAATAAGATGGCCATTGCCATCACGATCCGATGATCATTATGCCCATCGATCACCCGGTCGGGCTTTATGAGCGACTGCCCCGGTACAATGATGCGGTTTTCCTCTAAAACCAAGGAGACTCCGCATTTTTTCAATTCCTCCGCCATAGCGGCGCCCCGATCGCTCTCTTTGATCTTCAAGCGAGCTGTATCGGTGAATTCTCCACCGTTTAATGCCGCCGCAACCGCAAAGAGGATCGGCCCCAGATCAGGGCAATCCGCAAGAGATAAGGTCGGTCTCCCCTGCGCCAATTTTTGGAAATAATCGCCGTAGACCTGATCTCCCTGCAGGGAATGATCCTTCAGCCCGTCCACCGCTACCGATCCGCCCAAAACTGTAAGAGCATCAAAAAAAGCAGCATTGGAATAATCGCCTTCAACCGTTATATCGCGGGCCATTCCCTTTCCGCCCGCCAACCGAAGAACATTTTCTTCTTTCCAGTCTACATCAAAGCCGAATTCCCGCAGGGCATCAATGGTCAGGTCAATATAGGAACGGCTTTCCACCTTTCCCGTCAGCCGTATAAAGCTCTCCCCCGCTCGGGTCAGTAATGCAAACACCAGGCCGGTAATAAACTGGCTGCTGACGCTTCCGTCCACTTGATAAGTGCCGGCCTCCAGCCTGCCGGAAACCGTCACAGCGCCTGCTTTTCGCTCAAAAAAGAAATTCTTTTCCTCGATCAGTTTTTCATAAACCGAAAGAGGGCGCTCCATCAGTCGCTCACTGCCTTTTAAAATCGCCTTTTCGCCGCTGAGCAGGCAAAGAGGCAGCATAAACCGCAGGGTGCTTCCGCTTTCACGGCAAAATAATTCGCTCTTCGGAAAAAGAAGAGTGCCGCCATAGACCGTTACCGCCTCTTCCTGCTTTTCAATTTGAATTCCCAGCGCCGAAAGGCAATCGATGGTAGCGAGAATGTCCTGGGAATAGGAAATTCCGCGCACAACGCTCTTTCCTTCCGCCAAGGCAGCGGCGATCAAATAACGATGCGCCATGCTTTTGGAAGGCGGCGCAACAACTCTGCCTTTGGCTTTTCCGGCCTCAATCCTGACGGTCATTTTTCTGCCTCCGCGCATAAAAAATCGATGGCTTCCAAATAACCGTCAGTCCCATGACCGGTGATGGTTTTCACGCAAGCGGCGCGAATATAGCTGATCTGCCGAAACTCCTCGCGACTGCTCACATCCGAGATGTGAACCTCCACCGTTGGTATTCCGACTGCCTTCACCGCATCCAAAAGAGCAATGCTGGTATGAGTATAGGCACCGGGATTGATCACAATGCCATCCATTTTTCCGTAAGCACCCTGAATGGCATCTACCAGATCCCCTTCATGGTTGGACTGATAAAAAGATACCTCCACCCCTTTGGCGGCGCAAAAAGCGCGGATCTTTTCCAATAGAGTCTCATAGGTCTCTTTTCCGTAAATCCCGGGTTCACGAATGCCGAGCATATTCAAATTAGGTCCGTTGATCACAAGAATCTTCATTTTTGCAATTCCTTCAAAATCATTTCACATATTAATTCCGGTACTTCATCGGCAGGTACAGCAATATCTGCAATACGTTGATACCGCGGATACCGTTCCTGATACCGCTGTTCCAGCAATTTCCGATCCGAAGAGAGCGGCCGATCGGCGGTGACTGCCAAATGAGACAAAGAACGATCCAGAAACACCGTTTTTCCGTTTAATTTCAAAAAGCGAACATTATCATCCCGCAGGATCGCGCCGCCGCCGGTGGCAATAATACTGCCGGTAAGCGAAGCCGCCTGCTCTCGAATCACTGTTGCCTCTTTTTCGCGGAAAGCAGACTCTCCCTCCTGCCGAATGATCTCAGCGGGAGTTTTTCCATACCGTTCCGTGATCATCTGATCGGTATCATGAAAGGGGCGGGTCAATTTCTTCGCCAATTCTTTTCCGACAGTTGATTTTCCGCAGCCGGGCATCCCTACCAAAACAATGTTTTCCTTGGAAAAAGCAAGTTCCTTATAAACACGCTCGATTTCGGCAACGGAAATTTCGGTATCCAGAAAATGCTCAACTGCATATGCCGCCTGGGCTACCAGCATATATAAACCGCCGACCGCAGGGATCCCCCGCTCCAAAGCCTCTGCAACAAGCCTGGTTCGAAGGGGATTATAAACAACATCCACCAAGCCCTCCAACATCGGATAGTCATTCAGATCGATTGCCGCATCGTCAATGTTGGGGTACATTCCGCAAGGGGTCGTATTAATTATGATGCGGGCATCTTTATGCTCTTCTTTTGCGACTGCATAGGGAACGCCGTTTTGACCGGAACGGGAAGCAACAACCACTTCCCTCGCCCCAAGCTCTTCGACCACCGCCCGCGCAGTATGAGAGGTACCGCCGGAGCCGGTGATCAATACTTTTTTACCGGAAATCTCCATACCGGCGCGCTTGATCAGCGCCCGCATCCCGAAAAAATCGGTGTTATATCCGTAAAGTTTTTCGCCTTTACACACAACAGTGTTCACCGCACCGATGGCTTGGGCTTGCGGGCTGATCTCGTCCAAAAACGGCATCACCACTTGCTTGTAGGGGATCGTTACATTAATAGCATTAAACGCTCTTCCCTTAATAAAAGCTTCCACCTGCTCGGGAGACAGCTCTTTCAGATCATAAGTATAGTCGGCCAACTTTTCATGGATCACCTTGGAAAAGCTATGACCCAATTTTTCGCCGATCAATCCGTATTTCATTTGGTTTCTCCTAAAAAATCGGTGCCGAAGCGTCCCGTCAGCAGATCAGCGATCACCAAAGCACAGATGCTATCAGCAACCACTCTTGCCCGATGGACAATACAAGGGTCATGACGCCCTTGGATCTGCAGGGTGGTGTTTTCCTTATTCATAAAATCCACTGTATTCTGCTCTTGATAAATCGACGGGGTCGGTTTCACAACGGTTTGGATAATAATCGGCATGCCGTTTGAAATACCGCCATTGATTCCGCCGTTGCTGTTTTTGGTTGTAATAACCGAATCCTCTGTCCATTGGAAGGGATCGTTGGCCTCACTTCCCCTTTGATCGGCAAGATCAAAGCCATCCCCAAAGGAAACACCCTTCACAGCGGGAATACTGAATAAGCCTTTGGCCAAAAGACCTTCCACAGTATCAAACCAAGGCTCCCCAACGCCTGCAGGAACACCGGTAATCACCGTTTCCAGAACTCCGCCGACACTATCTCCCTCTTCAGCCGCCGCTTCAATAGCCCGATGCATCGCGGCCGCCGCACTTTCCGAAAGAACAGGGAAATCTGACTCATTCAATTGATTCATATCTGCTTTGAGATCCTCAAAGCCGCGATCCTCTACCCCGCCGCAACGGCTCATATGGGTGGCAATGCTGATACCCTTCTTTTCCAAGGCGGGCAAAAGAATCGCACCTGCGGCAACCAAGCCTGCGGTGACTCTTCCGCTGAAATGGCCGCCTCCGCGAAAATCCTCATAGCCATGATACTTGCAAAAAGCGGTATAATCCGCATGGCCGGGTCGGGCCTTACTGCGGGTTGCGGAGTAATCCTTGGAATGCTGGGCCGTATTGGAAATCAAAAGGCAAAGAGGAGTGCCGGTGGTATAACCGTTAAACACACCGCTTTCAATCGTAAATTCATCCTGCTCTTGCCGCGCAGTAGAGATCTTCCCTGCGGGGCGGCGCTTGGTTAACTGCTTGCGGATCATCTCTTCATCTACCGCAATGCCGGGCGCCAAGCCATCCAAAACAACACCGATGCTTTTTCCGTGGCTTTCTCCAAACAGCGTTACGCTCAAATGATCGCCAAAGGTATTCTTCATTTTAAAGAACCTCCCTCATCTTTTGATTCAATGCATCTAAAGTCAGCGTTTCAAACTCAAATCGGCCGATTTCGGGCAAGGTTACAACCGTAATCTTGTCCCCCGATACCTTTTTATCCATAGACATAGCGGAAATAACCTGCTCCCGATCAAAGGCATACTCAGTGGGAAGACCGATCCGCTCCAAAACCTTCCCAAGGCGCGCTCTTACATCGGGCGCCGCCATGATCAGCATTCCGAGTGCAACGCATTCTCCGTGATACAGCTCCGAAAGGCCGGAAACGCTTTCAATGGCATGACCAACCGTATGACCGAAATTCAAAACCTTTCGCAAGCCGGTCTCCTTGGTGTCCTGCTCCACAATGCTTTTCTTGATCCGTAAAGACCCCTCGATCACCCGATCAATAAAGAGCAGAGGGTCCTTGGTCTCCAGTTCTTCAAAAAGCCCTTGATCACAGGTGGCCGCCATTTTGACTGCTTCTGCCAGTCCATTGGCGATCTGACGCGAAGGAAGCGTTTTCAAGACCTCGGGGTCGATCAATACCCCTTTCGGCTGATAAAAGGCACCGACAATGTTCTTATAGCCCTTGAAATCAATGGCAACCTTTCCGCCGATGGAGGAATCCACCTGGGAAAGCACCGTTGTGGGCACATTATAAAAATCAATACCGCGCATATAGGATGCCGCCGCAAAACCCGCCATATCACCGGTTACTCCGCCGCCGACGGCAACAACGCAGTCACTGCGGGAAAAGCCCTCCTGCACCAAGCGACTTAAAATCGCCTGATAGGTATCCATATTCTTTTGGGCCTCCCCCTGCAAAAACACCTCGATATAGGCTTCTTTGCAAAGAGAAGCAATGGTTTCGGCATATTGGCTTGGAACACCGCTATCTGTCACGATCAGTACCTTGCGCTCCAACTTAAAGAAGGTATCGGCCTTCCCTAAAGCGCCGCGTTCCAACCAAATATTATAGCTTTCTGCACCTAATTCAATGGGAATGATCATTTTAATTCCTCTTTATACTAAAATTTGCTCTTTCTCAAAAGAACCGACGACCTTTACGGTACTGCAATGCTTCTTCAATTCTTCCAACATTGCTTTACCTTGGGCGCTGTTGATATTCCCTTCACCCTCAGCAAAGAAATAATACTCCCAGATCAGTTCCTTGCTGGGGCGGCTCTTGAGAGCGCGCAGGTTAAAGCCGGCTTCTCCAATGGCGGAAATGGCCTTTCCGAGACCGCCCGCCTCATTCTTTACCGTAAAGTTCATAACAAAGTAGTTATCCCGCTGTTCATTACGGTTTGCATAGCGGGAAAACACCGCAAAACGGGTAGTATTGGCACTACTGGCATTGATGTTTTTATCCAAAACGGTCAGACCGTAAATCTCTGCGGTTTCGGCACTGGCAATGGCTGCCAGCTCCTTTCTTCCCTCGGTTGCCACTTGCTTTGCCGCAAGGGCGGTATTGGTCATCTCATGGCTGATAAAATCATGGCTGCGGATATATTCCGCGCACTGACCCAGACCCTGAGGATGGCTGATGACCTCCTTTACATCCCGAACCGTTGCGCCGGGAATACCCAAGAGATTCTGCACGATCTCCATATCGTAAACACCGTTAATGAAGAGAGATCCGAAAAAAGCAAGATCCATTACTTGGGAAACATCGCCCGCATAGCTGTTCTCAATGGGAAGAACCGCGCAATCGCATTCTCCGTTTACCACTGCTTCATAAGCGGCTTTAAAATCCTTATAGGGAACCGAAGAGCCATCGGGAAAGATCTTTTTGGCGGCAATATCCGCAAAAGCGCCGGGCACACCGCTATAAGCCACCCGCATCCCCTCCAAAAGACGATGCTGATAACTGCGGGACAGCGTCATATTATACTTCAAGAAGTTTACATAATATGATTTCAAGGTTTCATCCTGCATAAACTGTGCGTTTTTGCGGATCACCTCTTCTTCTCTGGCAGTATCCAGGATCGGCATTCCAACCTCTTTCTTATGGGCGGCGACTAATTCCACCGCCTTCATACGGGCGGCGAAAAGATCTGCCATTTTTTGATCGATCTCATTGATCTGTTTTCTTGCTTCGTCTAATTTACTCATTTTTGATATTCCTCATATAACTTTTCAAAGGCGGGAATAGCCCGCTTGATCTGCTCGGTAGTAACGCAATAGGCGATCCGCACATAGCCGGTGCACCCGAAATCATCGCTTGGCACCAACAAAAGTTCATACTTCTTTGCTCGCTGGCAGAATGCATAAGCATCCGGTTCCAAAGCCTTCGTAAAGAGATAAAAGGCTCCGTCGGGAGGCGCCGCATCATAACCGATACGGGCTAATTCACCGGATAACAGCTCTCTGTTTTGGCGGTAAATGCTGAAATCCGATGTCTCATCGATACATTCGGCCACCGTAAATTGTAACAGGCTGGGCGCGCAAACAAATCCCAGGGCTCTTCCCGCGCCGCAAACCGCGGCATAAACATCGGCAGCGTTATTCATAGAGGGTGAAACCAGGATATAGCCGATCCGCTCCCCCGGCAATGAAACAGCTTTACTGAAGGAATAGCAGACCAGGGAGTCCTCATAATAACTGGGCACAAAGGGAACCGCTTCCCCCGTCCATACCAATTTGCGATAGGGTTCATCGGCGATCAGATAGATCTTATGACCGAATTCCCGCTCCTTCGCTCTTAAAATCTCTGCCAGTCGGATCAGATCCCCTTCGGGAATGATCACACCGGTCGGATTATTGGGAGAATTGATGATCAGCGCCTTTGTCCGGGCGTTAATGGCTTGCTCCAGCTCCTCAAAGTTTAATTGAAAATGCGGTTCTTTGCAAGAAACGCTTACCATTTTAGCACCCGCATGCTCAATAAAAACGCGATATTCGGGGAAATAAGGCGCAAACACGATCACCTCATCCCCCGGCTCGGTAACCGCCGCCAAGGAAATGGTCAACGAAGCGGCGGCGCCGCAGGTCATATAGATCAGTTCCCATTGAACATTCGCTTGAAACTCCCGATTAATGGCATCGGCGATCGTCTTGCGCACCCCGGGATCTCCCTGCGCTGCAGTATAGCCATGAAGCAGGATCGGATCCTTTTCGGAAAGCAACCGAATCATTGCTTGATTTATGGCTTCCGGCGCCGCAACACTGGGATTTCCAATGCTGAAATCAAAAACATTCTCCGCGCCGATCTCTGCTTTTCTTCTTTTACTGTATTCAAAGATTTCGCGAATGACCGAGCTTTTTTTGCCAAGCCCCATCATCTTTTCCGAAAGATCCATACTTCCTCCAAAAAATAAAGCCCGCTTTACCTACAGCTAAAAAAGCATAAGGAATTGCGGGCTTTCTGTTCCTCATTGAGCGAACACCGGTTCATTAGCGCTCGCAGACATTGGCAGACAGAAAGTCCGTATTGCAATAATAAAATCGATTATAGACTTTAGACATTTCCGCCACCCTTTCTAAAATAATAATATATGTATTATAAGGCCGCAGATAAGGATTTGTCAAGGTTTTTCATCAAAAAACAAGAAAAAAATGCCTGTCGCATAAAGCGACAGGCATCTTAGTTTGAGAATTACATCTCAGAGAGCTTCTTCAGGTTCTCTCTCTTTTCAATAGCAGCCTTTTCGCCTGCATTGAAGAGAACTTCTGCTCTTTCGGGGTTCGCACGGCTCAAAGCATTGTAACGAACCTCGTTCATGATGAAGTCACGGTATTCCATGGTGGGTTCCTTGGAATCATAGGTCAGAGGATTCTTGCCTGCTTCAGCCAGATCGGGATTGAAGCGATAGAGCTGCCAATAACCGGACTGAACAGCCTTCTTGGACTCTGCCATAGAGGTACCCATACCGCCCTTGATACCATGGTTGATACAGGGAGCATAAGCGATGATGATGGAGGGGCCATGATAAGCCTCAGCCTCAGCAAACGCCTTCACGCACTGATTATAATCGGCACCCATGGAAACCTGAGCAACGTAAACATAACCGTAGGAGCGAGCGATGGCGCCCAGATCCTTCTTCTTGGTCACCTTACCCGCAGCGGCAAACTGAGCGATAGAACCGGAGGGAGTAGCCTTGGAGGCCTGACCGCCGGTATTGGAGTAAACCTCGGTGTCGAACACCAGAATATTTACATCTTCGTTGGAAGCGATCACATGATCCAAACCGCCGAAGCCAATATCGTAAGCCCAACCGTCACCGCCCAGGATCCAGACGGACTTCTTAGCGATAAAGTCTTTCTGAGCCAGAATGCTGGCAGCAGCAGCCTTACCCTTCTCACAGCAGTCAACCTTCTCCAACTCAGCAACCAGCTTAGCGGTAGCTTCGGTGTTGGTCTTGGTGTCGTTGTAGGTAGCCTTCCACTCATCGATAGCAGCCTTCAGGCTCTCGATGGTAGTGAAGCTGTAGAGTTCTTCGATCTCAGCGGTAACCTTGGCACGCAGCTGAGTAGCACCCAGATACATACCCAGACCGTGCTCAGCATTATCCTCAAACAAGGAGTTTGCCCAAGCAGGACCATGGCCGTTCTTATCAACAGTATAAGGAGTAGAGGGAGAAGAACCGCCCCAGATGGAGGAACAACCGGTAGCATTGGAGATATACATCCGATCACCGAAGAGCTGAGTCATCAGCTTGGCATAAGGAGTCTCGCCGCAGCCTGCGCAAGCGCCGGAGTACTCGAGCAAAGGAGTCTTGAACTGAGAGCCCTTTACGGTCTCAACCTTGAATACCTCGTTCACTTCGGGCTTCTCGGAAACGTTCTTATAGTTGTAGTTGAAGTATTTCTGCTCGCCGATCTCCTTGTCCAGACCGTTCATAACGAGGGCCTTTTCCTTAGCGGGACATACAGCAGCACAGCTGCCACAACCGGTACAATCCAAAACAGAAACGCTCATGGTAAAGGTCAGGTGATCCAGACCCTTGCCCAGCATCTTCTTGGTCTTCATGCCTTCGGGAGCTGCAACAACCTCATCGGCATTCAGAGCGAAGGGACGAATAACAGCATGGGGGCAAACCAGAGAGCACTGGTTACACTCAATACAGTTTTCGGGGATCCACTGGGGAACATCAACAGCGATACCGCGCTTCTCAAAGGCAGCGGCACCCTGCTCCATATGGCCGTCCACATACTTCTCAAAAGCGGAAACAGGCAGGCTGTCGCCCTTCTGAGCATTGATGGGAACCAGAATATTCTCTACATATTCCTTCAGATCGGCTCTGTCGCACTCAACGGTAACGGCAGCAACCTCACCGGCAGCATTCTTCCAGGAAGCGGGGATCTCAACCTTAACGATATTGTTGGCACCGGCTTCGATCGCCTTATGGTTCATATCAACAATATGCTGACCCTTCTTACCATAGGAAGCGGTGGCAGCGTCCTTCATATACTGAATAGCCTCTGCCTCGGGGATCACCTTGGCAATCTTAAAGAATGCAGACTGCAGTACAGTATTGATACGGCCGCCCAGACCGATCTCACGACCGATCTTGATACCGTCGATGATATAGAAGTTGATATCGTTTTCTGCCAGATACTTCTTCACATTAGCGGGAAGCTTCTCATCCAGCTCTTCCACAGACCAGGGGCAGTTCAGCAGGAAGGAGCCGCCCTTCTTTACCTCGGAAACCATATCGTACTTATCGATATAGGAGGGATTGTGGCAAGCAACAAAGTCTGCATTGGAAATGAAGTAGGTGGACTTGATGGGGGTATCACCGAAACGCAGATGGGAGATGGTAACACCGCCGGACTTCTTGGAGTCATACGCGAAATATGCCTGAGCATACTTATCGGTATGGTCACCGATGATCTTGATGGAGTTCTTATTGGCACCAACCGTACCGTCGGAACCCAGACCCCAGAACTTGCAGGAGATGGTACCTTCGGGAGCGGTATGCAGATCAACAGTCTCCAGGGAGAGGTTGGTCACATCATCCACAATACCGATGGTGAAGCTGTTCTTGGGCTCAGCAGCCTTCAGGTTCTCATAAACAGCGGCAATGCAACCGGGAGTGGTATCCTTGGAGCCCAGACCGTAGCGACCGCCGACAACCTTAACACCGGCGAACTCGGTACCGGCCAAAGCGGTAACAACATCCAGATAAAGAGGCTCACCCAAAGAGCCGGGCTCCTTGGTACGATCCAGAACAGCGATCTTCTGAACAGTCTTGGGCAGAACAGCCAGCAGATGCTTGGTGGACCAGGGACGATACAAGCGAACCTTTACCAGACCAACCTTAGCGCCATGAGCGTTCAGGTAATCAACAGTCTCTTCGATGGTATCGCAAACAGAACCCATTGCAACGATCACAGACTCTGCATCGGCAGCGCCGTAATAGTTGAAGAGCTTGTAATCGGTGCCGATCTTGGCATTGATCTTATCCATATACTCTTCCACAACAGCAGGGAGAGCATCGTAATACTTATTGCAAGCCTCGCGAGCCTGGAAGAAGACGTCGGGGTTCTGAGCAGAACCGCGGAGTACGGGATGCTCGGGGTTCAGCGCGTTCTTGCGGAACTCGTTGACAGCATCCATATCCAGCATGTCCTTCAGATCCTCATAATCCCAGATCTCGATCTTCTGGATCTCATGAGAGGTACGGAAACCGTCGAAGAAGTGCAAGAAAGGAACCTTACCCTTGATGGCAGCCAAGTGCGCAACAGCACCCAGATCCATAACCTCCTGAACATTACCGGCGCAAAGCATAGCAAAACCGGTCTGGCGGCAAGCCATAACGTCGGAATGATCGCCGAAGATAGACAAAGCATGAGAAGCAAGCGCACGGGCGGAGCAATGAATAACGCCGGGCAGCTGCTCACCTGCAATCTTGTACATATTCGGAATCATCAGCAAAAGACCCTGAGAAGCGGTATAGGTGGTAGTCAGAGCACCGGCTGCAAGAGAGCCGTGTACAGTACCGGCGGCACCCGCCTCCGACTGCATCTCCACAACCTTAACCTTCTGACCGAATACATTGACTCTGCCCTCTGCAGACCACTTATCGGTCATCTCAGCCATTACTGAGGACGGAGTGATGGGGTAAATACCCGCAACGTCGGTGAACGCGTAAGAAACGTGTGCAGCGGCGTTATTACCGTCCATGGTTTTCATTTTTCTAGCCATAGTGTCCTCCTTATATAAAATGAAATTTTATTTTATACCAACAGATATTTTAACACGGAAATCGATATCTGTAAAGGGTGAAAAAAATAATTTTTGCCCAAAAACAACAAATAAATTGCTTTTTGATTATTCAAAAGTTATAATGAAATGGAAAAGGAGGGATTTTATGGTTTCCAAAATGATGTCTTTCGGTCTGAACGGTCTGGATGCCTTCCCTGTTACAGTGGAGGTGGATCTGGCCAACGGTCTTCCCGCTTTTGAGATCGTCGGATTACCGGATGCGGCTGTAAAAGAATCCAAAGAGCGCGTAAGAAGCGCGCTGAAAAATGCCGGGTTCCCCCTCCCTCCCAAGCGGATCACCGTCAATCTCGCACCTGCCGATACCCGAAAAGCAGGACCGGTTTATGATCTTGCTATGTTTTTGGGCTTTCTTCAATGCTTAGGAACCGTAAACGGCGATTTTTCCACCACCGCCTTTATCGGCGAGCTTTCCCTTCAAGGGGATGTCCGCCCTGTTAAAGGCGTATTGCCCATGGCGCTGAAGGCGCGGGAATTAGGCTTTCACGCTCTGGTGATCCCCGCTGAAAATCTCCAGGAGGTGCAATACCTCGATCGCATTGCCGTTTATCCGGTTTCCAATGTAAAAGAGACCTTAACGCTCCTTCGCTATCCCGAAGAGTTTCAGCCGATGACCCCTGCCGAATTCCGTCCGGAGCAATCGATTACTTATCCCATTGATTTTTCCGATGTAAAGGGGCAGTTCATTCCCCGTCGTGCTATGGAAATTGCCGCAGCGGGAGGTCATAATATCCTGATGATGGGGCCTCCCGGAAGCGGTAAAAGTATGCTCGCCAAGCGCCTGCCCACCATCCTGCCTCCGCTGAATTTCGAGGAAACCTTGGAATGCACCAAAATCTATTCGGTTGCGGGGCTTCTGGAGCAGGAACTTTATCAAACCAGACCCTTCCGAAGCCCGCACCATACCGCAACTTATGTTGCCCTCTGCGGCGGAGGTCAGCAATTGACCCCCGGTGAATTGTCAATGGCGCATAACGGTGTTTTATTTCTGGATGAGCTTCCCGAGTTTACTCCTCAGGTTCTGGATTCCATGCGTTCTCCCTTGGAAGACAATGAGATTACCATCTCCCGTGCAAACGGAACCGTCACTTATCCTTGCAACATTATTCTTGTTTGCGCTATGAACCCTTGCAAATGCGGTTATTTAGGACATCCCACCCATCGTTGCACCTGCACGCCCGGCGAGATCCATCGCTATCGCAGACGGATCTCCGGCCCTCTTTTGGATCGCATCGATCTGCATGTGGAGGTTCCCGCCGTAACCTATGAAGAATTAAGCACCAAAGCACCGGGCGAAGACTCCGCAAGCATCCGCCGACGGGTGATCCAAGCGCGTAATCGCCAGGAAGAGCGTTATCTGAAAGAAGGTATCAATAAAAATGCCGATCTCACCTCGGCTTTGGTAAAAAAATACTGTACCCTGACCCCGGAGGCAGAGCATTTAATGAAGGAAAGCTTTGATAAAATGGATCTTTCGGCGCGGGGATACCACCGCATTTTAAAGGTTGCCCGCACCATCGCGGACCTTGCCGGTGAGGAGCAGATCGGCCTTGCCCATATCACCGAAGCGCTCCGCTTCCGTGAACTTGAAAAAAGATAAGAAAAAACGCCTTGGACCTCCAAGGCGTTTTTATTTCAATGTGGGATCCTTTGCGCGCAAGATCATATACAGACGGGCGGTTGCTTCCGCATCGCACCAGGCTCTATGGGCATCGGATTGCCGTATTCCCAAAAGCGCGCATAAAGAAGTCAGTTTATGGGTAGGAAGCTCCGGCAGGATCTTTTTGGCATAGCGGAGCGTATCAAAAACCTCCTGATCAAAATAACACCCCGCCTTTTGAGCGGCGCACTCTAAAAAACGGCAATCAAAAGCCGCATTATGAGCCACCAAAGGGAGCCCTTCGGTAAAGGCATAAAAAGAAGGCATCAGCTCCTCGGCGGTAGGCTTCCCTGCCACCATTTCATCGGTAATTCCGGTGATCCCGGTGATCATCGGATCAATGGGCTTTTGGGGATCGGCCAAAGAAGAATAGCGCGCCACCATATACCCGTCGATCACCTTTACAGCACCGATCTCCGTGATCTTTTCATTGGCACCGAGGCCGGTGGTCTCAAAATCAAAGGCAACAAAGGAATTAAAATCCGCGGTCTTTCGTTTGATCATACTTCATTCAGCAGGCAAACCGCGTGGCATGCCATTCCCTCTCCCGAACCGGTAAAGCCGAGATGCTCCTCGGTGGTCGCTTTGATATTCAACTGCGAAGGAGCACATTCCATTACCGCAGACAGCTTTGCGACCATCTCCGGAAGATAAGGACCCACCTTAGGCTTTTGGGCGATCAGGGTGATATCTGCATTCCCGAGCACATAGCCGTTTTTCTTTAACAAACCGACCACATGGCGCAGCAGTTCCAGACTATCTGCCCCCTTATATTGCGGATCCGTATCGGGAAAATGCTTGCCGATATCCCCCAGCCCTGCGGCGCCCAGCAGGGCATCCATCAATGCATGGGTCAAAACATCTGCATCGGAATGCCCCAGCAAGCCTTTTTCATAAGGAATGGTCACTCCGCCCAGAATCAGCAGACGCTCTTCCACCAGACGGTGGACATCATATCCATGGCCGATTCTCATTTCTGCTCCTCCATCAATGCCAGAAAGATAGCAATATCCTCCGGCACCGTAATCTTAATATTATCTCTTCTTCCTTCAACAACCCTTACAGTTTTTCCGAAATACTCATAAATGGATGCATCATCGGTAAACTCATCACCGGTCTCCAGCGCCTTCTTTGCAAGCTCCAGATACTCCGCACGGGCAAATACCTGCGGAGTCTGAATACCAACCAAGGTATCCCGCGGAATGGTTCTGAGAATCTTTCCGTCTGCCACCTCTTTGATGGTATCGGTCTGATAAACACCCAAAGCGGCAGCACCGCTTTCCCGAGCCGCCTCTATGGTGGCGCGGATCTCCTGCGGGCGGATCAGCGGACGCGCACCGTCTCCGATCGCAACATACTCATATTCCTCCGGCACCGCACGCACACCGTTTAACACCGACTCCATCCGCGTTGCCCCACCGACTGTAACGATCATTTCTTTTTGAATGCCGAAGCGCTCTTTGAAGCTCTCATAAACGGGGACCAACTCCTTTTGGGTCACTATGACCAAAAGATCGATCCCCTCAGTATGATCATATGCCATTACGGAATACGCCGCAACAGGAGTCCCCATGCGGTCAAACAATAACTTATCGCCGCAGCTCCCTCTCATTCTGTTGCCGGATCCGGCGCACGCTAAAACCGCTGCCGTTTTTGCCATACCGCGTCTCCTTTCGGATTATTGATTCATTGCCTGCTCAACCATTTTGTTCAGCTCAGCCTTGAGCTCCTCCTGCTCCCGCCCCAGCGCCAAGGCCAACTCGGCGGAAAGGATATTCTTTGCCGTCAGCATTACCTGCCGATCTCCGATGGAAAGACCAACCTCTTTATCGCGCAGCATCAAGGTCTTGACCACCTCTGCCGTTTCCTCGGGAATGCCGGTCTTCAAGCGTTCAACATTCTCTTTATACCGCTTACCCCAAGGGACTTCGGTATCGATCACCAGCTCTTCAAAATAACGCAAAAGCTTCGTCGCCTGCTCGGGCTCCATAATCGGGCGCAATCGAATACTGCCGCCGCTTTGCACCGGCAATTTCAAGCGAACGCTGCTTCCCAGGAACTGGATATTATAATACTCGCGTTGAACTCCGCCAACGCATTGCATCTCCGTTCCTTCAATATAACCGGCTCCATGCATGGGATAAACGATCCGGTCTCCGACTTTAAACATCATTTTCTTCTCCTAATTCAATGCAAAACCAAAAAAACATATAAACAACATCTAATTCAGATATCAATATTATACAACAATTATCGAAATTTGGAAACAAAAAAATTCACAAAATCCTTTACTTTTTTTCTGAATGTGTTATTATATTTGCATATAAACTATAAAAGGAGGTGCCCGATGAAGCAGGAGCAGAAGAAATATATTGCCAAAAACAAAAAAGCAACATTTGACTATTTTGTTCTTTCCACCTATGAAGCGGGCATCGTTCTTTTCGGCACCGAGATCAAATCCATCCGCCAGGGGCGGGTCAATTTGAAAGACAGTTACTGTGAATTTAAAGACGGTGAGCTTTATGTTCGCGGGATGCATATTTCCCCCTATGAACAAGGGAACATCTTTAACCGCGATCCCCTGCGGCTGAAAAAATTATTGATGCACAAACGGGAGATTATGTCTCTTTTCGGAAAAACCAAGCAAGACGGGCTCACCCTGATCCCCCTCTCCCTGTATTTCAGTGGAGCAAGAGTTAAGGTAGAGCTGGGTCTCTGCCGCGGTAAGAAAAACTATGATAAGCGGGAAACCATCGCCAAAAAAGAAGCGGCGCGCGAAATGGAGATCCGCCTGAAAGCCCGTAATCAATAGGAGGAACTATGGAATTCTTTAAAATACCTCTTCCCGCCGATAAAGGAATGTCTCCGGAGCTGCATTGCTATATCCCCTCCAATTATGAAGAGATCGAAATTGATCGCAAGCGGCCGGCAGTAATTGTTTGCCCCGGCGGTGCTTATCGGATTTGCTCCGAGCGGGAATCGGAAGCAATTGCCCTCCAATATCTTGCCGCCGATATGGCCGCATTCATTTTGTATTACTCTGCAGGCTTGGAAAAAGCCACCTTCCCTCGCTGTACGCTGGAGGCGCTCAGCGCCATCAAAACCGTTCGCGAAAACAGCGGGCAATGGAATATTGACCCTCAAAAAATTGCCATTCTGGGATTCTCTGCCGGCGGCCATTTAGCCGCAAGCACCGGTGCCTTTTGGAATACCGACCTTGCGAAAGAACATTTCGAAGACTATCAATTATGTAAACCAAACGCCGCGGTTCTTTGCTATCCGGTGATTACCGGCGGCGAATTTGCTCATTTAGGCTCTATGCATTCCCTTTTTGGCTATGAAGTAACCCAAGAGCAGCGGGATTCTGTTTCCATCGAAAAATTAGTAACCGAATCCTACCCGCCAACATTCCTTTGGCACACCGCTACCGACAAGGGGGTTCCTGTGCAGAATTCCCTATTAATGGCCTCTGCCCTTGCGAACCATCACATCCCATTTGAAATGCATGTATATCCAACAGGAGTGCATGGTTTGGGCCTTGCCGATGAGCGCACCGCCAAGCATGAAAACGGCATTCCCGCTCCTCATCTGCTGGAAATTCGCCCGCGGCGATGGGTCAAAGACAGCATTGCCTTTTTAAAGGATGTTGCATTCCAAACCAAGTAAAATAAGGAGAGCCCTGCTCTCCTTTCATATGGGGCCGTAAAGGTTTCGACGGGGATCTTGAACGGCAATAAGCGCGTGGTGGCGCACAACCACCTTAAAATGTGTAACTTAAAAATAAACGCTAACAATAATAAATTAGCTTACGCTGCTTAATTTAAGCGGCGTCATCCCGATGCGAGGGACCGCGGGCGCATTTGGGGTGTCATTTTCAGCGGTGAACGTTTTCGGCTAAGCTTTGCCCCGGAAATGTATGATGAAGCTACCAATTCTGTCAGCCTGTTTGTCGGCGGGCAGATGCGGGAATCCCAGTAGATAAACTAAACGCGTAGAAAGTTGCTCGGATGGGTTTTCGGACAGGGGTTCGAC
>JAZUNB010000094.1:0-29531 GCA_045603925.1 Eubacteriales bacterium
CTTTTGCATTAAAAATAGGAGGGGGATTAAGATGAGTGATCTCTCATCTCGACTGTAGTATAACACATTAAAAACAAAAATATGTTAGCAAACTTTGAACAAACCTTTAAAGAAAATGAATAAATTATGAAATCGGCGCCGTTGCTTGCTTTTTCGCCTTTTTCTGCGCCCGAAGTTCTTTGAAAAAAGCCTTGAGAATGCCGCCGCATTCCTCCTCCGAAACGCCGAATACTACCTCGGGGTGATGGTTCCAGGGATAGGCATTGAGATCCGTCACCCCGCCCATAGCGCCGCCCTTTGGATCGCGGGCGCCGATGACCACCCGCGGAATACGGGTATTGATGATGGCACCGGCGCACATAGGGCAGGGCTCCAGGGTAACATAAAGGGTGCAATCCTCCAGCCGCCAGGAACCAAGCTTTTTGCAGGCCCGCAGCATAGCGGTCAGCTCCGCGTGGGCAAGACCGTTCTGATCTGTTTCCCGCCGATTATAGCCGCGGGCAATGATCTTTCCGTCCCTCACGATCACCGCTCCCACCGGCACCTCCCCGAGACTTGCCGCTTTTTTGGCAAGACGCAGGGCTTCTTTCATGTATTTTTCGTCCATAAATATCATCTCCGCTTCTATCTTAAACGAAAGGGAGGTAAAATGTAAAGGAAAATTTTATAAAAACCTTTACTTTATCTTTCAGTTTTGTTAATATATATTATTGACGACAAGGAGGATGCAACGATGAACATCGCAGTTTTATTTGGCGGAAAGTCTTCCGAACATGAAGTTTCCCGCAATTCGGTCTGTAATGTATTGAATTGCTTAAATCGAGAAAAATATACCGTTTATACCGTCGGCATCACCAAGGAGGGCGCCTGGTATCTCACCGACGCTACCCAAGAGGAGATCAAAAGCGGCGCCTGGGAAGAGCGGGCGGATAATGAGGCCGCCTGGATCCTGCCCGACCCTTCGGTGAAGGGGCTGTATACCGCAAGCGGTAAGAAGATCGCTATTGATTGTGCCTATCCGGTCTTGCACGGTAAAAACGGGGAGGATGGCGCCATCGCCGCCCTCTTCCAATTGGCAGGCATCCCTCAGGTGACCACCACCATGACCAGCGCCGCCAATTCCATGGATAAGGCGCTGACCAAGCTGATCTGTGAGCAGGCGGGCATCCCTCAGGCCAAATGGATCTTTCTTTATAGCCGCGAGCTTGCGGATATGGAGAGCGCCGTTGCCAAGGCAGAGGCGGCTTTGCCTTATCCCATCTTTGTGAAGCCTGCCAGTGCAGGCAGCAGCGTGGGCATCAGTAAATGCCATGACCGCGCCGAGCTGATCAAGGGTCTTACCCTTGCGGCGGAGCATGATTTTAAGATCGTTCTGGAAGAGACCGTTGTGGGCCGCGAGGTGGAGATCGCCGTTTTGGGCAATGAGGATCCCATGGCCTCGGTGGTGGGGGAGATCGCTCCTGCCGCAGAGTTTTACGATTACGATGCCAAATATAATGATGCCAATTCCCTGCTCTTCATCCCCGCCCGTATCAGCGAGCAGGAGAGCGAGCTGCTGCGGGAGACGGCAAAAAAGGTATTCTGCGCCATGGAATGCGCAGGTCTCGCGCGGGTGGACTTTTTCTTAAAGGAAGACGGTCAGCCCGTCTTCAACGAACTGAACACCATCCCCGGCTTTACCAATATCAGTATGTATCCGAAGCTGATGGAAGCCTCCGGCGTTTCCGGTGAGGAACTGCTGGATCGGCTGATCGCCTTCGCCATTGAAAGAGAGTAATTCTATGAACCGTAATGCACCCATCGGGGTGTTCGACAGCGGACTGGGAGGGCTGACCGCCCTTCGTCGGTTGCAAAAGGAACTGCCCCATGAAAATTTCATCTATTTCGGCGATACCGCCCGGGTGCCTTACGGTGGGCGGGATAAAGAGACCCTGCGTTCCTTCGCCCAAAGCGATATCGCTTTGCTGGAGTCCTTCGGCGTGAAGGCGATTTTGGTTGCCTGCGGCACCCTTTCCTCGGTGCTGCTGGAGGAGATCAAGGGCGATTACGCCATCCCCTTGGTGGGCGTTGTGAAGAGCGCCGCCGCGGCCGCCGCCGAAAAGGGCGAGCGGATCGCCGTTTGGGGCACCGCCGCCTCCATCGGCTCCGGCGCCTATGCAAGGGAAGTGGAGGCTTTGGGCAAAAAGGCGGTTGCCGCCGTTGCCTGCCCCAAATTGGTGCCGCTGATCGAAGGCGGCCATACCGCTCCCGATCATCCCGAGACCTGCGCCGCCCTTGCGGAGTATCTGGCGCCTGTTTCGGAAGCAAAGGCCGAAGTGCTGATTCTGGGCTGTACCCATTATCCCCTGCTGGAGGAAGCGATCCGCGCCCAGAGCGATGTGCTCCTCATTAATTCCGGAAAAGAAAGCGTCCGCGCTTTAAAGGATGCCCTTTCTGCCGCCCATCTTTTGAAGGAAGAAGGGGCAGGCAGTACCCGCTATCTGGTCAGCGGCAATGTGGATTCTTTTGCCAAGCAGGGCAGTGCCTTTATGGGCGAAGACCTTTTCGGAAAGGTGGAGCAAGCCCATGCCTGAGAATAAAACCGTTTCTGTTTTTATGACCACCTCCCAGAAGGTAGGGGAGGAGCGGGATACCCAGACTGCCGAGCTGTGCGGTCGGCTTTGGTTTAAGGAAAATTCCGTGCACCTGATCTATGAAGAGGAAAAGACTAAGACTCATCTTCGGATCGGGGACAAGCTGGTGCATATCCACCGCTTGGGGGAGCTTTCCGGCGATCTGTGGTTTGCCGAAGGTGAGGAGCGGGATACCCGCTATGAGACCCCTTACGGGCGGATGATCTTAACCATCCATACCCATCGGATCCGATGGGATCAAAAGAATTTAACGCTGGCCATCCGCTATAATATCCTGGTAGAGGGTCAGCTGGCAAGTATGAATGAAATGACGATCCAAATGAAAGAGGTAGACCAATGAAAAATCCGATCAATGAAATGATGAATACCATTCGGGCGTTGCTGCTGGAAAGCTATGCCGCTTGCGTCAGCGACGGCAGCCTTCCCGAGGCTGAGCTGCTTCCCTTTGATATTGAGCAGCCCCGCGATCCGCAGAACGGCGATTTTTCCAGTAACTTTGCCATGAAGAATGTGCGGGTGCTGAAGAAGGCGCCCCGGATGATCGGCGATCTGCTGATGGAGCACTTGCCTGCCTGCCCCGAAATTGAGCGGGCAGAGGTGGCGGGCCCCGGCTTTTTGAATTTTTATCTGAGCGGCGCTTATTTTGCTGAGGTAGCCAAGACTGCCGCCGCCCTGGGCGCGGAATACGGAAAGACCGACCGTCTCAACGGGGAGAAGATCATGGTGGAATTTGTATCCGCCAATCCCACCGGCCCTATGCATATGGGCAACGCCCGCGGCGGTGTTGTGGGCGATAGCCTTGCCAATGTGCTGGCCTGGGCAGGTGCCGATGTCCATAAGGAATTCTATGTTAATAATGCCGGAAACCAGGTCTCCCTTTTCGGCCTTTCCCTCTATACCCGCCTGCAGCAGCTGCTCCATGGGGAGGATTCGGTGGAATTTCCCGAGAATGGCTATCATGGCGATGATATTCGTGCTCTGGCCAAGGCATATCTGGAGGAGCATCCCGAGGCCGCCGAGGAGGCAGAAGAGGCTGTGACCTCCAAACTGATCGCCTTCGGTCTGGAGCGTAATATCGCCCGTATGAAGACCGATCTTGCCAAATATAAGATCCATTATGATGAATGGTTCCTGGAGTCCACTCTTCATGAGAGCGGCTATGTGGCCGAAACGGTGAAACTGCTGGAAGACCGCGGCTGGCTCTATGAGCAGGAAGGTGCCAAATGGTTTAAGGCCAGCGAGTTTGGCTGTGAAAAGGATGAAGTGTTGGTGAAGGCCAACGGTTTCTATACCTATTATGCGGTGGATATCGCATACCATCGCAATAAATTTGAAAAGCGTCAGTTTGATCGCTGTATCGATGTATTCGGCGCCGACCACCACGGTCATACTCTGCGCTTTAAGGCCGCCATGGCCGCTATCGGCCAGGATCAGGAAAAACTGCAGTTTGTTCTGATGCAGCTGGTTCGGCTGATGAAGGACGGCGAGATCGTGAGAATGTCCAAGCGTACCGGCAAGAGCATTACCCTCTCCGATCTGCTGGATGAGATCCCCGCCGATGCCGCCCGTTTCTTCTTTAATATGAATCGGTGCGACAGTGCCATGGACTTCGATCTTGGCCTTGCCCTGAAGCAGGATAATGAAAACCCCCTCTACTATGTGCAGTATGCCCATGCAAGAATTTGCTCTATTATCCGTACCATGGAGGAGCTGGGCGTTTCCTATACCGATCGGCCCATCGATGGGGCGCAGTTTGCCACCAATGAGGAGCGGGCGTTGATCCGCGCCATTGCCAACTTCCCCGAAGAGATCGCGGCCTGCGCCGATGCCTTGGAGACCTCCCGCCTGACTCATTATGTGATGCAGGTGGCCTCCTGCTTCCATACCTTCTATAACGCTTGCCGCATCAAAGGGGAAGAGGAAGCGGTGCGGGATGCCCGACTGGCCCTTTGCGTGGCAACCAAGAATACCATCGCCAACGCCCTCTCCATTATGAGCATTGATGCTCCCGAGAAGATGTGATCCATCCTTATTTATATAAGGAAAATAAAAAAATCAAAAAAACACTTGCATTTTGAGAAAGTGTATGCTATTATATTATGGCACAAAACGGATAGTCCTCTGCCATTGCTCGCACGAATGTCCGATGATTAAAGGAGGAACTGTAAAATGGATTTGTTAAAAGCAGTTACAAATGAGCAATTAAAGAACGAAGTTCCCGCTTTGAATATCGGTGACACTGTTCGTGTCAGCGTAAAGATCAAAGAGGGCAACAAAGAGCGTATTCAGGCTTTCGAGGGTACCATCATTTCTAAGCACAACAACGGTATTTCTTCCACCTTCACCGTTCGCCGTGTAGCCTATGGCTGCGGCGTGGAGAGAACCTTCCTGGTTCATTCCCCCAATGTTGCAAAGGTTGAAGTTGTTCGCAGCGGTAAGGTTCGCCGTGCGAAGCTGTATTATCTGCGTGATCGCGTAGGTAAGGCTGCCCGCGTAAAGCAAAAGGTATAATCAAATAACGAAAAAGAGTGCACCGTCTTCGGACGGTGTTTCTTTTTTTCTTGTTTTTGTCGAAAATGCCAAAAGAACCCTCAGTCTGGTGATATTTTTTTATTTCTTTCATCAAAACCACTTGCAAACTCGTTCACAGTGTGTTAATATATTAATGTAATAAATTCGCGGGCGAACAAAGGGTACCCTTTGTTTCTTTCTCCTTCCTTTGTAAGGAGAAAGAAAGAACCTTATCAGCCGCGGAAAATGTATTTGTAGGAGATAAAAAATATGGATGTAAAGAAGCCCAAGACCTCTGCTATGCATAAGGTTTGGACCGTTGTCGGGATCATTCTCTGCGTTGTGCTGATTCCGATGCTTGCCATGAATGTAACTCTGATCATCAAGAGCTATGTAAATCCCGATGCAGTCCCCTCGATCAACGGCCATGTGCCTATGATCGTGTTGACCGACTCTATGTATCCGGATATTAAGAGCGGCGATCTGATCATCGCTAAGAGCGTGGATCCTTTGGAAGTGAAGCAGTTTGATGTGATCACCTTTTATGATCCCGCCAGCAGAACCGATGCGGTGGTTACCCATAGAGTGATGGAGATCACCGAAGTGGACGGTGCCCTTGCTTTTATTACCCAGGGTGATGCCAACAATGCACCAGATGAATTGCCGGTTCCCGCCGAAAACCTCATCGGCGTCTATCAGATGCGGATCGCAGGTCTGGGAAATGTTGCTATGTTTATGCAAACAACCCCCGGTCTGATCCTCTGTGTCGGTGTGCCCTTGCTGTTGCTGATCGGCTATGATGTTCTGCGCCGTAAAGCTTATGAGAAGGCCAATAAGAAGGATACCGATGCGCTTCTGGCTGAGTTGGAGGCCTTGAAGGCCGCTCAGGCCGCCGCAGAGGAAGAAAAAGAGCCTGCTGAAAAGTGATGCCCCCGGAGCGGATGCTCCGAAATAAACCTTGGTATTGATCCCACGGAAGCCACGCCGGGGATGAATATAGACCGCGGTATCTCCGCGGATGGGCGAGATGCCCGGTTTAGTTTTCCCCCGCGTTGGGATCTTATCGGGCGTAAGGAGAAGTCCTTGCGCAAAAAAGCCCCGCGTATAGGGCAAAATATACGCAAAAATTGAAAGGAGTTTTTCACCATGAAGAAAAACGTAATTATGAGAGCCGCATGTGTTGTTCTCGTTCTGACCCTTCTGTCCACCTGTATGATCAGCGGAACCTTCGCTAAGTATGTGACTGATGCTCCCGATGTAACCGACAGTGCTCGCGTTGCAAAGTGGGGTGTTACCGCTGCTGTTGACGCTGAAGATCTGTTCGCTACCGCTTATAAGGATGCGCCCGTTGCTTATGACAACACCGAGACCGGCGATGCCATCACCGTATGGGCCGAGGTTGAGGCTAATCTGGTTGCTCCCGGTACCGAGAGCGAGCAGGAAGACGCTATCGTTGTTGCCGGTACTCCCGAGGTAGACGTTTCTGTTGATTATACTGCAGATGTTACTCTGACCGGTTGGACCATCAACACCAGTGAGTTCTATTGCCCCCTGGTATTCACCGTAAATGGCCAGACCATTAAGATGGATGCTACCAACGATACCGCTGATAAGCTGGCTGCCGCTCTGGAAGATGCTATCACCGGTCTGTCTGCTGACTACGATGCAAACACCGACCTGGCTGCTCAGGCTAACAACAATGTTGACATTTCCTGGGCTTGGGATTTCGATGACAACGGCGCCGGCACCAACGATGCTAAGGATACCGCTCTGGGTAACCTGGCTGATGCTCCTACCGTTTCCATCACCTACGGTGCTACCGTAACTCAGATCGACTAATCTTTACTTACTCATCTAAGCTAAAGATCTAAAAGTATAATTATGCAGCCGGCCGAACGTGGCCGCCCGGCTGCAATACTTTCTTCAGCAAAGCGATTCAGCCCTGGATCGTTTCCCTGAAAAAAGTAGAGTTTTGTATATCATATAGAAAGGAGATGATACATGATGAAAAAAGCGACATTCCGGATCCTTCAGGGAGTAATGAAGGCGCTTAGCATAGTATTATCTCTTTGTTTTATTTTGACCTCTGTTATTCTGGTCTATTGTATGACCCGTACCTCCCAGCCGGAGATCCCTTCCATTACGCTGTCGCTGGAGGAGCAGGAGCAAAAGGTGCCGGAGGAAAGCTCCTGGGGCGCCGCTGCGGGGCCTTCAGATTCTCAGCCTGCCGCTCCGTCTGCCTCCCAGCCTGCGGCCCCTCAAAACTTTAAGCCCGGCTTTGAGGTGGAGGATGCCAACGGTCTTTGGGTGGCGGAAACGCCGGTAGAGATCTTCAAGATCACCTATGCCAACGGTGAATCCAAGGTCACCGTAAACGGCAACGGCGATAAGGTCATCGCTCCCGGTACCGAAAACGCCTATTCCTTTACCTTGAAGAACACAGGCAATGTGCAATTAAAATATACCATGAGTACCGAAGTGCTCTTTTCGGATCCCGAGCTTCATTTGCCGGTTCAAGTGCGGATGAAGAATTATGACGGGCAGTATCTTTGCGGATCTGCCGAGGGAATGGAGCATGCATCGGTATTGAACACCGTTTCGGATACCGCAACGCTGGATGCTTATTCCAATGCAGTTTATTCGCTGGAATGGGAGTGGCCCTTTGAAAGCGGCGGGGAAGGAGATGTCCATGATACCCTGCTGGGCGATACTGCCACAGAGCGCGATATTTCCATGACAGTGATCATCCGTACCCGTGCCGAGGCAGATTATAATGAATATTCGCCTAATACCGGCGGGTATGATCTTCCCCGTATGGCGGCAGTGGCAGCAGGCTTCTTATTGTTGCTTATGATCGTGTTGGTTGGTTTGGTGCTGCTGAAAAAGAAAGGGAAATAAGCCCATGTCGAAAAGGCGTCAGCAAAGAAAGAAGAATAAAGGCTTTCGCTTGGTCGTTCGCATTACCTTGCTGGTTCTTGTTGCCGTAATTGCAGGCTTCAGTCTGTTTTCGTGGAATGCGGCCCGTTTGGCGGGCAACGCCCTGCCGATGCCCTTCGGCTATGGTGTGGCGGTGGTACTTTCCGGCAGTATGGAGCCGGAGCTTTCGGTGGATGATCTTGTGATCATCAAGGAGGGCGGGGAGCCCGAACTTGGTGATGTGGTGGTCTATCAGAGCGGAAGCAGCTTGGTGATCCATCGGATCGTCGGCTTTGAGGGAGAAAATGTAATTACCCAGGGCGATGCCAATAACGCGCCCGATGAACCGATCCCCCTTACCGCCATCAAGGGCGAGCTGATGATGAGCATCCCCCTGGTGGGCGCCGTTACCCGCCTGGTGCAAAATCCCGTCGGCGTTGTTTGTATTTTGGCGCTGGCCCTGCTCTTTTTGGAGTTTTCTTATCAAAAAGAGAAAAAGCAGGATGATGTTGATCTGGAAAAGCTTAAAGAAGAGATCCGCCTTTTGCAACGGGCAGGAATGCCCAAGGTGGAGCCGAGTATTACAATGAAGGACCTGGAACGGATGGAAGAGGAATACTCCGACTGTTCCGAAGAATAAGAAAGGAGGCGCAGCCAATGAAACTGAATCGAAAAGCGGATCCGCTCTATATTGTGCTGGTTGCGCTGATCGCGTTGCTTTTGATAAGCAGTGTTTTATTGGGCGGTCTTTATGCCCGCTATGTCAGTAAGGATTCCATCGGTGATCAGGCGCGGGTGGCGAAGTTTGATATTGTGGAAACCGGCTCGGTTTTTCAAGAGGCCTTTGCCATCAGTCTGGATCCCGCTCTCGATGATAAGGGAGCCGCCTATGCGGCGGTCAAAAACGGCGCGGTGGTGCTGACCAACCAAAGCGAGGTGTCGGTGAGATGTACCTTCTCTACCGAATCTACCGAGAATCTGCCGTTGCTTTATTCCTGGTCTTGTGCGGAGCTGGATGCCGAGATCGATGCGGTAAACCGTACCGTGTCCTTTTTGCTTCCCGCCAATGATACCGCAAAGGTCTTCGATCTTGCGGTGGAATGGGATGTTTCAACCGAAAAGAACCGTGAATTTGTTTATAACCGTCAGGTAGACGGGATCATTCTGTCTGTTTATTGCGAGCAGATCGACTAAAATATTGGTGAGTATTTTAAACGAAGAGTGAGTGAAAATTCGCCTTTTTAGCGAAGTTCGGATATTTCGCTCTACCCTAAAAGGATTCAAGGATGAAAGAGATTGTTATGCCGAAATTGAATAAACGCAGAGTTCTGCTGGTGATCGGGATCTGCGTTGTGATCGCGCTTCTGGGTGTGGTCGCAGGGGTTGGCGCAAAGTATGTGAAGTCTTTCCGCGCGGTGCAGAGCCAGCTGCGCGCCAATGAATTCTTCTTTACTGTAGATCTTCTGGGCGATACCCAGGAATATGCCGATCTGCAAAAAGAGATCCATCTCTTTGGCGGCGATGCCAAGAGCCTGACCTTTCGGGTGCAGAATTATTTCGATGATCTTCGCATCAATGCAAAGGATATTCGATATTCTGTTACCCTTTCCTGCGATAATAAGGATTATACCGATTATGCTCTGACCGCAGGGACTCTGGAGGAGCATACCCTTACCGCAGGCGCAAAGGATACCGATGCCTATACCCTTTCTTTGCCGGCGGGTTATGCCCAATTCAAGGGCAATACCGTTGTGACCGCCACTGTAAAGGCGACCGATCCTTATGTAAAAGAAATGAAGCTTCGCTTTGTGCTTCACGGTCAGCCCGAGCCGGTGATCTATCGGATGGAGGACCGCCCCGGCGGTACCTACGCCACCTTGATCGTGATGGCCTCGGAGGAGATCCCCGCAGGCGCTCTGAAGTTGGATTGGTCGGCTGTTAATCAGGCGAGTAACCTTCTTCAGATCGATACCAACAGTAAGTATGTTCTGGATGGCACCTTGTCTTTGGCCGCCAATGATCCCAATGGCGGGTTTTTAAACCAGGCAATTAATACTTTGCCCATGCAGGCAGAAGAAAGTATTTTGATTTATTTCTTTAAAGCCGATCCCGCTGTGGATTATTCCACGATCGGGGATCTGGTGGCCGAGAAATCCGGCGGCGTTTATTCTGTTGTGATCAAAGAACACGCCGATTATTAATAAACCATCCCCAATATATTTTAACGAAGAGTGAGTAAAGATCCGCCTTTTTTGGACGAAGCTTGAATATCTCGCTCTATCCCAATGGAGGACCCGAATGAGCAAACATATTGCTAAAAACAGAATATGGCCCGGCATTGCAGCATTGACCATTCTGGTGACTCTTGTTTCCGGCTTGATGATCATTGGCGGAGTGCGTGCCGCGCTGGATATCAAAGCGGGTGACACCGTCAATGTTACCTTTACCACCGGCAGCGGAACTGTGGGCGTCAGCGCCCCCGCTTCTGCTGAATTGACCGTAAATTCCTCGGAATGTCTGGTGCTTCCCGAAGCCCGCCCCGCTGTTTCCGGCGGAGCAGATGGCGAGACCTATGTATCGGGCGGTAAGCACTATTCCTTTACAGGCTGGAAGATCGTGGATGATGCAGTTACCGAGAGAATTCCGGGTACCACTGTGTTCCAACCGGGGGATACCATCACCTTCGATGTGCTGGAAGACTACCTTTCGGCCACCGGAACCGATAATAATTATAATCTGACCCTTGAGGCTCTCTGGGGTCAATGTTACTTTGTAGAAAACGGCGCCTCTGACTCCAACAGCGGTCTTACTCCCGATGCCGCCGTGGCCACCCTGGATAAGGCTTTTGAACTGATCCGCGGCACTAAGGGCGAGTCTGCAGATGCCTATGATGCCGTTGTTATGCTGGCAGGCGATCTGGATTATATTAAACTGAACTCTTCCTCAAAATATTTCGGTTATGCTACCGATCCTGCCGATCCGGTCTTTACCTCGGCTACCTTCAAGAGCCTGGGGGATACCGCTTATAATTTCAGTTATAAGCCTAAGGGCACTGGAGAAGCCGACACCGTGATCTTCGGCAATATCCGCTACGATAACATCAATTTTCTCTGCGCCGAAAATCTTCACGAGGACTATTATCAAAAGATCACCGATGCAGATTACCGCAATACCACCCATTTCGGTGAAGCCATTGGTAATATCTATATGTTGAATGCGGTGACCGATCATACCTATTATGTCGATTTCACCGCCCGTATGAACCAAAGCGTTCCCGCCTATCGGGATCATTTTATTAAGCATCTGCGCTTGTCTACCACCGATTACGCAGTGGTAAACGGCGGCGTTTATACCGAGATCTCTACCCGCCGCAGCGGAAGCGATACCGTTGCCCATGATCAGATCTGGCGGTTAGGGCGGAGTGTTTATGTAACCGACGGTATATACGGAGGCTGCTCCTATGGCAGTGTAAACCGTCTGGGTAATATGGACATTTATTTTACCGGCGGAAAAACACCCCAATTCGCAGCTGCCGGCTATGCCAGATATACGCAGGTTGCGACCTTGGTCGGCGACCGTAATACTTATTTCCTCGGTCAGGAAACTTCTGCAGAAGGCTCTTATACCATTACTGCGAAGGTTTTGTCGGAGGATGTGCTGACCGATTCTGTTACGACCTATAAATATGACCCTAATATCCCTGCAACCGGCAGATTTCACGGCGGCGCCCGTATCGGCAATACCGCCGAAAGCCGTATTACCGGTAAGGTGAACGCGGTTCTGCGCAATGCGACCGTGAACACGCTGTTTTACGGTGTTTCCGATGGAAGCAACAGCCATCTGGACGGAGATGTTTCCATTGAACTCTATAATGTTGTTGCCCCCAATGTCAGCAATAACCATGTCTGGTGCAGCGGCAATACCTTTGTGACCGGCAACATTGATGTGGCCATCAGCGGCGATAAAACCACCTTGAACAATGTTTACGGCGGAACGCGGTCCTACGGCGGTGTAACCGGAAATGTCACCTTTGATATTTCCGGAGCCAAGATGATCTCTCAGTTGTTCTGCGGCAGCCATACCGCGGCCACCTATATCGACGGAAATATTACGACCGTTATCAGTGGCGGAACCCTCGGTACCGTGTATGGAGGCGGCGCAGCGGCTCCGGTTACCGGAAGCGTTGAAATGACAATGAACGGCGGAACGGCGGAGCGGCTGTACGGCGGTGCTTCCGGCTCTAATAATACCTCAACGGACGGCGCTATCGCGCAAAATGTCACCTTAAACATTGGCGGCAATGCCAAGATCAGCTATGCATACGGCGGCGGGCGCTTTAAATCCTCGGTAGTTTCCGGAACCATTGATGTTAATGTCTCCGGCGGTGAGGTTACGGGTGTTCTTTATACAGGCGGCGATTTCTGCAGCTATGCAGGCACGCCCGATCTGGATATTACCGGCGGTAAGGTCGGTGTAGCCTACGGTGGCTGCTATTCCGGCACCGTAACAGGTGCAACGGATGTTTCCGTCAGCGGCGGTGCTGTTGATACCGTTTATGGTGGTGGTTCCTCCGGAAACGTGGTGGGGAATACCAATGTGAATATTACCGGCGGTAAGGTCGGTGTGATCTACGGCGGCAGTAATTCCGGCACGGTTCAGGGAAATACCGTTACCAATGTTCAGGACGCAACCGATCTTGAAACCGTTTACGGTGCCGGCGATACCGGTACGGTTTACGGAAATGTTGAGCTTACGGTCGATCATGTCTCCTTTGTCGGCGGGGATCATTGCCATATCTTCGGTGCAGCCCATCGAGGCAGTGTGCGCAAGGATGGTGAAGGAAACGGCGGTAATGTTAATGTTACCGTGCGCAATATCGCCGAAACCGCAAAATTAAACAGTATTCTGGGCGGCGCCCGCGCTCCTTACAGCGGAAATGCATCCGTTGTGGAAGGGCTTGCCACCATCAATGTGACCGATAGCTATGGGCTGAATGTCTATGGTGGCGGTATGAGCAGCTCCATCGTGGGGTCGGCAATCATTAATTACGGGGAAGGGAATACCTTCGAGCGTGTATTCAGCAGCAGCAGCGGCAGCATTCAGGGGGATGTGGTCATCAATGCCAACGGCGGGTTGATCACCAGCGATCTTTGCGGCGGTATCCGCGAGAATAAGGATGCCGAATGGCCCGATACGATCGGCGGCAATGTGACCTTGAATCTGCAGGGTGTTACCGTTGATGGTAATGTGACCGGCGGTTGCTTTGCCAGCGGCTCCATCGGCGGGCAGATCACGGTGAACGGCTATGAAGGCTCTACCGTAACTGCCAACCTGCTCGGCGGCGGCTGGAGCGTGGATTATGCAGGTACCCCCGATATCAATATCTTCGGCGGTACATATCGCTATATTTTCGGCGGCGGCAATGATGCAGATGTAGCAGCTACCGATGTAGATGTGACCGGCGGCGATATCCTGATGGTATTCGGCGGCGGTAACGGTAACGGCAATGTTACCGGCAATACCGATGTCCGTATCGACGGAACCCAGCCCCATTCCGCGGCGATCAAGGTGCGGAATGTCTATGGCGGCGGTTATTCTGTCAATGCCGATGTGGGCGGAAATACCAATGTAGAGATCATTGATGTATCCGAAGCGGAAAAGAAGATCGCTTTGGGGGACTACAGCGATGCGGAATTGAGCAATACCTTGGCAGAGCGCTTTGTTGTGTTCGGCGGCGGCTGCTACGGTGCAGTGGGCGGAGATGCCCATCTGACGCTGACTGATTGCGTGGTCGGCGGCGGAACCCAGCCTGTATCGGTTTACGGCGGCGGCTATCATGCGGAAGCAACCGTCGGCAGTACCACCAATCTGTTGACCAATGTGACCATTCTGGATACCGATGTGGAGGACGGAACCGGAAGCAATTTCCATGGCGGCGGTCATGTTGCAAATGTTCTCGGGGATGTTTCCAATACCCTTTTGGGAAATTGTTCCTTTGATGCAACTTACTATGGCGGCGGTTACTACGGAACCGCAGTCCATGTGACCAATCAAATCGGCGGGAATACGGTTCTGAACCGGGATTATTACGGCGCAGGCCGTATCAAGGACGAATCCTACGATGCATCGGTTCAGTATGTGCATACCGTATTTGACGGCACAGACATTCAGGTAAAGGGTGAGACCTATTCTGCCGGTTATCTGGGAACAACGGGTGACGCTCTTCTGGAGGTGAAAAACGGAACCTTCGGTACTGCGGAAGGTGACGGAAATATCTACGGCTCTGCCGAAGCAGGTGCCGTAACCGGTACCGCAACCACCTTGCTGGAGGGGAACGGCGCGGTCAAGCTGTTCCGTTCGCTCTATGGCGGTGGGCGGGATAAGGACGCAACCACCGGAAATACGGTGATTACCGTCAGCAATCCCAATGCACTGATCAATCATTATCTTTTCGGCGGCGGTTTGGATGCAACCGTTTCCGGCGATGTGACGGTGAATTTCTCTGCGGGTACGGTGCGGTATGATCTCCATGGAGGCTCTTCTACCGGCGTTGTGGGAACCGATGGCGAAGACACAAAGGTGACCGTTCATATCAGCGGCGGTACCATCCGCCATATCTTTGGCGGCGGTAAAGGGCATGACTCTGATAATAAAGCGGTAGACAGCCCTGTTTACAGCGATATCTTCCTGACCGTTCGTCCCGCAGGGGGAGAGCCCTTGTCCTATAGCACGATTTACGGCGGCGGTTATTCCGCCAAAGCCATGGTATACGGAGACATTCTGAATACTATTGGGGATGTGATCGTTCCCCGTTTCTGCGGCGGCGGATTAAGTGGTTCTGTTTACGGAAATATCACCAATAATGTAACCAATCTGAATCCTCGTGCGCATTTTACCAATGAGACGGCTTATCCGGTCACCGATACCGACAAGAAATATTTCGGCGGCTGCTATAACGGATCCGTTCATGGCAATATTACCAATAATGTTTCGGGCACCCTGCGGGGAGAGACCGTCTCGTATATCTATGAATATGTAGGCGGTACCTATGGATCTAATTCTGTGGTATACGGAGAAGTGGTGAATAATCTGACCGGTCAGACGGGGATGAGCACCATCGGGGGCCGTCAGATCTCCGGCCTGATCGTTGCCAAAACCTATTATGGCGGCAATCTTAACGGTACCATCAACGGGAATGTTACCAATAATATTACCGATCTGGATATGCGCCAGCTTTATTCTGCCACCGGCGGCCTGCAGGGCACCTATTTCTACGGCGGAAACTATTCCGGTGTCATCAACGGAAATGTAACCACCAACCTGCAGGGTACCGATCCTGCCCTTCGTATGCAGCTTCGTACCACTTACGGTGGAAATGCAGATAAAACGATCAACGGTATTACATATCTGAATGTTCTGGATAATGTATTTACCGACGATAACTGTGCAGCCGGAAGCCGTTATGAGAACTCCACCGTTTGGTCTTCTTATGCAACGGTAAACGGCGCTAATACCTCCCTGAACCTTATTTACGGCGGAAGCCATGTGGGTCAGGTAGTGGGGAATGAGGAAGCAGGTGTTCCTGCCGATACTCATGTTACCTTCCTGAACGGTACTGCCAACGGTGTTTACGGCGGCAGTATCAGCGAAGCGGCAACGGTTCACGGAAATTCCTATGCGGTGATCGGCGAGGAAAATGTCGATTCCCAGATCCTGATCAAAAGCTATGTTTTGGGCGGCGGTAATAACGCGCCGACTATGGGCACTTCTACCGTAACGATGTATTCCGGTCAGGTGAACGGCAATGTATACGGCGGCGGAAACGCCCAAACAGCTACCGTTGCACAAACCTTTGTATCCCTTGTGGACGGTACAATTACCGGTAGCGTTTTAGGCGGCGGTAACAACGCGCCGACTATGGGCACTTCCACTGTAAAGATGTATTCCGGTCAGGTAAACGGCAGTGTATACGGCGGCGGAAACGCCAAAACAGCTACCGTTACAGAAACCTTTGTATCCCTTGTGGACGGTACAATTACCGGCAGCGTTTTAGGCGGCGGTAACAACGCGCCGACTATGGGTACTTCCACTGTAAAGATGTATTCCGGTCAGGTAAACGGTAGTGTATACGGCGGCGGAAACGCCCAAACAGCTACCGTTGCAGAAACCTATGTATACCTTGTGGGCGGTTCCGTTGCCGGCAAAGTTTTCGGCGGCGGCAACAATGCGCCTGCAGGTATCACCAATCTTTATGAGATCGGTACCACCGTAGGGGGCGATATGTACGGCGGCGGCTCCAAAGCGCCTGCAACCGTCAATACCACCAATGTCACCGTCATCGGCGGTGATATGAAATCCGTCTTCGGCGGCGGCGATGCGGCCCCTGTCGTTGATGATCCCCGCACCAAGGCGGTGGAAGGAAATACAAATCTGCGGATCGAAGGCAATTCCGCTTATGAGGTGGCGGTCGGAGAGGACCTTTACCATCCCTCCACTATGTTGTTGACCGCCATTTACGGCGGCGGAAACACCGCTGTAGTAGAGGGCAATACCAATGTGGTGATCCATGACGAATCCGGCACCGATCCTTCGGTCTGTAAGATTCAGATCCGTCCGGGTAGCTACTATTACGTCTGCTCCATTTTCGGCGGCGGTTATGGAGCTCCGGTCAACGGTACCGCCAATCTGCTGATGGAAAACTGTTGTCTGGGTGAGTCCATCGATGAAAAAGACGGTGTCTATATCTTTGGCGGCGGTAATAGCGCCAAAGCAACGGTAGGCTATGCCAATACCGTAATGCGGGATATGACCTATGTGAAGAACAGCGGCCGTACCTTCAGCGGCGGGCGTAAAGGCTCCGTTTTGAATGATTGCAGCTATACCATGGAGGGTGTGACCAACCATAACGGTACCCTCTTCGGCGGATGCGAATCCGGTACCGTCGGCGGTACCGCAACCGTTTATGTGCTGGATAATTCCCATCTGGAGGAATGCCTTTACGGCGGCGGGCGCTATAAAGGCGCCTATACCGGCAATACCCATATCATTGTGGATGTAAAGGACGACATTCTTCCTGCCGGTAAGAGCTTTAACTTCTCCCATACGATCTATGGCGGCGGAACCGTTGCGGATGTCAAGGGCAATACCTTGGTTGAATTCAAAAACGGATCTGTTGCAAATAGCATCTTTGCCGGTGGCTCCGATGCGCATGTGGGCGGTACGGCAACAGTGATCGTCAGCGGAGATTCTTACATCAGAGAAAATGTATTCGGCGGCGGCTTCGGTAACAAAGGGCAGGCAGATGTCGGAAATACGGTGGTCCGGATCACCGAAAACGCGTATATCAAAGACAGCGTTTACGGCGGCGGCGACGGTCTGAAGACCGTTGTCCACGGTACTACCGATGTTACCATCGATCTGAACCATGGCTTTACCGTCAGCGAGACCGTAACCGATACCGCCAATCCCACCTCCGGTAAGACCGGCGTGGAGATCACAGCCGATGCCGGCACTGCCGGTACCATCGGTGGCAGTGTTTACGGCGGCGGTAACCGTGGCGCAGTAGGTGCCGGTACGGTGATCGTCGGCACCAATAATGCCGCTCTCCATGAAGTGGGGAAGACCAAGGTGACGGTGAAAAACGGCGTCATCAACGGCTCCGTCTTCGGCGGCGGCCGCGGTCAGCCTACCACCAAGGAACCCTATCAGATCGCCATGGGCGCGGTCTTCGGCTCGACCGAAACCGATATTTTCGGCGGCTATATCGCCGGTAAGGGCGGTGTCGGCGGCGTTTACGGCGGCGGTGAAAAGAGCCGCGTATATGCCGAGAGCGGTCAAAAGGCGACTGTGGTCAATGTGGATTCTACCGTTGCCGATACCGATATTGCCATCTTTGGCTCTGTATTCGGCGGCGGTGATCGCGGCGAGGATGATATGATGAATACCTCGATCCCCACCACTGTGGGTGATGTGGAGGTCAATATCATCGGTGAGACCACTGCAGAAAACCGCACGGTTCCCACTCAGATCTATCTGAAGAACGGCGGCCTTTACGGTGACGGTAATCTTTGTAAGACCGAAGGAAACCGTGTGATCAATGTGAAGGACTTCGGCACCGGTATCGAACCGCGTGCAGATGCAACCTCTTTGAAAACGCTGTATTCCATCCAGCGTGCCGATGTGGTAAACCTCATCAATTCCGATGTGGTGCTGATCGGTACCGAGGATGCAATGGACAGCAGCGATTATGAGCAGTATTCCATCAGCCGCGTGGGCGCCCTTCATATGCAAGAGGGCAGCACCGTAAAGCTGGATTCCGTTGTGAAGTTCCTGGGCGCGCTCCATAGTGATTATCAGCCGGATCGTACCTTCATTGATAAGGGCTTCAATAATGTAAATAACCAGTATGAAGGGCACGGTGGTCAGCTTGCCAATGTGCAGAAGCTTTCCGATGAAGAGACCGCCGCCTATATCGCCAATGATGTGGGGCTTGCCAATAACCATACCGACTATAATACCGTCTGCGTGGCCAACGGTCGTTATCTGACCGTAGCCGATGAAACCGGCGCTTACGGTCCCGTAACCGGTCTGTATACTCTGGAACTGCTCAATGCAGTCCCCGGTGAGGGCGGCGGCTTTGTCTATGGTGACATTACAAGCAGTACCGGCGATTTCATTTGTACAACAACCTATGCCTCGGCAACCAATACCGATGATGCGTATATGGATGTTATTGATAATGTCGGTAAGCTGATGGGCGAGGAAAATTATTCCTATTACTATTGGTACATCAGCGGTGATCGGGTCAACTACGATCTCTCCATCGACGGTTATATCGGCATCAATAAGATCGATTATTCCGATCGCGTGGCCTTTGCCTATGCCTCCGATACCGTTGCAGGCAATGAGCAACCCCTTCATTATGTATTGGATACCGTAACGGTGAATGAAGAGCTGCTGGCTCTGCTGGAGCAGGGTTATACCCTGGAGACCTCTGCGGCAGATATTTCTTCTGCAGGCGGGGAAGCCATTGCGGTAGAATTCCGCCTGGCAGGGGAGAGCCTGGGCTTCCTTACCAAATCCGGTGAAAAATGGGGCTTGAACCAAAGCGGCTCTGTGAAGACCGGTCTGGAAGGCGTTCAGGTGGAGGATGCGGCCGCAAGCCAGATCTCGGGCAACTCGTTGCTCTATAAGAAGATCGACGGAACCAATAATGACCTGGAGGTTATCCTCTATCGCTCTGCTGAGGTGGATGACTGGGTTGATGAGCTGGGCGTTACCGTAACGCTGAAGCTCTTCCAGGAAACCAATGCCGAGACCTATCAGCCGGTTGAAAACGGCGCGCATATCCATGTGATCAATGCGGAGATGGCTCTTCGCCGAATGGTTCCCACCCAGTCGATCTATGCGGAAAACCGCCGCAATTATGTGGGTGTTGCAGGTCTGACCGAGCTGCATGTCAATGAGCATTCTTCTGTTTCTCTGGAGGTTCAGACCAATTATATTCCCAGCGCCTTCCCCAATGAAGGCGGCGCGGCCATCGTGAATTCGCTGAATGTGGCAGATCTGCCCAATGGCACCAAGATCTCCATGGTCGATCTGACGGGCGATATTCCCACCTTCTATTATTACATTAAGCAAAGCGGTGAGACCGCTGTGGCCCTGGATCAGTTTATGCAGATGGGTACCGAATTGCGGATCGCCGATCTCCCTGCTGATGCAGCTCCCGCTTATGTGCAGGCCTATTTGGGGCAGTCCTCCGAGGTGGTCAATGAGCGGTTGCTCTTTGTGCTGGACTTCGAGCAGGTTCCCGAGTCCCATTGGGCAGGGGTGGATCCCACCGTCGGTCAGCGCGGTACCGTCCTTCTGAACCATTTCTATAATGGGAAGGATATTATGGACTATACCAAGGAAAACGGGGAGATCTCCGAGCCCTCTTCTCTCAGCTATAGCGTCCACCCCACTGTCGAAGGTCTGGATGTGTTTACCATGAGCTTTGAGGTGACCGATGCGGAAGAGGAGGACGCCGGAACCGCGCAGTTCCCGTCCCGCGGTGTATCTCAGTTTAATGTAGAACTGACCGAAAGCATCGTGGCGGTAGATACCCGCTATTACGAAGGCGAATTCGGGATCAAACTGCAGATGTATCTGGATGATTCCGATACTCCTGTTAAATTGCCCGATGGAATTACCTTCGAATGTAATGGAGAGACCTATTATCCCGATGCAACCAATAACTTCGCGGTTGTTGGTGTGGATGGCTTCGGAAGCCACCGCGTCACAATGAATACCGATCTCTTCGGTATTACCGGTGTGAGCGGAAAGGTCACCCTGAAGGCAACCGTTTATTCGGCTCCCGAACCGGTGTATTATAACCATATAGAGACTCCGCGTACCGGAGAGGCCAGCTTCATCATCGGTGCCGAGGATGAGCGCCACCTGCTGGTGCACTGTGAAAATCTTCCCACCAACCTGCTGCTGGAGAAGGGTGAACCCTTGAGCTTCGCCCTTACCACCAAGCAGATCGGGGATGAAGAAGCCATCGTTTATGTGGAGGCCTACCGTAAGGTCGGCGATCAGTATACCGAAGCGGTGGATATGGGCACCCTCTTCAAGGAAGGGCGGATCGCCTTGGGTCAGACCGACGGTGTTCCTGTGGATTATCATTGGCTCCTTGCCGATGATGCCCCCGCCGGAACCTATCGCCTGGTCTTCACCTTCGGTGAGAGGATCGAGTATCTCTATTTCATTATCAACTAAATACCCAAACAGGCCCGGGCGGAACCTCCCCCCGGGGCTTTCTCTATATAAAATTACAAAAACCTCTTGACAAGCCTCTTTACAAATGCTAAAATATTAAACTGCATCATAATGGAAAAATATCGCCTTGAGAGGCTCGGATATGTAGAAATTTCCAAGAAATTTCGCCGATTTATAGTGCAAAACAGAGAAATTCTTTCAATTATAAAAGAAACGGAGTGATTGATGGATGCCGAGAGAAAAAATCTTGGGCAAAAACACAAGAATGAGCTTCAATAAGATCGATGAGATCTTAGAGATGCCCAATCTGATCGAGATCCAGAAGAATTCCTATAATTGGTTCCTGGAGGAAGGTCTCAAAGAGGTCTTTGAGGATGTTTCCCCCATCACCGATTATTCCGGTAACCTGGTATTGGATTTTCTGGACTTCAGCATGAATGAGCCCCCGAAGTACAGTGTGGTGGAATGCAAGTCCCGCGATACCACCTATGCGGCCCCCATTCAGGCGGTGGTGCGCCTGACCAATAATGAGACGGGTGAGCTCAAAGAGCAGGAGATCTATATGGGCGATTTCCCGCTGATGACCGAAAGCGGCACCTTTGTGATCAACGGTGCAGAGCGTGTTGTGGTCTCCCAGCTGGTTCGTTCCCCCGGTATCTATTATTCCAAGGAGCTGGACAAGGGCGGTAACCCCCTCTATAAGACCCAGGTGATCCCCAACCGCGGCGCCTGGCTGGAGTATGAGACCGATTCCTTCGATGTGATCTATACCCGCATCGATAAGAACCGTAAACTCCCCATTACCACCTTTATCCGCGCATTGGGCTATTTCGCTTCCCGCGATGCCTATAGCCCCTTCCGCTCCATGGACCTTGGCAATAACGCTACCATTACCGATCTTTTCGGCAACGGTGCCTTCATCGCCAAGACTCTGGAAAAGGATATTGCTCATGATGTCAACGAAGGCTTGATCGAAGTTTATAAGAAGCTGCGTCCCGGTGAGCCTGCTGCTGTTGAAAGCGCAGTGACCCACCTGACCAACCTGTTCTTCGACGATAAGCGTTATGATCAGTCCCGCGTTGGTATCCATAAATATAATATGAAGATGGCGCTGGCTGAGCGTCTGATTCATCATGTCACCGCAGAGCCTGTAATCGCGCCCATGACCGGCGAGGTTCTGGCTGATGCCGGTGTGAAGATCGACCGCGCCCTGGCGCAGATCATCGAAGATGCAGGCGTCTTCAATGTGAAGCTGCAGGTGGGGGATACCACCATCAATGTATTCTCCAACGGTATGGTCGATGCCTCCAAGTTCCTCTCCTTTGATCCCCTGGAGTGCGGTCTTAATGAACGGGTCCGTTTCACCGTTCTGAAAGAGATCCTCGACAGCTGCGAGACCGAGGAGCAGATCAAGGAGCAATGCAACCTCCGTCGCCTGGAACTGATTCCCAAGCATATCATTGTAGACGATATGCTGGCTACTGTCAGCTACCTGATCGGCCTGACCCACGGTGTGGGTACCTTTGATGATATCGATCATCTGGGCAACCGCCGTATCCGCGGCGTTGGCGAACTGCTGCAAAATCAGTTCCGTATCGGCTTTGCCCGTATGGAGCGTACCATCAAAGAGAGAATGTCCCTGCAGGATACCGAGTCGGTAACGCCCCAGGCGCTGATCAATGTCCGCCCTGTGGTTGCCGCCATTAAGGAATTCTTTGGCTCTTCTCCCTTGTCCCAGTTCATGGATCAGAATAACCCCTTGGCGGAGCTGACCCATAAGCGTCGTTTGTCTGCTCTGGGTCCCGGCGGTCTGAGCCGTGACCGCGCAGGCTTCGAGGTCCGCGATATTCACTATACCCATTACGGCAGAATGTGCCCCATTGAGACCCCTGAAGGTCCTAATATCGGTCTGATCTCCTATCTGGCCTCCTATGCCCGTATCAATGAATACGGCTTCATTGAGGCTCCCTATCGCCGCGTAGATAAAGAGACCGGCATAGTGACCGATGAGATCGTTTATATGGCGGCCGATGTGGAAGATGCTTATGTGATCGCTCAGGCGAATGAGCCTTTGGATGAGAAGGGTCGTTTTGTCCGTGAGCGTGTGGCGGCCCGTCGTCAGGAAGAGATCATTGAGATCGAAGCGAAAGCCATCGATTTTGTGGACGTTTCTCCCCGTATGATGGTGTCCTCCGCAACTGCTATGATCCCCTTCCTGGAGAACGACGACGCAAACCGCGCTCTGATGGGTGCGAACATGCAGCGTCAGGCAGTGCCCCTTCTCCGTCCCGAGGCCCCCGTTGTGGGTACCGGTATGGAGTATAAGATCGCGCACGATAGCGGCGTTTGCGTGGTTTCCAAGCGCGCCGGTACCGTTGTGTTCGTTTCCGCCGATAAGATCGTCATCAATGTGGGCGGCGGCGAGAAGGACGAATATGAGCTGACCAAGTTCCTCCGCTCCAACCAGGGCACCTGTATCAACCAGAAGCCCATCGTCAGCGTTGGCGAGATGATCGAGGCAGACCAGATCATTGCAGACGGCCCCTCTACTCAGAATGGTGAGATCGCTCTGGGTCGGAATATGCTGATCGGCTTTATGACCTGGGAAGGTTATAACTATGAGGACGCCGTTCTCCTGAATGAGCGCCTTGTAAAAGAAGATATTTATACTTCGATCCATATCGAAGAGTATGAGATCGAAGCCAGAAGCACCAAGCTGGGTCCCGAAGAGATCACCCGTGATATTCCCAATGTGGGCGAGGATGCCTTGAAGGATCTGGACGCCAGCGGTATCATCCGTATCGGCGCCGAGGTGCGCTCCGGTGATATCCTGGTAGGTCGTGTTACTCCCAAGGGCGAGACCGAGCTGACCGCAGAAGAAAAACTGCTGCGCGCCATCTTCGGTGAGAAGGCAAGAGAAGTGCGTGACACCTCTTTGCGCGTGCCCCACGGTGAATACGGTACCATCGTGGATGTGAAGATCTTTACCCAGGAGAACAGCGATGAGCTGTCCCCCGGTGTGAATAAGGTGGTTCGCGTTTATATTGCCCAGAAGCGTAAGATCAGCGTGGGCGATAAGATGGCAGGCCGCCATGGTAATAAGGGTGTTATTTCCCGTATCCTGCCTCAGGAGGATATGCCCTTCCTGCCCGACGGTACTCCTCTGGATATCGTATTGAATCCCTTGGGCGTACCTTCCCGTATGAATATCGGTCAGGTATTGGAGGTCCATCTGGGCTATGCCGCCAAGGCTCTTGGCTGGAAGGTCATGACCCCCGTCTTCGACGGTGCTGTGGAGAGCGATATCCGCGAGTGTCTGAAGAAGGCCGGCAAGCGGGAAGACGGTAAGACCGTTCTTTACGACGGCCGTACCGGCGAACCCTTTGATAACCCCGTAACCGTCGGTTATATGTACTTCCTCAAGCTTCACCACCTGGTTGATGATAAGATCCATGCCCGTTCCACCGGCCCCTACAGCCTGGTTACCCAGCAGCCTCTGGGCGGTAAGGCTCAGTTCGGCGGTCAGCGTTTCGGTGAGATGGAGGTTTGGGCGCTGGAAGGTTACGGCGCCGCATCCATCCTGCAGGAGATCCTGACGGTGAAGTCCGATGACGTTGTGGGCCGTGTAAAGGCCTTTGAAGCCATTGTGAAGGGTCAGAATATCCCTGAGCCCGGTATCCCCGAATCCTTTAAGGTTCTGGTGAAGGAGCTGCAGTCCCTGGCTCTGGACTTCAAGTGTCTGGATAAGAATATGGAAGAGATCGACCTGCGCGACACCTTTGAGGACGACGACAGTGATGTCTATGAAGCCCGCTTCCGCGAGCGCGCCAAAGACGGTGCCGATATGGTGAATATGTTTGATGATGAAGACTCCGCCGTTGCTCCTTCTGCCGAGGAGGAGACGGAGGACAGCGACTGGTCCGAGCCCGATGAGGCGGACAGCCAATATGACGATGAGCCCGAGGAAGATTACTACGCTTCCGAGGACGACGAATAATCGCCGTATAGGATCAAGTTCGAAAGGAGTTACTATCTTAAATGGAATATAATATGTTTAATGCCGTTAAAATCGGTCTGGCATCTCCCGATAAGATCCGCGAATGGTCCTACGGTGAGGTTACCAAGCCCGAAACCATTAACTATCGCACCCTCAAGCCCGAAAAAGACGGTCTGTTCTGCGAAAAGATCTTTGGACCCACCAAGGACTGGGAGTGCCATTGCGGTAAGTACAAGAGAATCAAGTTCAAGGGTAAGATCTGTGAAAAGTGCGGCGTTGAGGTTACCAAGGCGAAGGTTCGCCGCGAGCGGATGGGTCATATCGAATTGGCCGCCCCTGTATCTCATATCTGGTATTTTAAGGGAATTCCCGCCCGTATGGGTCTGATGCTGGATGTTTCCCCCAAGGATCTGGAAAAGGTTCTGTATTTCGATTCTTATATCGTTGTGGATCCCGGCGCAACCCCCCTGCTGAAGAAGCAGATCCTCAACGACAGCGAATATGCCCAGTATAAAGAGCGTTATGAGGATGACTTCACCGCTCTTATGGGCGCAGAGGCTATTAAGCTGCTGCTCTCCGAGATCGATCTGGAGGAGCTGGTCGCCGAGCTGAAGGAAGAGCTGGAGACCGCTTCCGGTCAGAAGAAGAGCCGCCTGGTCAAGAGAATGGAAGTAGCAGAAGCCTTCCGTCTCTCCGGCAACCGCCCCGAGTGGATGATCATGGATGTGATCCCTGTGATTCCCCCCGAGATCCGTCCGATGGTTCAGTTGGACGGCGGTCGTTTTGCCACCTCCGACCTGAACGATCTGTACCGTCGGGTCATCAATCGTAATAACCGCTTGAAGAGACTGCTGGAGCTGGGCGCTCCCGAGGTCATTGTCCGCAATGAGAAGCGGATCCTGCAGCAGGCTGTAGACGCGCTGATCGATAACGGTCGCCGCGGCAGACCGGTCACCGGTCAGAATAACCGCCCCTTGAAGTCCCTCTCCGATATGCTGAAGGGTAAGCAGGGTCGGTTCCGTCAGAACCTGCTGGGTAAGCGTGTTGACTATTCCGGCCGTTCCGTTATCGTGGTCGGCCCCGAGCTGAAGATCTATCAGTGCGGTCTGCCCAAGGAAATGGCCATCGAGCTGTTTAAGCCCTTCGTAATGAAGAAGCTGGTCTCCGATGGGCTGGCTACCAATGTAAAATCCGCCAAGAAGATGGTGGAGCGGATGCGTAAAGAGGTCTGGGATGCGCTGGAAAGCGTGATCAAGGATCATCCTGTTCTTCTGAACCGTGCACCTACCCACCACCGTCTGGGTATTGAGGCCTTTGAGCCAGTGCTGGTCGAGGGCCGCGCGCTGAAGCTGCATCCTCTGGTATGTACCGCATTTAACGCCGACTTCGACGGCGACCAGATGGCTGTGCACGTACCCCTTTCTGCCGAGGCCCAGGCCGAGGCCAGACTGCTGATGCTCTCTGCCAATAACCTGCTGAAGCCCCAGGATGGGCATCCTGTAACCGTTCCTACCCAGGATATGGTTCTGGGCTCCTATTATCTGACCATTGTGAAGGAGGATGAGCCCGGTAAGGGTAAGGCCTTCAAGGATGAGGATGAAGCCATCGTCGCTTACGACAACGGGGTGATCGGTCTGCATTCTCCCATCCGCGTCCGCCGTACCGGTGAGTGGAACGGGAAAATGGAAAGCCGTCTGGTAGAGTGTACCGTGGGTCAGTTGATCTTCAACCATGCCATTCCCCAGGATCTGGGCTTTGTGGATCGCAGCGATCCCGCCAAGATCTTTGATCTGGAGATCCAGGAGACGGTTACCAAGAAGACCTTGGATAAGATCATCTACCGCTGTATTAAAGAAAAGGGAAGCACCGTTACCGCAGAAATGCTGGATATGGTGAAGAACCAGGGCTTTAAGTATTCTACCCGCGGCTCCATTACCGTTGCCGCCAGCGATATGACCGTACCTCCCAAGAAGTACGAGTTGATCGAAGAAGCCGAGCAGAAGATCACCAAGATCACCAATAGCTATCGCAGAGGTCTTCTCTCCGAAGACGAGCGCTATCAGCTGGTCATCAGCACCTGGGATGAAACCACCAAGCTGGTTACCGATGAGCTGAAGAATTACCTGGATGAGTTCAACCCCATCTATATGATGGCAAACTCCGGCGCCCGCGGTAGCATGAACCAGATCCGTCAGCTGGCCGGTATGCGGGGCTTGATGGCCAATACCTCCGGTAAAGCCATTGAGATCCCCATCCGCGCCAACTTCCGCGAAGGTCTGAATGTATTGGAATACTTCATCTCCTCCAGAGGTGCCCGTAAGGGTATGGCCGATACCGCTCTGCGTACCGCAGACTCCGGTTATCTGACCCGCCGTCTGGTAGACGTTGCCCAGGATGTTATCATCCGTGAGGAAGACTGCGGTACCACCGAGGGCATCGTGGTCTCCAAGATCGCCGAGGGCGATACCGTGATCGAGAAGCTGCGTGACCGTCTGATCGGCCGCTATCTGGTGAATCCCATTGTGGATGAGAAGACCGGTGAGGTCGTTGTCCCCAATGATCGCCTGATGAATGATGCTGATGTGGATCGCATCGAGGCCATGGGCATCGAGCGGGTAGAGATCCGTTCTGCTCTGACCTGCCGCTCCCATCATGGCGTCTGCGCCATTTGCTACGGTGCCAACCTGGCAAACGGCCATCCCGTTAATGTGGGTGAGGCAGTCGGTATCATCTCTGCTCAGTCCATCGGCGAGCCCGGTACTCAGCTGACCATGAGAACCTTCCATACCGGTGGTGTTGCATCGGGTGGAGATATTACCCAGGGTCTGCCCCGAGTTGAGGAGCTGTTTGAGGCCCGCCGTCCCAAGAAGACCGCTGTGCTGGCGGAAGAGACCGGTGTTATCACCAAGGATCTCAGCGAGCGGGATGTCAAGGATAACTGTACGCCCGTGATCATCACCACCGATGATGGGGAAGAGAAGCATATCAGCATTCCCTTCGGCCTGAAGTTCCGCGAGAACCTGCAGGGTACCCGCGTGGAAAAGGGCCAGATCATTACCGACGGTGTGATCAATCCTCACGATGTTCTGCGTCTCTTGGGCGATATCGCCGCGCAGGACTATCTGATCAAGGAAGTGCAGAATGTATACCGTCTGCAGGGTGTTGATATCAACGATAAGCATATCGAAGTCATCGTCCGTCAGATGATCCGTAAGGTTCGCATCGAAGAGAATCCTCAGCCCGATATGTTGCTGGGTACTCTGGTGGACCGCTATGATGTGGAAGATCGGAATAAGGAACTGCAGGCGCGGATCGATGCCGGCGAGGAAGGCGTTCAGCTGATCGTTGCATCTCCTGTGCTGTTGGGTATCACCAAGGCTTCCTTGGCTACCGATAGCTTCCTCTCTGCCGCCTCCTTCCAGGAGACCACCAAGGTATTGACCGATGCCGCCATCCGCGGTAAGATCGATCCTCTGGTCGGCTTGAAGGAGAATGTTATTATCGGTCGTCTGGTTCCTGCCGGTACCGGTATGCAGGTCTATCGCAACATTGAGATCGAGACCGAAGGGGAAGCGGAAGCTCCCGCCGAAGAGGTCGTCGGTTGAAAAGGCGCATAAAACCTGAAAATATTTCTTGACAAAGTAAACGCCCGTGTGGTATCATTTATGATGGTCCCGCGCGGGCGTTTTTTGTGTTGCCCTTTTGGTAAAATGCCGAAAAGCCCGATGGATCCTGAGATTTTTTTGGTTAAAAGACCCATAACTGGGAATTTTAATAAAGAATAATGAAGAAAGGAGTTGTTTCCATGCCCACCTTTAACCAGTTGGTTCGTAAGGGAAGAGAGGTTACCGTTAAGAAGTCTACCGCTCCCGCTCTGAACAGAGGTTTCAATTCGCTGAAGAATCAGCCTACCAATACCTCCAGCCCTCAGAAGCGCGGCGTCTGCACTGCTGTTAAGACCGCTACCCCCAAGAAGCCGAACTCTGCGCTGCGTAAGATCGCAAGAGTGCGTCTGACCAATGGCGTTGAGGTTACTTCCTACATCCCCGGCATCGGTCATAACCTGCAAGAGCATAGCGTGGTTCTGATCCGCGGCGGACGTGTTAAGGACCTCCCCGGTGTTCGTTACCATATTATCCGTGGTACTCTGGATACTCAGGGTGTTGCCAACCGTAATCAGGCTCGTTCCAAGTATGGCGCGAAGAAGGCCAAAGCAGGCAAGAAATAAGGTACTGCCTGTTGAATTCAGTTGATTTTATAAACTTTATCAGTTTTTTATATAAATTGGATAAAGTTTCTTAAAACGGCTGGACGGAGAGCGAAAGGCTCTTCGAGTACCAATGATATCATAATTATGAAGGAGGGAAGAACATGCCCAGAAGAGGCTTTGTCCCCAAGAGAGAGGTATTGCCCGATCCCGTATACGGTAGTGTTGTTGTTGCAAAGCTGATCAACAATATTATGTACGACGGTAAGAAGGGTGTTGCCCAGAAAATTGTTTACGATGCATTCGATATCGTAAAAGAAAAGACCGGTAAGGAGCCCGTTGAGGCTTTTACCGAGGCAATGGAAAACATTATGCCTAAGCTGGAAGTTAAGGCTCGCCGTGTGGGCGGTGCCAACTACCAGGTTCCTATGGAAGTACGTCCCGAGCGTCGTCAGACCCTTGGTCTGCGCTGGCTGACTGAGTACTCCAGAAAGAGAAACGAGAAGTA
>JAZUNB010000095.1:0-16736 GCA_045603925.1 Eubacteriales bacterium
TATGACTCTACTGCTTGCAACTTTATTTCTGCACTGTATTTCTTGTTCTTGTGCGTTCTTTTTGACATAAAATAACCCCCTTAGTGTAGTCTTGAAAACTTTTTGTTTTTTCAAGTGTCTACTCTAAGGGGATTATATCAAAGCATCTCGGATCTTATTATTTTGCGATTTTTTTGATCAGCGGGAAGGTCAGCGGCCAGACAGCGCCTGCAAACAGCACCATCACCATATAAGAGAGAAGGCGGCAGAAGAGAGCGCCGTGCTCTCCCGGCAGAAGACCGAAGACCAGATAGCAAAGCTTCTGCACCGCAACAGTAGCGGCAAGCCCCAGACCCCAGCGGATCAGCTTGCTCCAAACGGAACCGTCGGCCGCATCGTAGCGGATATATTTTTGATCCAATTCATAAACTCCGTAGAAGCCTAAGACCGCGCCCAGCATTTTATAGGCGTTTTTCAAGGCGCTGTAAAGCTCCTCGCCGTTGGCCTCGGCGGGGAAGGGGAACAGCTCCATAAAGAGGACCTGCCCAATGCACCAGGCGATCATGATCCCGAAGAGGATCCGCATGGTCTTGGGGTTTTCAAAGGACTTGGTAATAACGGGATAAAGCAAAAACACCAGCGCCAGCGCGATCACAAAGGAGACCGAGGTATCCCAAAGGGTATGCACCCCTAAATACATACGGGAGAGGGGCACCAAAAGGCACATGGCGGCGGAGAGGATCTTCAGCCACCGCCGCTTGGTGATGCGGGCGATGCCGCCGAAGGTCCCGACACTGCTTTGGGTATGGCCGCTGGGGAAGGAATAGCCGGTAGCCTCTGCCCGCGCGCTTTCCACAATGGTGAAATCGGGATCCCGCACCCAAGGCCGCTCGATGCGGAAGGTCACCTTCAGCAGCTGATTGATCTGGGTGCCCAAAAAGCCCACCGTCAGCAGATAATAGCCCTGCTTTTTATCAATACACCAGATAAAGAGCATGGCCACTGCCATAAAGAGCAGCTCCTCCCCGAAATGGGTAATGATCTGCATGATCACATCCAATACAGGGTTGCGAAGATCTTCCAGAAAATACAAAAATGACATAGAGAGGAAATCGTCCCCTTTCAAAAAATCAATATCCATTATAATAACATAACTTTTTGGAATTGTAAATATACATTTTTTGAAAGGAGTGTTTGGAAATGACGATTGTGACCATCCGTCCCGGCGACAGTTTATATGAGATCGGGAAGCATTACGGCGTTTCGGTGGAGCAGTTGGTTCGGGCCAACGGTGTCGATCCCGAAAAATATCTGGTGGTCGGTGATAGCCTGATCATCCCCTCACCGGAAGAAAAAGGAAGATCCTTGGCAGTTAATGGCTATGCCTATCCCTTTATTGATCGGGAGGTTCTGAAAAAGACCCTGCCCTATCTCACCTATCTTTCGGTGTTCAGCTACGGAGTGGATAACGATGGCGGTCTGGTGCCGCCTCAAGCGGATGATACCGAGGTGGTGGAGCTGGCCAAGGCGGCGGGGGTGGCGCCCATTCTGGTATTGACCACCGTAGATGAGAGCGGCGGGTTCAACAGCCAGCGCAGCGTTCGCCTTTTGGAAAGCGCCCAGCGGCGGGCGCGGTTGCTTTCGGAGCTGAAGCAGGTGATGGAAGAGAAGGGCTATTGGGGCGTGGATGTGGATATGGAATATATCCCCGGCGCTCTGAAGCAAAACTATACCGATTTAGTGGCCTTTTTAAGAGAGGGTCTGGCGCCGATGCCGGTCTTGGTGGCGCTGGCGCCCAAGACCTCCCGGGAGCAGCGGGGGCTCCTTTATGAAGCCCATGATTATGAAGGAATGGGTCGGGCGGCGGATCGCGCCTTGGTGATGACCTATGAATGGGGCCATACCTATGGCCCGCCCATGGCGGTGGCGCCCATGGATCAGGTGGAGCGGGTATTGAATTTTGCGGTGGGGGAGATCCCGCCCGAGAAGATTCTGATGGGCTTCCCCAACTATGGCTACGATTGGCTTCTCCCCTATGAGCAAGGCAGACCCGCCCGCTCCATCGGGAACTATGAGGCGGTTGCCCTGGCCCGCAAATACGGCGCCGAGATCCAATTCGACGATATGGCCGAGAGCCCCTGGTTCCGCTATTATGACCGCCAAAGACGCCAGCACGAGGTCTGGTATGAGGATGCCCGCAGCTATCGGGCAAAGCTGGAGCTTGTGCGCTCTCTGGGGCTGGGCGGAGTCAGCATATGGAATATTATGCGGTTCTTCCAACCGCTCTATACCTTATTGGATGGATATTTTAATATTAAAAAAGTATATTAAAAAAGATCCGCGATATCATATCGCGGATCTTTTTATGTTATTCTTCGGTAGGCAAAACGCCGTCGTATACAAAGTCTCTTACATGCTGATTTCCGGTCTCTTCGTTATAAGTCAGATACCAGACACCGTTGATCATGGCGCCGCCGCCGCCGTTTTTCTGATCCACAGCCAGGGGGAAGACCGCCTGGCGGATCTCATAGCCGCCCATCAGCACCTTGGTCCCTACATTGATCACATCGCCGCTGTTCAGCGTGGTCTTCACCAGCCCCAAAAGCTCCTTGGCAATGGCGGGGTATTCCAGAATGTTTTTGGTCTTCAGCTTGGCATAGCAGGCGTTGAGAATGATCTCGTGCATCTCCGCGCGGGCGGCAGTTCCGCCCACATTATAGCGGGCGCGGCTCATACTCAGAACCTGAATGCCCGAAAGGGTCTGCAGACCGGCCTTTTCAATATAGACCGGCTTACTGCCGCGCTCTTCGATCATGGCCTCAATATGAATGTTGGCCTGCTTGCGATAGGTTTCGGTCACTTCCATCTCAATGCCGCCCAAAGCATCGATCACCTTCTCCAGATTGGCAAAGTTGATGATGGCATAATGGGAGATATCCAGACCAAAGGTCTGGTTGAGGGTCTTGACCGCCAAGGGCGCGCCGCCGAAGGCATAAGCATGGTTGATCTTATCTTTGCCGTGCCCCTCGATGGGAACATAAGTGTCCCGCTGAATGGCGGAAAGACGGATCTCTCCCAGCTTATTATCAATGGAGACCACAATAATACTATCGCTTCGCCCGTCTTCCATCTCGGCGTCATCGGTGTCGATGCCGAAGAGGGCGATGTTGATAATATCATCGGTATGATAATCCTGCACTTCAATACCCAGCTCTTCTTGGGAGAGGGTCTCGCCCTGCTCCATCTTTCCGAAAACATAGGTATAGGCGCCCCAAAGCCCCACGCCGCAGAGCAGCAGAGTGGCCAGGAAGGCGGCGGTGAATTTCACCAGAAAGCCGCCGGCCTTGGTCTTATTGAATTTGCGAAATTTTTTGATAAAATTTCTCAGCATAATAAGCCTTCCTTTTTACTTGGAAATAACTGCCAGAGTCTGCTGGGCGATCGCCAGCTCTTCGTTGGTGGGGATAACGCAGATCTTCACCTTGGAATCCTCGGTGGAGATGACCATAGCCTTGCCCCGCTGCTGATTTTTCTCTTCGTCGATCTTGGCGCCCAGGAAGGCAAGGGGCTCGGCGATGGCCTTGCGCATCACAGGGTTGTTCTCGCCGATACCGGCGGTAAAGACAATGGCATCTACCCCGCCCATGGCGGCCGCATAAGCGCCGATGTATTTGGTTACCTGATAGGCGAACATATCCAGAGCCAGGCGGCAACGCTCATTGCCTGCGGCGGCGCCGGCATCCAGATCGCGGAAGTCGGAGGAAACGCCGCTGACGCCCATCACACCGCTCTTCTTGTTCATCAGATCGCTCATCTGATCGGGGGTCAGCCCCTCTTTATTCATGATATACATGGCAACAGCGGGATCGATGTCGCCGCAGCGGGTACCCATCATCACGCCTGCCAGAGGAGTAAAGCCCATAGAGGTATCCAGGCACTTGCCGCCCTTCACCGCGGTGATGGAGGAGCCGTTGCCCAGATGGCAGGTCACAATGTTCAGCTCCTCGGGCTTCTTGCCTAAGAGCTTGGCGCACTCGCCGGCAACAAAGCCGTGGGAGGTACCGTGGGCACCGAAACGGCGGATGCCGTATTTCTCATAATACTCATAAGGAATGGGATAGACCGCAGAGGTGGCGGGCATGGTCTGATGGAAGGCGGTATCGTAAACGGTTACCTGGGGAACATCCTTGCCCATGACTTCCACGCAAGCCCGCAGACCCACAACTGCGGGAGGATTGTGCAGAGGTGCAAACTCGGTCAGCCCGTCTAAGGTGTTGATCTTCTCTTCGTCCATCAGAGTGGCCTCCACAAAGATCTCGGCGCCGTTGACTACCCGATGGCCCACCGCAGAGATCTCGGAAACATCGGCGATAACGCCCCATTTCTCATCGGTCAGGTATTTCAATACCATCTTAATGGCCTCGGCATGGTTGCTCAGCGGGGTCTCCAGCTCCAGCTTTTCGCCCTTAGCCTGATGGGTGATCTTTCCGTCCAGACCGATTCTCTCGCAATTACCCTTGGCAAGAACCTCGCTGCTGTCCATATCGATCAGCTGATATTTCAGGGAAGAACTGCCGGCATTGATAACCAGAATTTTCATCTTATTTGATCTCCTTTAAAAAAGTCTTTTATTTTCCATCAAAATATTATATAATACTTTTATAAAAGTTTCAACTACATTTTTGCGAAAAGGAGGCGACAAAAAATGATTTATTGTGTCATCAGCGAATTTAATCCCTTTCATAACGGGCATCAATATCTTTTGAGTCGCCTTCCTGCCGGCGACGGTGATTATACCGTCTGTATTATGAGCGGGGGTTTTGTACAAAGAGGAGAGCCTGCCGCCTTCGATAAATGGAGCCGCGCCCAGGCGGCGGTGGCATCGGGCGCTGATCTGGTGCTGGAGCTGCCCATCCCCTTCGTGCTCTCGGATGGTGACCGCTTCGGCGCCAAGGGGGTGGAGCTGGCGGCGGCCTTAGGTCAGCCGGTGACCCTGGCCTTCGGTACCGAGACTGCCGACCTTGCGCCCTTGGTGAAGCTGGCCTCGGTTTCGGAAGAGGCTCTGGCGCCCATCCTTAAGGAAAAAATGGAGCAGGGGCTTTCCTATGGCGCCGCCCGCCAGGCGGCTCTCTCGGCCCTTTGCCCTGAGGAAAGCGAACTTTTAAAGGAGCCCAATAATCTGCTGGCCTGCGGATATATCCGCGCCTGCCTCGCGCGGGGGCTGGATTTTTGCGGCATTCTGCGCTCCGCGCCCCATGACGGCGCTCCGGTGGGGGAGACCGCCTCGGCCTCCTATATCCGCGCCCATCGGGAGGAATTTGATCGCTATTGCCCGGTCAGGCAGCAGCCCGCCCTGGATAGCGCCGCCGCCGAGCGGGGGCTGATGACCCTTTTAAAAACCAGATCGGCAGACCAACTGCGCGCTTGTGCCAATATCAGCGAGGGGCTGGAAAACCGCATCCTTGCCGCCCTTTCGGAATGCGGCAGTCTTTCGGAGCTGTATGACCGCATTAAAACCAAGCGCTATTCCCATGCCAAGCTGCGCCGCGCGGTGATGGCAGGGGCTTTGGGGATCGATGAAAAACTGCCCTTGGCGGCAGTGCCCTATCTGCGGGTCCTTGCCTTCGGAAAGCGGGGAAGAGCCCTGCTCCATTCCCTGAAGAAGACCGCGGGGCTTCCCATCTGCCATACGGGAAGAGATTGCGAAGAGGCATCCCCCGCCTTCTTTGAAGCGGAGCGGAACGCCACCGATCTCTGGAACTGCTGGAGCGAAAAACCTGCCCCCAGCGGCGAAGAATATCGGCGGGTCGCAAAATTAAAGTTGTAATTTCAGCCGAAATAGGCTATAATAAAAATGATGATGGATCGTGACCGCGTTTTTGCGCGGTAATAAATAAGCCCTCGGATCGCCTATAGGGGGCTTCATGATACCTTTTGAAAGGAATTTTCAAGAGGTTCGTTTTGTGTTGTCAAGAAAGGAAATTTATGGAAAAAACCAAGAAACAAACTGTTCAGCGCGCCAAGGCGCGCACCGCCAAAAAGACTCAAACGGCCCAAAAGCTGAATTTAGAGGATCTGCTCTCCAATCAGGATATGATCCGCGCCGCCGGCGGCAAGCGGGGCGGGGCACCTGCCGAGAAGATCGCTTCTCAGCAGCCCAAAAAAAAGGCCCCCGCCAAAAAGGCCGCGGCCCCCAAAAAGAGCCGTAAGCCCGCCTCCAAGCTGAAGATCATTCCCTTGGGCGGGCTGGATGAGATCGGCAAGAATATGACGGTCTTTGAATATGAGGATGATATCATCCTTGTGGATTGCGGGATGGCCTTCCCCGATGAGGATCAGCTGGGTGTGGATCTGGTGATCCCCGATATCAGCTATCTGCGGGCCAATTTCAAAAAGGTGCGGGGCATCTTCCTGACCCATGGCCATGAAGACCATATCGGCGCCCTGCCCTATGTGTTGAAGGAGATCAATGTGCCGGTCTATGGCAATAAGCTGACCTTGGGGTTGGTGCGCCGTAAGCTGGCGGAGCATCGAATGGATAAGACCGCCATGCTGATGGAGACCGCTCCCGGCTCCGTTATTGAGCGGGGCTGCTTTAAGGTGGAATTCATTAAGGTAAACCATTCCATCCCCGATGCAGCTGGCTTTGCCATCCGTACCCCGGTGGGTACTATTGTCCATACCGGCGACTTTAAGATCGATACCACCCCCATCCATGGCCGCCCCATCGACCTGGCCCGCATCGGCGAGCTGGGGAAAGAGGGGGTCCTCCTGCTGATGGCGGATTCCACCAATGCGGGAAAGCCCGGTATGGCCACCTCCGAAAAGACCGTCGGCAACGCCCTGCTCTCCATCTTCGAGGGGGCGCCCGATAAGAGAATTATTGTGGCCTCCTTTGCCTCCAATGTCCATCGGGTCCAGCAGATCATCGATGCCTCGGTGAAGTTCGGCCGTAAGGTGGCCGCGTCGGGCCGCTCCATGGAAAGCGTTATCGCCGTGGCCCAGGAGCTGGGCTATCTCAAGATGCCCAAAGGTACCCTGATCCCCTTGGAGCAGGTGTCCAAATACCCCCGTAATAAGATCACCCTCATTACCACCGGCTCCCAGGGCGAGCCTATGAGCGCCCTCTATCGGATGGCCTTTTCCGACCACCGTACCGTGTCGGTGGACTCCAATGACCTGATCATCATCTCCGCCTCTCCCATCCCCGGCAATGAGCGGCTGGTCAGCCGCGTGGTCAATGAGCTGGAGAAGTTGGGCGCCACCGTGGTGGATAATAAAATGGCCGATGTCCATGTGTCCGGCCATGCCTGCCAGGAGGAGCTGAAACTGATCTTAAGCCTGGTGAAGCCCAAATTCTTTATGCCGGTCCATGGGGAATACCATCACCTGGCCTGCCATGCCCGCCTGGCCAAAGCCACCGGTATGGAAGAGGAGCATATCTTTGTGGGCGAAAACGGTAAAATTCTGGAGCTGGATAAAAAGAGCGCCAAGTGGAACGGCGCCGTGCAGGCCGCCCCCGTTCTGGTAGACGGCAGCGGCGTGGGCGATGTGGGCAATATCGTGCTCCGCGACCGCCGCATTCTCTCCGAGGATGGCATCATCCTGGCCATCGCCGCCATCGATAAGACCACCGGCCAATTGCTCAGCGGCCCCGATATCGTTACCCGCGGCTTTATCTATGTCCGCGAAAACGAAGACCTTATGGGCGAAGCCCGCTATGTCACCGAAACCGCCCTCAAAAAGAGCCTTGCCAAGGGCAACCTGGAATGGGCCGCCCTGAAAAGCGATATGCGGGACGCCTTGGCGCACTATATCTCATCAAAGACGAAGCGCTCCCCTATGATCATTCCCATTATTATGGATTGTTGAAAACGGCGCAGACCGAAAAAGACTTCCTTTTGGAAGTCTTTTTCTTTTCCGTTTTTTGTGCTCGGCGTATCGACATACGCCTTCGCCCAAAGAAACGAAAATCTGCATCCGTTTTGAACAATCCATCGGACTGCTGAATCGGCGCGCGTCAAAACCAAGAGCAGCCGCTCCATTTTGCCAAGGGCAAAAAATCCGCTTTTGCCCTTGCTTTTTCCTTTTCCCCACAAAATGCACGGTTTTGCGGGGACCCCTTTTTGGAGCGACCACTCGCGGTATCGACATACAGCTTCGGGATCGCGCCAACGAAACCTGCATCCGTTTTGAACAATCCATCGGACTGCTGAATCGGCGCGTTCAACCGGGGGACGGTTAGCGTGATCGGAACTTTTTCTTATGTGGGCGAGTCCATGAGGCACATCGATGGCCATCGATGTAGGTTTACATAATTGTATTTGTTTTTTGAGAGGGAGGGAATGGGTTGCATTTTGGCGGGAGAGGCGTTATAATTAGCAGGAAGGCGGTTCGCGGCAGATCCAGATGATGTCTTCCCCGATCCGCTCCACATCGCACCAAGGGATGCGAAGTTCGTTTTTTTGAAAGAGGGAAAAGCCCTTGGGGCAAAGGACCAGGGCGGAGATCCTGCCGCAGTCGCAGTCCATGAGGATGTCTTTGGGGTAGCCCAGCTTCCGCCCCGAGCAGGCAACGATCACTTCTTTTTCTTTTAAGCATTCAAAGGAAATTTCCATAAAATCACCTGCTTTATTAATATTTCCGTTTTATTATATGAAAGGGAACACGCTATGGTTCAAAAATTTGAAGATCAAGCCTATTCCGCCGCCAAAGAGCTGATCGCGGCGGCAAAACTGAAAAAGGATGCCCTTTTGGTGGTGGGCTGCTCCTCCAGCGAGGTGTTGGGGGAGAAGATCGGCACCCATTCCGCCTTAGAGGTGGGGGAGGCCATCGCCCGCGGCATCGGCAGAGCCTGCAAGGAGGCGGAGGTCTTTTATGCCGCCCAATGTTGCGAGCATCTTAACCGCGCTCTGATCGTAGAGCGGGCGGTTGCCGAAGCGCGAGGGTATGAGATCGTGAATGTATTGCCCCAGCCCAAGGCCGGCGGCTCCTTTGCCACCTCCGCCTATGCGCTGATGGAAGCGCCGGTGGCGGTGGAGCAGATCCGCGCCGAGGCGGGCCTGGATATCGGCGGCACCCTCATCGGGATGCACCTGCGGGCAGTGGCGGTACCGGTGCGGCTTTCTCAAAAGACCATCGGCGAAGCCCCGCTCCTTGCCGCCCGCACCCGCCCCAAATGCATCGGCGGCTCCCGAGCAGTTTATAATGAGGATATAATGTAAATAAAAACGGAACCGTGAATTTCGCGGTTCCGTTTTTGGTTTATTGGGCAAAGCCAACAGCGTAGTCGATGGCTTTCTGAACGACATTGGCAACCTTGATATGCTCAGTAGCAACATTTAGATTTCGGTTGCTGAAGCTGTTGAGATAACCGGTATTGGGCGCTCTCATGGCCTCTTCAATATCGAGGCCGAGGCCTTTCCACTCATTTATAGAAGAGATGGAAAAATAGGTGTTTTCCATGCAGAATTGGAAGTATTCATTTTTTTGCTTGTGATCAAACCGCAGGTATTTCGCTGTGGACAGATGATCGACCATGGCTTCCGTGAATCGGGTTGCCCAAAGCTCCATAAATTTCACTGCATAGGGGGCATTACTTTCGTTCTTCATTATTTTGGGGAGCATCATGGTATAGCCGAAGTTGATGGCGGCATACCGCCCGGTTTCATAGGGGGACTTGGGATAGGGAACCCAATTGACCTTGTGCACTTGGGCGTAAGAATCCACCTGATCATAGTTGTTCATCAAAACAACGGTATTTCCCATCATCACATCGCCGACCATAAAGACGTTTCTTCCGTCAAGCCCCAGATCGGTGCCGTTCTGAATGCTCTTATAAGCGCTTTCATAATAGGTGACGGCGCGCAAAACACGCTCATCCATCCAATTGTTCAGGATATTCATTGTTGCGCTTTGGGAATCTAATTGGATGCTATGAATGCTGTCTGTTACGGTTAATGCAAGGGGGTCGTTGCTTGTAAATGCAGCGAGCTTAGTACCGTCGAAGCGGGTTGGGGGAACGCTGGATATAAAACTACGCCAAGCGTTCCAATCCCATCGATCTTGCTGCCAGAGCTTATGGGGATCTTGCAATCCGAATTCTTCGACGCGGCTCTGATCATACCACAGGACATCAACCGTACCAACCGGAGAGATACAGCGGTAGCCACCGCCATAGCGGGTCTGCTCCAGGGTTATTGCGCTGACTCCGGGAGAATTCTTCATATTTTGGATATTGATATAGGGATCCAGCGGCCGGGAAAGATTCAGATAGAGAGGCAATCCACCCCGATGAGTGGGAACAACATCCAGGGTCTTACCTGCGTTCATATAAGTGAGAATCTGGCCGATGGCTGACATATATTGAGATTCAATATACTTGATATTCAAGCCATACTCCTCTTTTAAGCCCTCAAACCAGTCCCATTCGCTCAGGTACTCTCCGTTGGGACCGTAGTAATTAAATACACCGTATTTTACGGGTGTAACCATCGTGAGGGTTTTTCCTTTTAAATCAGCCAACCCGACATAGTTTTTCACAAAGCCGGTGGTGTCAATGTTAAAGGAAGGGGAGATTCTCTTGTTGATGGGTTTATTTTCAACTAAAAGAGGGTTGATGCCGGGATCTGAATTCAGATATTGATGAAACCGTGCGAAGAGGGTAGCCCCTTGGGAGCGGGGGGTGGTGCCCTTGGGGTTGAATTTATTTCCGCCGATGCCGTTGATCAATTCGGTCTGCTGGCAGGCATAGACCGCGTCTTTTGCCCAAGAGGAGATGGAGGCATCATCGGCGAAGACGGTTTTCTCCGCGGTCTTGGTGAGGCGAACGCCCAGATGGTCAGCGTACCGCGCCAGCATGGTGCACATTTCCTGGCGGTTTACATTGTCGCCGGGGGCGAATTTTCCGCCGCCCTTGCCGTTAACAATGCCGTTTTCATAGGCCCATTTCACTGCCGGCGAAAACCATTTTCCGGCAGGAACATCCGAAAAGGGGGTGGTGACATTTGTGTCGGTGGTATCAATTTCCGAAAGATTGGCCAGCACCTGCACAAACTGCGCCCGATTCATGGTCTTTCCGGGGGCAAATTGGGTGGCAGAGATGCCGTTGAAGATCCCGTGCTCCACTGCATAGTCCACATAGGAAACATACCAGGCATCCGCCGGCACATCGGTGAACCGCTCCGCCGCCGCGGCGGGGAAGAGCGCCGAGCAAAGCAGAAGAACAGCGAGGACAACGGTAAGTAGCATTCGTTTTTTCATAAGAGTTCCTCCTTCAAGGCATTCTTTGATGCTTTTATTATAGCATATGGAGTAAAAAATCACAATAATATATAAATATAAGATAAGTATTGACAAATCCAAAAAGGTGAGTATAATTGTATACAATAATTCAAAAGGAGCGAGAATACAATGCCTGAATTATCCAATATCAGCCATTTATTAGAGGATGAGACCTATAAATATGAATTGCAGGATGTAAAGGATCCGAATTTATATCGGGACATCTATAATTATACCGAGATTCCCAAGGTGACCTTCAACCATCGGCGGGTGCCCCTGGGGATGCCCGAGGAGGTATGGATCACCGATACCTCTTTGCGGGACGGAATGCAGTCGGTAGAGCCGTATACGGTGGATCAGATCGTGGAGATCTATAAGCTGCTCTCCAAGCTGGGCGGGCCTTACGGCATCATCCGCCAGACAGAGATGTTTGTTTATAGCGAGAAGGATCGGGAAGCCCTGCGCCGTTGCCAGGAATTGGGCTTGAAGTTCCCGGAGATCACCACCTGGATCCGCGCCAGCAAGGAAGACTTTAAGCTGGTTAAAGACTTGGGTGTGCGGGAAACGGGTATTCTGGTCTCCTGCAGCGACTATCATATCTTTAATAAATTGAAGATGACCCGTCGGCAGGCCATGGATCAGTATCTTGCCACAGTAGCCCAGGCCTTTGAGGCAGGGGTCATGCCCCGCTGCCATCTGGAGGATATCACCCGAGCGGATTTCTTTGGCTTTGTGGTTCCCTTTGTCAACGAATTGATGGAAATGTCCCGCAAGGCAGGGATCCCGGTGCGGATCCGCGCCTGCGATACCATGGGCTACGGCGTTCCCTATACGGAAGTTTCCCTGCCCCGCAGTGTCCCCGGCATTATTTACGGTCTGCAGCACTATTCCGAGGTGCCCAGCGAGCTGCTGGAATGGCACGGGCACAATGACTTTTATCTGGCGGTGGCCAATGCCTCTACCGCCTGGCTGTACGGTGCTTCTGCCGTCAACTGCTCTCTTCTGGGCATCGGCGGGCGCACCGGAAATGTGCCCTTGGAGGCCATGGTGATGCAGTATGCCTCCCTGCGCGGCTCTTTTGACGGAATGGATCCGCGGGTGATCACCGAGATCGCGGAGTTCTTCAAGCGGGAGATCGGCTATGAGATCCCGGTGATGACCCCCTTTATCGGCGCCAACTTCAATGTGACCAAGGCGGGCATCCATGCCGACGGTCTTTTGAAGGACGAGGAGATCTATAACATTTTTGATACCAAAAAAATTCTCAACCGCCCTGCATCGGTATTGGTGTCCAAGACCTCGGGCCTTGCGGGCATCGCCTATTGGATCAACGAGCATTACGGCTTAGAGGGCGATCGCGCCGTAACCAAGCGGGATCCCTTGGTGGTGGCCATGAAGGAATGGGTGGATGACCTTTACGAAAAGGGCAGAGAGACCGCCCTCTCCACCGGTGAGCTGGAGCAGAAGGCAGAAGAATTGAACGGAGGAAAGATCGGTTGAAATTCATTGAACATAAGACCTTGTCCTTAGCGGATCAGGTATTTGAAAAATTGGAAACAGATATTTTGAGCGGGCAGTACCAGCGGGGCGTGCTTCTTACCGAGCTGGAGCTTTGCGAGGCGCTGGGCGTCAGTCGCACCCCTGTGCGGGAGGCACTGCGCCGCCTGCAGCAGGAGCATCTTATTGAGGATGCAGGCAAGGGTATTCGGGTCCTGGGGATCACCCCCGAGGATCTGGAGGACATTATGGAGATGCGCCTGCGCTTAGAGGGCTTTGCGGCGGCAAGAGCCGCCGAACGGATCACCGAGGAGCAGCTCAAGGAGCTTGCCGATACTCTGGATCTGCAGGAATTCTATCTTACCAAGCACGATTCCGGCCATATCAAGCAGATGGACAGCCAATTCCATGATCTTGTGTATAAATTCTCCGGCAGTATGATGATCTATGATACCCTCTCGCCTTTGCATAAGAAGGTGCAGCGGTACCGCCAGAAATCGGTGGAGAACAACAGCCGCGCCGAGGCTTCGGTGCAGGAGCATCGGGAGATCTTCGATGCCATTGCGGCTCATGATGCCGATAAAGCCGCCGATGCCATCCTGCGGCATACCCAAAACGCAAAGAACCATATCGGGAAAGGACAGTAAAATGATGGGACAGACAATTGCACAAAAAATCATTCAAGAGCATCTCATTTCCGGCGAGATGATCCCCGGCACCGAGATCGCTCTGCGTATCGACCAGACTCTGACTCAGGATGCCACCGGCACCATGGCCTATCTGGAATTTGAGACCATGGGCATTCCCCGGGTGCGTACCGAGCGGAGCGTGGCCTATATTGACCATAACACCCTGCAATCGGGCTTTGAGAATGCCGATGACCACCGCTATATTCAGTCGGTGGCGAAAAAGCACGGCCTTTATTTCTCCCGCCCCGGCAACGGCATCTGCCATCAGGTGCATCTGGAGCGGTTCGGCATCCCCGGCAAGACCCTTATCGGATCCGACAGCCATACCCCCACCGGCGGCGGGATCGGTATGCTGGCCTTCGGTGCCGGCGGCCTGGATGTGGCAGTGGCTATGGGCGGCGGCGCCTATTACATCACCATGCCCAAAATGATCAAGGTCAATCTGACCGGGAAGCTGCGCCCCTTTGTGACCGCCAAGGATGTCAGCCTTGAGATCTTAAGAATTCTTTCGGTCAAGGGCGGTGTGGGCTCCATCATCGAATGGGGCGGCGAGGGCATCAAGACCCTTTCGGTTCCCGAGCGCGCCACCATCACCAATATGGGCACCGAGCTGGGCGCCACCACCTCCATCTTCCCCTCCGATGAGATCACCAAGGCCTTCTTGGAGGCGGAAGGCAGAGGCGCCGATTACCGTCCTCTCGCCAGCGACCCCGATGCGGAATATGATCGCATCATCGATATTGATCTCTCCGCTTTGGAGCCGCTGATCGCCTGCCCTCATAGCCCCGATAATGTGGTAAAGGTCTCCTCTTTGAAGGGAACCAAGGTGGATCAGGTCTGCATCGGCTCCTGCACCAATTCCTCTCTCTTTGATATGCTGAAGGTGGCCGCCCTCTTAAAGGGCAAGACCATTGACCCCTCGGTGAGCCTTTCCATCTCTCCCGGCTCCAAGCAGGTACTGGCCATGCTGGCCGACTGCGGCGCGCTTTCGGATATTTTGGCCGGCGGCGCAAGAGTTTTGGAATGCGCCTGCGGTCCCTGCATCGGCATGGGCTTTTCCCCCAATTCCGGCGGCGTCAGCCTCCGTACCTTCAACCGCAACTTTGAAGGCAGAAGCGGTACGGCCGACGGGCAGGTCTATCTGGTCTCTCCCGAGACTGCCGTTGCGGCGGCGCTGACCGGGGAGATCACCGATCCCATCCTTTTAGGCGAGATGCCCAAGGTAGAAATGCCCGCCCGGTTTAAGATCGACGACAGCGCCATTATCCCTCCCGCCTCTCCTGAAGAAGCAGAAACGCTGGAAATTCTGCGGGGTCCCAATATCAAGAAGTTCCCCGATGCCAAGCCTCAGGAGGATACCCTCTCGGCAGAGCTGGTGCTGAAGGTGGGAGACAATATCACCACCGACCATATTATGCCCGCAGGCGCCAAGATCCTGCCCTATCGCTCCAATATCCCTCATCTTTCCCAATATTGCTTTGCGGTCTGCGATGAGACCTTTGCCTCTCGCGCCAAGGCGGCAGGGGAGAGTATCATTGTGGGCGGTATGAACTATGGGCAAGGCTCCTCCCGGGAGCATGCGGCGCTGGTTCCCCTTTATCTGGGGGTTCGGGCGGTGATCACCAAGAGCTTTGCCAGAATCCATATTGCCAATCTCATCAATGCGGGTATTATGCCGCTGACCTTTGAGAATCCCGAAGATTATGAAAGAATCGACCAGGGGGACAAGCTGACCATCAAGGATATTTATGCCGGTATGGACAGCGGAAAGATGACCCTCTTGGATGAGACCAAGGGCATCGAACTGCCGCTGGTCTGCAGCTTCACCGATCGCCAGAAGGCGATCCTGAAGGCGGGAAGCCTTTTGGCTTATACGGTAAAAGGAGAATAAGAAAATGCAACAATATATTGATCAGGCGGTTGAAGCCTTCCGCACACTGATTACCGAGCAATTGGCCCGCCAGGAGCGGATCGCCGCCGGTGCCGAGGCCAAGGATTATACCAAGATGGAAAAGATCGTCATCGGCGTTTGCGGCGGCGACGGTATCGGCCCCATCATTACCCGCGAGGGAGAGCGGGTGCTCCGCTATCTGCTGAAGGAGGAGATCGAGGCAGGCACCATTGAGATCCGCACCATCGAGGGTCTGACCCTGGAAAAGCGGATGGAGGTAGGCAAGGCCATCCCCGATGATACCCTTGAAGCCCTCAAGGCCTGCGATGTGATCCTCAAGGGCCCCACCACCACCCCCCATGGCGGCAATATGGAAAGCGCCAATGTGACCATGCGCCGCGAATTGGATCTTTATGCCAATGTCCGCCCGGTGAATGTGCCGGAGGAGGGCATCGACTGGATCTTCTATCGGGAAAACAGCGAGGGCGAATATGTGCTGGGCAGCCGCGGGGTAGAGATCCCCGAAAAGCTGGCCATGGACTTTAAGGTGACTACCGATGCCGGTACCCGCCGTATCGCCCGCGCCGCCTTTGAGTATGCCAAGAATAACGGCAAGACCAATGTGGCCATTGTGACCAAGGCCAATATTATGAAGAAGACCGACGGAAATTTCTCCCGCATCTGCCATGAGATCGCCGCCGAGTATCCCGATATTACCGCCGAGGATTGGTATATCGATATTATGACCGCCAATCTGGTGAACCCTGCCATCCGCAGTAAGTTTCAGGTGTTCCTGCTGCCCAACCTCTATGGGGATATCATCACCGACGAGGCCGCCCAGATCCAGGGCGGTGTGGGTACCGCAGGCTCCTCTAATGTGGGGGATCGCTATGCTATGTTTGAGGCCATCCACGGCTCCGCCCCCCGCCTGATGGAGCAGGGCCTGGGCGAGTATGCCAACCCCTCCAGTATCTTTAAGGCGGCGGCCATGCTCCTGCGCCATATTGCAAGAGCCGAGGCGGCGGAAAAGCTGGAAAAGGCGCTTCTGATCTGTACCGAAACAGAAAAGCGGATCGTTGCCACCGGCGAGGCGGAAAACGCCACCTGCAAGGAATTTGCCGATTATGTGATGGAGACCATTGCAAAATTATAAAGAAAAAAGGGACTGTAAAAAAAATCAATGATTTTTTTACAGTCCCTTTTTTGATGTGATTTAGAAATTCGCTAAAAGATACTTTTCCGCTTCTACGCACCAGACGCCGTTATGGGCGGAAACGAATTTCGCCAATTCCCCATAGCGGGGATCGGTCTTGCCTTTTTCGGCAAAGTCCGAAAGGGCGGTGAGGGGCATCGTAATATGGGTATAGATCAGCTTTTTACCGCCCTCGATCTTGGGC
>JAZUNB010000096.1:0-4173 GCA_045603925.1 Eubacteriales bacterium
CCTTTCCTTCGTGCCCGAGGATCGTTTGGGTATGGGCCTGGTGGGTAATATGGATATCACCGATAATATGATGCTTCGCAGCTACCGTAAGGGCAGATCCATGTTTGTGGAGCGCAAGGGCCCCAAGGATCTGGCAGAGCATATTGTGGAGGAGCTGGAGGTGGTGACTCCCGGTACCGATACCCCGGTCCGCCGTCTTTCCGGCGGGAATGTGCAGAAGGTGTTGGTAGGTCGCGAGATCGCCGCATCTCCCACCGTGCTGATGGCCGCTTATCCGGTCAGAGGCCTGGACATCAACTCTTCTTATACCATTTATAACCTGCTCAATCAGCAAAAAGAGCGGGGCGTTGCGGTGATCTTCGTCGGCGAGGATCTGGATGTGTTGCTGGAGCTTTGCGACCGTATTCTGGTCATTGGTTCCGGTAAGGTCACCGGCATTGTGGACGGCCGCACCGCCACCAAGGAGCAGGTGGGTCTTCTGATGACCAAAACCGAAGGAGGGGAGCAAGAATGAGCAAAAAGATCAAAAAGAACCATGAGCCGTTGCTCCATATCGCCAAGCGGGACGATATGCCTGCCTGGAAGGCCTGGCTGATTCGGGCCGCCGCGATTCTCATCGGCTTTTTGCTGATCGGCGTCATCTCCTCGGTGCTGACCGAAAAGGGCATTTTCGAGGTTTATCGCCTGATGTTCCGCGGGGCCTTCGGCCTGGTGTTCCAGGGGAAGATGAGTATGTTTTGGAAATTTTTGCAAAGCACCGCCATTCTCCTTTGCTTAGGGCTTGCAGTTGCCCCTGCTTTTAAAATGAAATTCTGGAACTGCGGCGCCGAGGGTCAGGCGCTGATGGGCGGTCTTGCCGCTATGTTTTGTATGATCCAATTCGGCGGAAAGCTCCCCGAGGGGTTTCTGATCCTGATGGTGATCGTCAGCAGTATCCTGGTGGGCGCCATCTGGGGCGTGATCCCCGCCCTCTTCAAGGCGCAGTATAATACCAATGAGACCCTCTTTACCCTGATGATGAACTATGTAGCTACCCAGATCGTCGCTTATTATGTGTATATCACCGGCGGCGGCAGCGGTGTGATCAATCCGGTGGAGACCGGCGCTCTGCCGGTGATCGGCGGTCAGCGCTATCTTCTGAATATTCTGGTGGTCGCTGTACTGATGGCGGCAATGTATATCTATATGCGCTACAGTAAGCAGGGCTATGAGGTATCGGTCGTGGGCGAAAGCCAGAATACCGCCCGCTATATCGGAATCAATGTGAAAAAGGTCATTCTGCGTACCATGCTCATCTCCGGCGCCGTCTGCGGTGTTGCGGGAATGCTGCTGGTGGCGGGCACCGACCATTCCATCAACGCCGATACCGTCGGCGGCCAGGGCTTTACCGCCATTATGGTGGCCTGGCTGGGTCAGCTGAATCCCTTTATTATGGCCTTTATGTCGGGTCTGATCATCTTTTTGAAGACCGGCGCCGCCAAGGTGGCGGAGATCTGCTTCTTAAACAGCTCCTTCTCCGATATCGCGGTGGGTATTGTTATTTTGTTCCTGGTCGGATGTGAATTTTTCATCCGCTATAAGCTTTGGTTCCGTCATCACAGAAAGGAGGGCGAAGTATGATCACTGCATTTATCAGTAGCGCCATCCCCCTTGGAGTACCGCTTCTTTACGGCTCCACCGGCGAGATCATTACCGAAAAATCCGGTCATCTGAACCTGGGTATTCCCGGTATTATGTATGCGGGTGCCATCGGCGGTGTTATCGGCGCCTTCCTTTATGAGAATGCCTGCGGCAACCTGCTGGAGAATATGAATCCCTTCTGGGCGATTTTGATCCCCCTGGTCTGCTCCATCCTCTGCTCCATGCTGATGGGCCTGATCTACAGCTTTATGACCGTTACCCTGCGGGCCAACCAGAATGTGACCGGCTTGGCCATTACCACCTTCGGTATCGGTATCGGCAACTTTTTCGGCGGCTCTTTGGTCAAGCTGACCGGCAGCGACCTGCCCAATGTTATTTTGACCAAGACCAGCACCTTCTTCCGCGCCAGCCTGCCCTTTGCCGAGGATCTGGGTTGGTTCGGCAAGATCTTTTTATCCCATGATTTTCTGACCTATGTTTCGATCATCATTGCGCTGATCGCCGCATTTGTGTTAAATCGCACCCGTATGGGTCTCAGCCTCAGGGCAGTGGGCGAAAACCCTGCTACCGCCGATGCGGCAGGCATCAATGTGACCCGCTATAAGTATGTTGCCACCTGCATCGGCAGTGCCATCGCGGGCTTAGGCGGCCTGCAGTATGTAATGGCCTATGCCAACGGCGTTTGGTCCAATAATGCCTTCGGCGACCGTGGCTGGATGGCCATCGCTCTGGTTATTTTTGCTCTTTGGAAGCCCACCAGCGCCATCTGGGGCGCCTTCCTCTTCGGTGCTCTTTGCAACCTGAATAATTATCTCACCGGCCTCGGTACCGCAACCCAGGAGCTTTTTAAGATGCTTCCTTATGTGGTGACCATTGTGGTATTGATCATTACCAGTATGCGCAAGAAGAGAGAGCATCAGCCTCCCGAGAGCCTGGGTCTTCCCTATTTCAGAGAAGAGCGATAAAACACTTGCAAAAAATGTTTTATCTGTTATAATAGTCAATGGCTTAAAAATCAAAATATCCGAATATGCCGTTGTCTTTTTTTGGGCAACGGCATATTTTCGGGAAAGAAGGACATAATATGAACTACGATGTACTCATCATCGGTGCCGGCCCTGCCGGTATCTTTACCGCTCTTGAAATGATCCGCAAGGGCAGCAAGCAGAAGATCCTTATAGTGGAGAAGGGACTGCCGGTGGAAAAGCGCCGCTGCCCCAAATCCAAGACCAAGCAATGTGTGGGCTGTAAGCCCTATTGCCATATTACCACCGGCTTTTCCGGCGCCGGCGCTTTTTCTGACGGAAAGCTTTCCTTAAGCTCCGATGTGGGCGGCGATCTGCCCACCCTCATCGGCGAGGACCTGGCCCAGGAGACCATCAACTATACCGACAGTATCTATCTGGACTTCGGTGCCGATACCCATGTGGAGGGTGTCAGCAACCCCGAGGCGGTGAAGGAGATCCGCAAGCGCGCCATTCAGGCGGGGCTGAAGCTGGTAGATTGCCCTATTCGCCATCTGGGTACCGAAAAGGCTCAGGATATCTATTACGCCATCGAGCAGAACCTTCTGGAAAACGGGGTCGAAATGCTCTTTAATCACGAGTGCACCAACCTGATCATTGAAGACGGCGTCTGCATCGGCGGTTATATCAGCGACGGAAAGACCACCCGAGAGATTCGCGCCGAGCATACCATTGTGGCCACCGGCCGCCGCGGCGCCGAATGGCTGGAGCATCTTTGCACCGAGCATGGCATTGAGCATATGCCCGGAACGGTGGACATCGGCGTAAGAGTCGAGGTGCGCAATGAGGTCATGGAGAAGGTCAATGAGGTGCTCTATGAATCCAAGCTGGTGGGTTATCCTCAGCCCTTTAAGAATAGGGTGCGTACCTTCTGCCAGAATCCCGGCGGATTTGTAAGCCAGGAGAACTACGACAACGATCTGGCGGTGGTCAACGGTCATTCCTATAAGGAACTCAAGAGCAATAATACCAACCTTGCTATTTTGGTATCCCATAATTTTAATACCCCCTTCAATCAACCCATTGCCTATGCCCAAAAGGTGGGTGAGCTTTCCAATATGCTGGCGGCAGGCCATATTCTGGTCCAGCGGTTCGGCGATATTTTAGACGGAAAGCGCACCTGGGCCAAGGAGCTGGTGCGATCCAACCTGAAGCCCACCCTGCCCGATGCAGTGGCCGGTGATATCACCGCCGCCATCCCCTATCGGGCCATGATGAATATCATCAATTTCATTCAGGCACTGGACCATGTGGTGCCCGGCTTTGCCTCCACCGAAACGTTGCTCTATTCCCCCGAGCTGAAGTTCTACAGTAATCGGGTGACCATGGACACCGATTTCAATACCAGCGTGAAAGGGCTCCATTGCCTGGGCGATTCCAGCGGCTGGACCCGCGGCCTGATGATGGCTTCGGTCATGGGTGTTCTGATGGGCAGAAAACTGACGGAGAATGAATGAACCCACTGACTGTTGCGCAATTATTGGATTTAGATCATACCGAAGCCCGC
>JAZUNB010000097.1:0-2850 GCA_045603925.1 Eubacteriales bacterium
AAAGGGCTTCCACCCGCTCAGCCCCGATGGCTTGAAGCATCCGCGCCTTGGCAGGCGAAAGACTGCTATAGCGGGCGATCAGCCGATCCATCCCCACCCCCACCGTTGCCGCAAACACCACCGCCTCGCGGCAGTCTGCCAAATTCTTGGCAAGGGCTTTGGAGCGAAAACGGGCAACGCCCAGATCGCAGAACTCCCCTTCAACGGTCAGCGGGAAAACGCCGTAGCAGACCCGATAGGTCAGCTTGCCCTTGATCTCCTCCAGGCAGGTTTCCAGCAAGGCCGAAACGGCCTCATCGGCCTCCCTACAGCCGGCATAGCGCAGGATCTCCCGTTTATCAAGAGGGAGATCTTTATAGGTTTTGACCAAAATCCTGCTCATTTGCCTAAAATATCCGAAAGGTTGCTTTGGATCTTGGCCGCCACATCGGGCTTATTCATGGAATACACATGCACATTGGTGATCCCATTGGCATAAAGATCAATGATCTGATCGGTGCCATAGGCGATGCCTGCCTGCTTCATGGCGGCGGGATCGGAGCCGAATTTATCCACCAGACTCTTGAGGCGCTGAGGCATAAAGGAGCCGGAAAGCTTCGTGGCGCGCTCCACCTGATTGGCATTGGTGATGGGCATAATGCCCGGGATGACCGGAACGGTAATGCCCGCCTCTCTTATTTTATATAGGAAGTTATACAGAAGGTTATTATCAAAAAACATCTGGGTGGTGAGAAAATCACAGCCTGCATCCACCTTTTCCTTCAAATGGCGAAGATCCTCTTTCTGATTTTCGCTTTCGGGATGGATCTCGGGATAGCAGGCACCCCCAATGCAGAAATCCGCATCTGCTTCCTTTAATTCCCGAATAAGGTCGATGGCATGGGTATAATCCCAGCCACTGCGGTCTGCACCCAGCAGGGCTTCGGGGATATCGCCCCGCAGGGCCATTACATTGGTGATCCCCGCCTCCCGGATGGCGCGGATCTTTTCTGCCACTGTTTCCTTGGTAGAGGATACACAGGTCAGGTGCGCAAGAGTCGCCACACCGTAACGCTCCTTGATATTTTTGGCAATATCCAGCGTATAGCGGCTGGTTCCGCCGCCTGCCCCATAGGTAACGCTCATAAAAGCAGGGCGCAGCTTGGCGATCTCCTCGGTGGCTTCCCGCACACTCTCAAAGCCGCTCTCGGTCTTGGGCGGAAAGACCTCAAAGGACAAGGTCAGTTTATGTTGGCGGAGCAAATCGATGATCTTCATGAATACCTCCAAAATATTGATCTTTTCACATTATACACCCTACCCACCGAAAAAATCAAGTGCACCGCTTTTCAAAAGCGTGCATACCATAGGGTAGAGGTGAGCATATGCAGATTCATATCATGGGCGGGGATGTTCGCCAGCGGTATCTGGCCGCTTATTTTGCCGCCAAGGGCTTTGAGGTCACCTCCTCCTATCTGGGGGAGGAGACCCCGCCTCATTGGGAAGCGGATGCGCTGATCCTGCCGCTTCCCACCAGCCGCGACGGTGACTGGCTTCATACCCCCCTATCCAAAAAGCGGATCCCCTTAGAGGAGATCCGCGCCAAAAACCGCAGTCCCTATCTCTTCGGCGGAATGCTGCCCAGAGGCTTTTGCGGCACCGATTATTTCCATGGGGAAGAGGTGACCCTTGCCAATGCAGTTCCCACCGCCGAGGGCGCTATTGCCCTCGCCATTGCCAATACCCCCTTTACCTTAGCGGGGGAGGAGGTTCTGATTCTGGGCGGCGGGCGGATCGGGCAACTGCTTGCCCTCAAGCTGGGGGCGCTGGGCGCCGGAGTGACTGTAGGCGCGCGGCGGGCAGAGACCCTTGCCCTTTGCCGTAATTTAGGCGCCAAGGCATACTGCTATGAGGATCTTCCTTACCATCGCTTCCGTCTGATCTTCAATACGGTGCCGGCCACCGTTTTGGACGAAGAACGGTTGCAAAAGCTTCCCAAGGGCGCTTTGCTGATGGAGCTGGCCTCCGCGCCCGGCGGCTTTGATCCCGCTCTTGCGGCAGGCTACGGGCTTGCAGTACTCAATGCCCAAGGGCTGCCCGGAAAATACGCTCCCGAAACCGCCGCAAAAATCATCGGCGACTACATTTTAAAGGAGATGGACCCTTGAACAAGATTCCCATCGGCATTGCCCTGACCGGTTCCTTTTGCACCTTTCATACCGTTCTGGAGGCGCTTTTGCCCTTAAAGGATGTTTATGAGCTATACCCCATTATGTCGCCCGTCAGCTACAGCACCGATACCCGATTCGGCACCGCGGCTGACTTTCGGCATCGGCTGGAGACCCTTTGCGGCAGAGAGATCCTGCATACCATTCCCCAGGTGGAGCCCATCGGCCCCCAAAAAATCATTGAGGCTCTTCTCATTGCCCCCTGCACCGCCAATACCTTGGCAAAGCTGGCTCTGGGCATCGCCGATACGGCGGTGACCATGGCGGCCAAATCCACCCTACGCAACGATCGGCCGGTGATCCTTGCCCTCTCCACCAACGATGCCCTTTCCGGCGCCGCCAAAAACATCGGCGCCCTGCAGGCGACCCGCAATTATTACTTTGTCCCCTACAGCCAGGATAACGCCAACCAGAAGCCCCGCTCCTGCGTGGCCCATTTTGATCTGCTGCTGCCGACGGTGGAGGCGGCGCTCCAAGGAAAACAAATACAGCCGATTTTGGCATAATAAAAACCGCCCAAGGGCAGCCCTTCGCAAGGAAGAATCGGTTTTGAGAGCATCTTTTCCGCCCAAACAAAACAAAAAATCCCCGTAATGCGTCAGCATTGCGGGGATTTTGTTGTCTCGCCTGAACGAAAAATCTG
>JAZUNB010000098.1:0-8248 GCA_045603925.1 Eubacteriales bacterium
CCGATTGCCCCCTTTTGGATGCGCCCAATTGCTATATCACCCCCCATATCGCCTGGGCAGGGCTGGAAACAAGAGAGCGGCTGATGCAGGTGGTGGCGGAAAACCTTCGCGCCTACCTTGCAGGCGCTCCGCAGAATGTAGTTTCATAAAAAATACGGAGTCTTTCGACTCCGTATTCTTTTATTCCAGAAACAGTTCAATGACCGGCACCGTTACATCGGGGCGGATCTGCGGAATGCGAAGCATCAGCGAATCGGCGGCAGCCTCCTGATCCCCCTCCTGGGGAATATCAAAGGAGGGCTTGAAGGGGCGGGCGATGATCTCGCTTCCGTCGTGGAGAAATTGGGCGTATTTCAGCTTATCGGCAAGTCCGGGTACCACCAAGGTGCGTAAGGGGTATTCCAGCAGGTGGAGGTAGAGCCGCTTGCCGTCGGCGCTTTGGGTATAGAGGCAACCCTCCGGCGCCTTAAAGGCGGGATCTGCCATGGTGCAGCCATAGATGGAGCGGCTGTTGAATTTCATCCATTTTTCATAGACACCCAGCGCCTCCTCGGCGCGGTGATCAAAGTATCCGCGGGCGGTGGGGCCCACATTCATAATGAGATTGCCCCCCAAAGAGACCGATTTGATCAGCAGGCGGATCAATACCTCGGGGGTCTTCCAGCTGCATTCATCCCGATAATAGCCCCAGGAGCCGCTGAAGGTCTGGCAGGTCTCCCAAAGAACCCGCTCGCCGGTCTCGTTGTGCAAAGGCCAGCGATCGGCCTGGGTCTGCTCGGGGGTGATCAGATCCTGCTCAATGCCGGTGCGGTCGTTGATGATCAGATGGGGCTGAAGAGAGCGGCAAAGCGCCAGCAACTGCTCCGATTCCCAATCTTCGGGGCCCTTGCCGTAAAGGGTATAGTCTCCCACTTGGCGGGGCTGGGCCTGCCCGTAAGAAAAATCGAACCATAAAATATCAATTTTTCCGTATTCGGTCAGCAGTTCGGTAACCTGATCCCGCATATATTGCGCGTATTTCTTCATATCCCGCTGATGGTTGGCGGCCAGAAGCTCCAACCGCTCTTCATCGGGATGGTTCATATCAATGGGGAAATCGGGATGATGCCAATCCAGGAGGGAATAGTAAAACCCGATGCGGATCCCTTCGGCGCGAAAAGCGTCTACCGCTTCCCGCAAGAGATCCCGCCCAAAGGGGGTATTAGTTACTTTATAATCGGTATATTTGGTGTCCCAAAGGCAGAAGCCCTCATGGTGCTTGGTGGTGATGACCACATATTTCATTCCCGCCCGCTTGGCGCTTTTGGCCCAAGCGGCAGGGTCGAAAAGATCGGGATCAAAACGCTCAAAATACCGCTGATAATCCTCATCGGCCATCTTTTCATAGCGCTTCATCCATTCATGGCGCGCCGCCATGGCATAAAGACCGAAATGGATAAACATTCCAAAGCGGTCATGAACAAACCAATCGGTTTCTCCGGGGGTCTTGCGGATCGGGGGCAGTGACATCTTGCATTCTCCTTTTCTTTGTGGTAATATGGATTTATAATCCCATTATAAACAAAAAATGATGATATAAAATGCTTTTTTAAGAAAGAAATATGGAGAATTCGGAATGGATGTTCAAAAGATCGAGCTGGGAGAGTCTTGCCGCCTGCATATCTGGGGCGGAGGCTTTGCCCAATTAGACCGCCAATGGAAGCTTCCCTCTTTTCAGGATCCCTTTACCCGCCTTTATTATATGAAGGAGGGAGAGGCTTGGGTGGAGAGCGGAAGGCAGCGCCTTCGTATGGTGGGCGGAAATCTGTATATTATTCCGACGGATCTGCCCTTTTCGGCGGGCTGTGAGACGGCGGCGGAAAAAATCTTTTTTCATATCAATCTGCTGCTGCCCGATGGGAGAGATCCCGCCGCGGAATGGAAGGAGATCCTCTGCCTGCCTTATAAGAAAGAGCGATACGAACGGCTGGCGGAAACCTGCAAAAAAGAAGGGGTCTTCGCCGAGCTGACCCTGCGGCAGATGCTGCTGGAGGATCTGATCGAGGCGATGAAAAGCCATCCCCTGACCGAGGAGCGCAGTCGGTATTCTCCTGCGGTGCGAAAGGCAGTTCATTATATGCTGGAGCATCTTTCTCTCGGGCTGACGGTGGAGGAATTGGCGGAGCAGATCCCCTGCTCCTCCCGTATGCTGGCCAAACGCTTTCGTAAGGAAACGGGGAAAAGCGTTGGTCAATATCTGGATGATCTGATCTGGGCGGAAGCAAAGCGCCGCTTGTTGCTGAGCGATGCCACCATCGGAACCATCAGCGAGGGGCTGGGCTTTTGCGATCAGTTTTATTTTTCCCGCCGTTTTCGGCAGTTATTTGGGGCAACCCCCTCCCGTTATCGGATGCAGGGCAAATTGGAGGAATCGGTCTCCCTTTCCCGCCGCTGAAGCTCATAAAGAATATTCTCCGGCCGATGGGCATCGATGGGAGAATATTGTTCTTTTTCTCCGATCTTCAGAAGGGTTCCGATGTGGGTATAACCCAAGGCAAAGGGCGGCAGATGGGTCACAATATCATCGAGATTGCGGATCACCGTAAACCGCTCCCACCGCTCCTTTACCTTGGGCGGCAAGATCCCCCAGACCACCCGCGGGCAACCAAAGCCATAGCCTTCTATGTGGGCTCTTAAATCGGGGCGGTGGAACCAGATGTATTCATGGCAGAGCACCGCCAGCGCCGCCCCGTGGGAATAGCCAACGATAATGATCTTGCGGATCTTGGGGTCTTTGATCTCCGCCGCGATCCGATCCTCTACCCCCTTCCAGACCTTTAAAAAGCCCCGATGGGCAAACCAGACCGCATCGTTCATCCGTCCATAGGGCTTGGCGGGAAAATCTAAATTGTTTTCCCAATCGGTGGCGCCGTCGGAGGCTTCAAAATAGATCTGCAAGACCGAGCCCAACCGCTCGGTGGCAAAGTCAATATCCCCTTCAATGCGAATGTAGGGAACATTTAAACATCTTTCAAATAAAGCAGATAGTTTCATACTTTATTGTATGAAAACCAAAGGAAAATGCCCCTGAAAAGGGGCATTTTTGGTGTAAATTTACACTTTTCGCTTTATGATACGAACGATCCATAAGATTAACCGAAAGATGCATGAGACTGTCAAAAAGAGCAACGCTTCAAAAACAAGCACCGTTCCGTGGCCGGGGCGGCTTTCTAAATTCGCGGGGAAAATTCCGGGAAATTGAAAAAACCAAGTTAAAACTAAAGAAGGGACTCCAAAATACAGATGAGATAATAAACTAAGACCGAGAGAAAAAAGGGTTTCTTTGCGGTTGCGCCCCTTCAGCAGGAATACCGCGCTGAGGATCGATAAGCATAGAGCAACAAAAAGGGCAATGAATTCTAACCCTTCGTATTTTGTGCAAAAATCCGAAGAGGCAAAATCCATCAAAAGAAAAAACAGAAGCACCGTAATGATGCCGTCATAAGCGGCTTTGAAAAAGGGATGCACAAAGACTTTCATTTCAAATGCTCCTCAAAGATTCGATAAAGTTTTCATAAGCATCGTCAAAGGCGGAATAGGGGGAGGGGTTGCCGCCGTTGGTGCTTTTGCATTGATTATCGGAATACTCTTGGCCGATGGCAAAAAGCTCACCGGGAAAAAGATCAACGCCCGCCTCCCGAGCCAGGCGGCAAAAGTCCCAAAGGGGCTCCTTTCCTTGAGCGGTGGCCAATAAAGCCTGCCGCAACGCTGGGTCCTTTCGGGCAAGAGCAGTCAGTTCTTCCAATTTCAAAAAGGTGTTCATTTGATCCACCATTCCGGTGTCAGCTCGCCTAAGGAGACCACCGTTCCTTGTTCATAATCCAGCATAATTTCAATGCGGTGATAGTCCTTCGGCATCATCTGTACCATCAATTCCCTGCAGGCCCCGCAAGGCGCACCGGTCTTGCCGTTTGGCATAATGGCCAGTACCTTTGTAATGACCTGCTCCCCGTTGGTCAGCATATTAAAGATGGCATTGCGCTCGGCGCAGATGCCGAGGGTGGAGCAGGTATCCACGCAAACGCCGGTATAGATCTTGCCGCTTCCCGAAAGGATGGCGGCGGCAACACCGCCCGCTTCCATATAATCGGATACCTTTCGCCCGTTTTGCACCTTTTTGGCTTCTTCGTAAAGCTGTGTCCAGATGCTGTTCATATCAGTTCCACTCTTTTTTTTCCAAAGAATTCAAATACTGAATGATCGCCCCGAGCTTCAGCGTGTTGAGAGAATAGACCTTCCATTGAGGTGTCTGCCGATAGGTCACAAACTCTGCCTCCCGCAGAACTTTCATATGATGGGAGAGGGTTGGCTGAGTAATGGATAAGCCGGCCAAAAATTCGTAAGAATGAGCCGGCCGCTCCCGCAGCATATTCAAAATGCCCAATCTCACCGGATCACCAAGTACCTTCATACAAGCGAGAAATTCCTGGTCTGTCATCATTTTTTTGCCCTTCCTGTAATCAAAAGTAAATTTTCACATTGATGGCTATCAATGTGAAAATTATATCAATTCTTATGGTATTCGTCAAGAGGACAGCGGTTCTCTTACGCTCTGCCCAATCCTTAAAACGATGCTGATGAGCACATCGATGACCATCGATGTACCTCAAAAACTACATCGATGACCATCAATGTACCCCAAACCACATCGATGACCATCGATGTGATTTTGGCATATTAAATAAAAAAGAAAAGCCTTGCAAAACTTGGTGGAAGCGTTAAAAGCTCAAAGTGAGATTGACCGAATCAAGATCACTATAACGCTTGTTAAACCCAAGAATAAGCAAGGCTAAGCAAATTGACAAGAGGGGAGATGCCACAGCATCTTCTCTCTTGTCTTTATTTTATCAAATAAAAATTGATTTGTAAAGGAGAAATCAAAAAAGTTTTTCCGCCAAGGCAATTCCATAGCAGATGCATTCATTGCAGGAGCGTTTTTCCAAGTCTTTGATTTCTTGGCAGACGGCAGAGCCGCATTCGGCCTTGAATTTTTCGCAGAGATCGGCGGCGATAGCGTAGGTGGCTTGCTTGGAGGCGGGGGCTTCTAAATTGCCGTCGCTGTTTTTTAAGCCTGCCAGAAAGATGACGCCCGAAAGAGCGCCGCAGGTCTGGGTTCTGCCGCCCATACCGGCGCCGAAGCCCTCCATAGCCCGCGCCACCAGCCGAGGCTCCAGCCCGCATTCGGCGGCATAGGGCATTGCTACTGCCTGAGCGCAGTTGAAGCCCTTATTATGAAGTTCCATGGCTTGTTCGATTTTTTGTTCCAAGTGATTCATGATTTTTTCATCCTTTTCATTGTATTCAGATTATAGAATTACGAAAGAGAGAGGGGGAGACCCCTGCGTGTTTTTTGAAGAAATTACTGAAATAGTATTCATTTTCAAAGCCGCAGGAAAAGGCGACGCTCTTGATAGACAGAGAGGGATCCATTAAGAGCTTTTTAGCCTTCTGCAGGCGGCAAAGAATGATATAATCCGATGGATTTCGGCCGGTAAAGGCCTGAAATCGCCGAAAGAAATGGGCATAGGAAAGCCCGCATTCATTGGCAAGCGCCGCCAAGGAGATCTTGCAATGGAGGGAATGGTGGATTTTTTTCACCGCCTGGCGGATGCAGGGATCATCGTTGGGCTCGCGGCGAAAGAACAGCTCGCTTTCCGCCCAATGCTGATAAACCAGATCGGCAAACAGATGGGCTTTATAGGAGAGCAGATCTTTTTCCATAGCATTTTCGGCCCGCTCCAAAGCGTCGAGGGTGGAGCGGATCCGCGCGGTATCGGCGAAGCGGATATGCTCCCTGTGAAAGAGGGGGTCTTCGGTGGCGTAGCGAAAAAGATGCACAGACACAGGGGAGAGCACCCGACGAAAATAGGGGATATTCTTGCGAAAAACCATCCCCTCGCCCTCTTTGATGATGTATTTTTTGGATCCTTGCTCTACGGAAAAAGAGCCGGCTTCCACCAAGGCAAAAATATGCTCGGTGCCGCAAAAATGCTCCTCGCGAAACCTTTCCCGATAGACCCGGATGTGAACGGAAAGAGGAAATTCCATAAGGCACTCTCCGATGATAAAAAATTATATTTCAATTATAAAAAATTATATTCAATTCGTCAATAGTCTGTGCTAACATATTTTCGAGTTGTGATAAAATATTATAATTGAGGAGAGCACATATGAGCGATCGGATCAAAAAAGGTATTTTATACCGCGACGGTAAAAAGACCTATGGCTTGGGGCAATCCTATTACCCCTCCTTTAATCCCACTAAGTTTCCCGTTCCTCCCGAGGGCGATCGGATGGGTGAAATGAAAAAAGACCTGAAAATGATGGCGGAAATGGGCTTCAACCATGTTCGCTATGCCGCCCTGGGGGATGTTTACCTGGAGGGCGACACCGTGGTGGTGGAGACCCCCTTTATCGACGAAATGATTCGGGAGGCGGAGAAGAACAACCTCTCCATCTCGGTGCGTGAGCAGGGCTTTTCCGTTAATCTGCGGGGCTTTGAGGATGTGGATCTTGTGGACTGGAACGGGGAGTCTCCCGTTTACCGCTGGGCGGATTTTATCCGCACCCGCCTGTTCCATGAGGGGATCTTAGAGGATAACCGCGCCTATGCCAAGGCGGTGGCGGAGCATTATGCCGCCTTCCCCAATGTGGTTGCCTATCAGATCTATAACGAGCCCCATTATCCCGTTTATGAGATCTTTGATTACAGCACCGATGCCATTGCCGCCTATCGCCGCTGGCTGGTGGAGAAGGGGGAGATGACCCCCGAGGAGGCCAAGGATTATCAGCCTCCCAAGGGGCGCAAGGAGCAAAGCCCGCGGATGTGGGCCCTTTGGCGCTTATTTGCCCGCGACGGGATCACCCAATTCTTGAATAACGCCTCTGATGCCTCTATGGAGGGTGCTGATAAACCCACCTATACCTGCTTTACGGTGGCGGCAATTACCAAGCGAACCGTTTATCACGGTTGCGATTTCTTTGCCAACGCCCGCGCTATGGGAATTGTGGGCTATACCACCTATGTTCATGCCTATGGCGCCAATGCGCCCATGCTCTCTTTGCAGGTGGATACCGCGCAATGCGCCGCCGAGCTGGGCGGTACGGAATCCTGGTGCATTGAATTGGATAGCCGTACCTATATCCCGCCCTCGGTCTATACCCGCGGGGTCTATACCGTTTTGGGCAGCGGCTGTAAGGGCATCGTCTTTTATCAATGGCGGGGCGATTGTCCTGTTCCCGGCGTTCCCTTCCCCAATAGCTGCGGCCTGCTGAATTACGACGGCACCAAAACTGCCAACTTCGAAAACGGCGCCAAGGTCAACCGCTTCATCATCGATCATAACGACCTTCTGATGAACGCCCGCCGCGCCCATGAAGGGGTGGGTCTGTTGCATTCCGATTATGCCACCTTTATGTGTGATGCAGAGGAGAATGCCGATAAGATGCGGGCCGATGAGGGCTTTATGAACCGTCATCTGTCCCTCACCGCCAAGACCTATCGGGAACTTAGGGAAACCGGCATCAGCGTCAGCATTGTGGACGAGCAGGGTCTGCGGGAGAATCCCTTCGGCATCAAGGTCTTGCTGCTTCCTTCCATGCAGCTGCTTTCTCCCAAAGAGCAAGAAGCGGTGCAGGAATTCCGCAGTAAGGGCGGCAAGGTCTATTATATGGAGGGCACCCAGCATTTCACCGGCGAATTCGGCTATCGGGAGCTGGAGGATGAGAAACGGGGCTATATCGAAACGGTGTTCTGGCCTCTCTATACCCCCCGTGATATTCTGGCAAAGGAGGGCATCTGCCCAAAGCTTTCCACCCAAACGCCCCAGATCAGCGTTCAGACGCTGGAGGGGGAGGATTATACCCTGGGTGTGGTTACCAATACTGCGGTAAAGGTGCAGCCCACCGAGGTTCGCTTTACGGTAAGCGTTCCCTTTGAAACTGCCGCTTTTGCCGATATCGACGGCGAAAAAGAGGTGCAGATCGAGGGCAATACCGTCATCGTTCGGAATGTGACCGACGGCGGTATTCTGATCCTGAAATAAACAAAAAAACAGAGCCTTGCAAGAGTAATGTGCCCCCCGTCAAGTAGACAGGCTAAAAAACAAAAAGAATATGTTAATTGAATAAATTCTTTCATCTCCCCCTGCTGCGCAGCAGGGGGAGATTTTTCGTCACGCGGCGGTGGCGAGGTAATACTCGCAAGGTG
>JAZUNB010000099.1:0-10560 GCA_045603925.1 Eubacteriales bacterium
GCAAACGCTACCCCTGCCCTGCTGGCAGCCGCCAATGCCACAACCACCATTCCCGTTCTCGGCACCTCTGTAACCGACTACGCCGATACCTTTGCCAATAACATCCCTGCCAATGTATCCGGCACTTCCGACGCCGTTCCCTTCGATGAGCAGGCCGAGATGATGATCAGCACCTTGAATCTGGTTGCAGGCGACAAGGTCGGTGTGCTCTATTGCACCAATGAATCCAATTCCCTGATCCAGTATAACGCTGTTAAGACGCTCTTTGAAGCCAAGGGCATCGTTGTGGAGGCCTATACCTTCTCCGAGACCACCGAGCTGCAGGCACTGGTCACCTCTGCTGCCAACAACTGTAAAGCGCTCTATGTTCCCTCCGATAATACCGTTGCGCAGAATGATTCCATTGTTGGTACCATCTGCACCGATAATAATGTTCCCGTATTCACCAGCTACGGCGGTGCTGTTTGCTATGCAAGCCTTGCCATCGACTATTACGCGCTGGGTGAAGAAACCGGCAAAATGGCCGCCGAGGTTCTGCTGGGCAACAAGGAAGTTTCCGACATTGAGATCGCGACCCTGACTCCCTCTGTTGTATACAACAAGGATCTTTGCGCTAAGCTTGGGATCACTGTTCCCGAAAACTAAAGAAACTCTGAGGTAAACAATGGCTTTTTTAAATGCATTGCCCGGTGCCATCGCAGAAGGGCTTATTTGGGGATTGATGGCCATCGGCGTCTACATATCCTATAAAATTTTAGATATCGCCGATCTGACCGTTGACGGATCGATTTGCACCGGCGCGTGCGTTTGTGCCGTCGCCATAGCCAATGGCGTTCCCGTATGGCTCAGCGTTTTGCTGGCCTTTATCGCAGGCGCTCTCACCGGTATTCTGACCGGTCTTTTCCATACCGCTCTCGGGATCCCCTCCATTCTGGCGGGTATTCTTACCCAATTGATCTTATATTCCGTTAATCTGTCGATCCTTGGGGGAAAATCTCTCATCGCGGTAGATGCACGCTCCAATAAATTACTGCTTCATATGAGCAATAATCCGATGGCCATTCTGGCAGCGGGACTGATCATTACCGCAGTGATCATCGGGCTTTGGCTCTTCTTCTATACCGAGGTCGGTCTTACCATCAAATCTACCGGTGATAACCCCGATATGAGCCGCGCCCAAGGCATTGATGTCAGTTTCAACAAAGTATTGGGGCTTGCCATCTCCAACGGGATCGTTGCCCTTTCCGGCGCCTTGCTGGCGCAATATAAAGGCTCCGCCAACATCAATGACGGACGCGGTGCCATCGTGATCGGTCTGGCCGCCATCTTTATCGGTCTTTCGGTCTCCTTAAAGATCAAGCCCAACTTTGTGGTCAGCCTGATCGGCGTCATCGGCGGCGGCATTGTGTATTATGTAATCTATAACTTCGTGGTACTCCTGGGTCTTAAGACCGACTACCTGAAAATGCTCTCCGCAGTGATCGTTGCCTTGTTCCTGGCGATCCCTTATCTGAAGAACACCTATTTCAATAAGCAAAAACCGCTCCCCCTTGAGCAGGCCGGAGGTGATATCCATGCTTAAGATCACCAATCTGCAAAAGACCTTTAATCCGGGGACCGTTAATGCAAAAACCGCATTAAACGGCCTGGAACTGACCATTAAAGACGGGGATTTCATCACCGTGATCGGCGGAAACGGTGCAGGAAAATCCACCCTGCTCAATGCCATCGCCGGTGTTTGGAAGCCGGATTTCGGCACCATTGAGATCGACGGTGTGGATGTAACCAATATGCCCGAGCATAAAAGGGCGCAGTTTTTAGGCCGCGTTTTTCAGGATCCCATGAAGGGAACCGCGCCTGATATGGAGATCGCCGAAAACCTTTCCATCGCCGCAAGGCGCGGTACCAAGCGTAAGCTGATCTGGGGCATCAAAAAGCAGGAGCGGGCAGGCTATAAAGGCCTGCTGGCCACCCTGGAATTGGGGCTGGAATCCCGTCTTTCCTGTAAAGTAGGTTTGCTTTCCGGCGGCCAACGCCAGGCCATTACCCTTTTGATGGCAACCCTTAAGCGCCCCAAGCTCCTTTTATTGGATGAGCATACGGCGGCGCTGGATCCCAAAACCGCCGCAAAGGTATTGGAGATCACCGATAAGCTGGTAAACGAAAACCACCTGACCACCCTGATGATCACGCACAATATGAAAGATGCCATTGAATACGGCAACCGCCTGATCATGATGCACGAAGGAAAGATCATTGTGGATGTGGAAGGCGAAGCGAAGAAAAAACTCACCGTTGAGGATCTGATGAATCTCTTCACCAAGGCCAGCGGCAAAGAGTTTACCAACGACCGCGCAATTCTGTCATAATTTTAAAAACGCCCGAAATCCGGGCGTTTTTTTATTGACAACATCACAATTTTATTGTATTATTGTATTAGTACAAAAACACAAGGAGGTGCACCAATGAGTTGGAAGTTTCAGGGATCACTCCCCGTTTATCTTCAGATCGCATCCAAGATCCGCGCCGATATCATTCGTGGGAAATATGCATCCCAAGAACAGATCCCTCCGGTGCGTCAGCTGGCTTATGAAGCGGCGGTAAATCCCAATACCATGCAGCGAGCCCTTGCCCAATTGGAATCAGAAGGCTTGCTGATCGCCAAAGGAACCATCGGCCGATTTGTTACCGAAAACGAAGAAATTCTGAAAGCAGCCCGCTATCAGGCGGCCAACGAATTGATCCGGGCTTTTTTATCCGGATGCAGTGAAATGGGATTTGAAAAAGAAGAGATTATTCAAATGCTTTCAAAGGAGGAATCATCATGTCTGTTTTAGAATGCCGCAACCTAACAAAAAACTACGGCAATAAAAGAGTTTTAGAGAATATGAACATCTCCGTGCCTGCGGGAAAGATCATCGGCCTTTTGGGCCCAAACGGGTGCGGAAAATCCACCCTGATCAAGCTGGTATGTAACCTTTTAGTCCCCAATTCCGGCGAGATCTATGTATCGGGGCTTCCCATCAACCCCGATACCAATCGGCTGATCTCCTATCTGCCGGAGCGCACCTATCTGAATCCGGGGATGTCGGTTCTGGATCACATTGAGTATTTTAAGGATTTCTATGATGATTTTGATACCAACCGCGCCATGCAGATGCTGACCGATCTGAAGATCGATCCCAAAGCAAAGATCCGCACCCTTTCCAAAGGAACCCGCGAAAAGGTGCAGCTGATCTTGGTCATGTCCCGCAATGCAAAGCTCTACCTTTTAGATGAGCCGATTGCGGGAGTGGATCCCGCCAGCCGCGATTACATATTGCAAACCATTCTTCAGAATTATAACCCCGACGCCACCGTCATCATCACCACCCATCTGATCTATGATATCGAGCGTGTGTTGGATGAATTTGTTTTTCTGGGATTCGGCGGCGAGGTCATTATGAGCGGCAATGCCGATGATGTACGCGCCCAATACGGCAAGACCTTAGATGAACTGTTCCGGGAGGTGTTCCGCTATGTTCAATAAAGTTTTTAAATACGATTTCAAATATGTTTTCCGTTTTTGGTGGATCTATGCAGTCAGTACCCTCGGGGTTTCTGTGTTGTCCGGCCTTCTTTTGCGATATATCATTGGCTTTTTCAATTCCCCCAATCCAACTGAAATCGGCGGGGTCATTGGCGCTTTATGCATACTCGGTTTTATGGCAACCGTCTTTTCAATCGCCCTCCTTCCGGCAGCCGCTTCCATCGGATGCGCGGTTCGCTATTATAAGAATTTCTTCAGCGATGAGGGCTATCTCACCTTTACATTACCCGTCTCCCGTACAACGCTTTTAAATTCAAAGATCGTCAATGACATCGCTTTTTCCGTCATCAGCCTTTTGATTCTTCTGATCGATGCACTGATCATTATCTTCATCGGATGCCCGCCTCTTTATTTAGAAGATGCAATTTCCGCTTTAAACCACATTCATTTGAGCGCAGAACAAAGCATTTCCATTGTATTGGCTGTGCTGGCTATGGCGGCCTCTCTGTTGATGGGGATCTGCGTACTGTTTTTAAGCATCACCATCGGCAGTGTGATCTCCAAAAACCATAAAGTTTTGGCCGGAATCGGCGTTTACTACGGAATTACCGCGATTTTAAGCGGCATTCAGCAGCTCTTTTCCCTCTTACCAAACCTTGCATACATCGCTTCCCCAACCCCTTCTGCGATCGTTTATCTGCTCTTTGCAATTTTCCTTTATCTCGCCTTTGGGCTGGGTGCTTACTTTGTGAACCTATACTGCCTGAAGAATAAACTGAATTTGAGCTAACCGGGAGAAAAACAATGAAAAAACATTCTTTGCTGATCGTTTTATTGATGATCATCGCCCTCCTTCTCAGCGGTTGCTCTTCCGATGTTGCAAGCTTTTCCCCCGAAGAAAAGCTTGCCGAGCCGGAATTCAGCGGAGATGCGAAGGCAACCGTTTCACAGGTGCTTCATTCCACCGACCATTGGGATACGCTTTTCGATAACTTTGACACCAATCGGTTTTATATTCTTACCGGTACCAATCCCAAGGAAATGGAAGAAATCTATACTGTCAAGGACAACTGCATTTACTTCATCGCATCGGACGAAAACTATATTGCCTGGTGCGAAGAGGATGAGCTTGCTACCATTTTCGAATACAAGATTTACGACCGAAGCACTAATCAAACCACCACTATTCTGCGAGTTGATGACTGCCCCTTCTACCACTATACCGAAGAGACCTTTGTCTTCTGCGACGGCATTCTATATTTTGTTTCTTATAACAAAACCACCCATACGGTTGATCTGATGCGTTATGATCCGAAAACAGAGGTTCTTCAATCGGTTTATACCCTTCCCGTTGCAAGCATTGAGTCGCCCTTCCATGTGGTAACCATTGAAGACCACTTCCTTTCAGCAGTTCTCCATAGTGAAAGCGGCGCCGCCCAACTGCTCGGTCTGGATATTACCGCACCGGAAAGCGCCGTTCTGGCAACCCTCCCCGAGGAATTCGATGAGGTTTATAATGTTTCTTATGATAATGAAAATAAGCTCTTTGCCATTACTTATTTTGATGAGGATGTAAATGAAAAGATTTCTTTGTATCATGTGGAAAGCAAGGAAATCACCCCTCTCATACGCTTTTCAGACAGCAGCACCGCCTGCGGACCATTCCAATGCAAGAGCGGTCATTTATACTTTGTTTCTTTAAAATCCTCCTTACCTTCCGCCCTCGGAATTCTCCTCGGAAACTCTAATTATGCCTTGGTTGATTATGACTATATCAACAATACCATCCGCGAAGCAAAAGATATCTGCGATTTCTCCTTCGACGGCGATACCCTTTACGGCATTGAATCCATTCATTCCGAGGATGAACGCTTTGCACTTTGGAAAATCTTTTAAGAAAAATTCCCTGCAGAAAAAACTGCAGGGAATTTTTTACTTTTCGCAAGATAATTGTTGCATTATTTATTATTTAGATGTTATAATATAATAAATATAATTATGCCCAAGAGGAACAACGAATGAAATTTTATCCGCAGGACATTAATGAATATTTTGCCAACCATCAGGTAGACCGATTGATCCAGGTTGCCGAAAGCCGGCATACCCTGCAGTTTGAGCAGCTCAAGCGGCTGATCACCTTTTCCTGCACCAAAACGCTGGGAAATCATCTGACTGCCGCGGTATTGGTCACCGGCCCTTCTTCTTCGGGAAAGACCACCTTTTCCAAGCGTCTTTGCTCTGTTATGGAGGAAGAGGGCTTTCACTGCACCGTTATTTCCATCGATGATTATTATCTTTCCCGAGAGGAAGTACGCAAGCGTCAGCCGGGCGTGGAAAAGCCGGATTATGTGGTTTTGGAAGCCTTTGATGTGGCCTACTTCCAGGAGCAGATGACCGATTTCCTTCAAGGAAAGGCCATCCCTCTTCCCCGCTATGATTTCAAATTAGGTCAGCGGGTAGACAGCGGAATTTTGCTGACCCCTACCGAAAAGGATCTTCTCATCATCGAGGGTATTCACGCTATGAATCCCAAGCTGACTGAGGGGCTTGCCTTTGCAAGAACGGTCGGTGTTTATATCTGCCCCTTTGATTCCTATACCGTCCCCGAGCAGGGAGAGATCACCTCCCGCGAGATCCGCCTGATGCGCCGCAGCATCCGCGATTTCAAGCACCGCAATTCTTCGGTGATGCAAACCCTGGAAATGTGGCCCAGCGTTCGCGCCGGAGAGGAGCGGTATATCAAGCCGATGAAGAGATATGCTGATTTCTTCTTTAATTCATCCTTTGAATATGAGATCTGCATCCTGAAGGCAAGAATTACCGAAGCCATCCAAGGCTTAAACGAGGAAGAGCTGAACCAATTGAAGCAGTATCTCCCCCTCCATCTTTTGGATGCCTTCCATTCCTGTATGGAAGCAAACATTCCGGAAACCTCAATTTTTAACGAATTCTATAAATAATCAGGAGTTTTTATGGGTAAACATATCGCACATTTGTGCATGTCTTTAAATATCGGCGGCGCCGAGACCCATATATTTGAGCTTGCCAAGGGGCTAACCGCCCAAGGCAATACCGTTACGGTCTTTTCCAACGGCGGCGTTTATGCCGATGCGCTGGAGAAGGCCGGGATTTGCCATGTCAAAACTCCTCTCCATCGCAAAAACCCTTTCGCACTGATTCGTTCCTATCGCCTGCTGAAGCGGGAATTTAAGAAAAATCCCCCATCGGTCGTTCATTCTCATACCCGCATCTCCAATTTTGTCGGCGGAATGATCTGCAAGCGGTTGAACATTCCATTGGTCACCACCGTTCATTTCAATTTCCGCAGCGGGTTCTTTTTCCGTTGGTTCTCCAATTGGGGATGCCGCGCCTTGGCGGTCAGCGAAGACCTGAAAACCTACTTAGTTAAAAACTACGGCTATGATCCCAACCATGTTGCACTTACTGTAAACGGCATCGATATGGAGCGCTTCTCCAAGCGGGATGAATCGGAGTTCCGCGCCTCTTTGGGTGTGAAACCCGATGAAAAAATGATCCTTTTGGTCAGCCGTCTGGATAAAGAGGCCTCTATTCATGTCTCCCGCTTTCTGGAGATCGCCCCTGCGATCTTTAAAGAACGCCCCGATATCAAGGTTGTTATTGTGGGCCACGGAAAGCTTTACGGCGAATTTGAGCAAAAGGTAGCCACCATTCACCGTCAATGCGGAAAGGAATTTATCCTTTTGCAGGGGGCCAGAACCAATATTGATCAATATACCGCCTGCGCCGATCTTTTTGTGGGGATCTCCCGCTCGGCGCTGGAGGCAATGTCGGCCGAGGTACCCACTGTTTTGCTGGGAAATCTGGGTTATTTGGGGCTCTATTCCCATCGGATCAAAAAGGAATGCATCGAAACCAATTTAACTTGCCGCGGCTATCCTTATCCTACCGATCGGGAACTGACCGATTTGATCCTCCGTTGCCTGAAGACCGATCTTTCCCAAGAGATCCAAGAAGGTCTTCGTCTGGTAAAGAATCATTTTTCCATTGCTATTATGGCCGAGACTGCGCTGAAGCAATATGACAGCGCTATCCGTCAGTTCCGCCCCCTTGATTATATGATCAGCGGCTATTACGGCACCGATAATTTTGGGGACAACCTTACCTTAAGCATCCTGATGGAGCTTCTCAAAAACCATAAAGGAACAGTGCTGACCCATAATATCCGCAAAACACCGGTCCCCGCAGATGTGAATAAGGTTCATCGCTTCCGTTTATGGACGATCCATAAACTGATGAAAAAGACCCGCGTCTTTTTACTGGGCAGTGGCTCCATTCTGCAGGATGCCACCTCCAACCGCTCAATTTTCTATTACCATTACATTCTTCGTATGGCTCTGCGTTGCCGCTGTAAGGTGATGCTTTATGCCAACGGCATCGGCCCCATTAAAAACTCCTGGAACCGCAAACGCACCACCAAGCTGCTGAATCAGATCGACCTGATCACCGCACGGGACGAAGAATCCATCGCATTGCTTCGGGAATTGAATATCCATTGCCCGACTGTTTTAACCGCCGATGATGTGTTCTCGTTGAAGCTGGGCGAAAACGCTCTTAAGCCGGTGGATGAGGCAAAGGGAAAAACCGTTGTGGGTGTCAATTTCAAATTAAACGGCAAGGAAGCCGCCAAAATCGGCGCCATCTCCGCAGCCTTAAAAACCCTTTCCGAAAAATATGATTTATTCTATTATCTGATCCCCTTCCATAACGGGCAGGATCTCCCCGCCCTTCAGCAGCTGCATCATACCTTGCCGAAGATCAGTTATTTGGTCAGTGATCCCCAAAAGATTGCCGAAGCCATTCAGCTGGGCTCTTTTCAGATCTTTGAGCGTTTCCACGGACAAGTCATCGCCGCCAAATTGGGTACCCCCTTCCTCCCCATCAATTATGACCCCAAAAATCATTCCCTGGCTTGCCGAATGGGAATGGAGGATTATCTCATTGATCACCATGAGATCTCCCGGGAAAAGATCATAAATACCTTTGATAACCTGATGCAAAATCAAGAGCAGGTGAGAGAAAGAATACTGCAATTTGCGGCAGATGCCGAAGAAAGAGCCCAAGGCAACCGCGAATATCTACTGAATATGATCGAGGAATATTAAGATGCGAATTTTAGGAATCGACTATGGCGAGGCGCGGACAGGCCTGGCTGTTTGCGATGAAAACGAAATGATCGCAACGGTGGTCGGTACCGTTGCCGAGCGCGATAAAGAGAAGCTTGCCGAAAAGATCGCCATCGTCTGCCAAGAAAAGCAGATCGAAAAGATCGTATTGGGGCTCCCCAAAAATATGGACGGAACCGAAGGCTTCCGCGCAGAGCATACCCGAAAATTCGCCGCTCTCCTGCAGGAAAAGGTGCCGACCCTGCCGATGGATTTTTACGATGAACGGATGACCACCATGGTTGCCTCCCGCTTTATGACGGAGGCCAATACCAAAGGCAAAAAGAAAAAGGCATCCATTGATGCCCTTTCTGCCCAGATCATTCTTCAGGATTACATTGATCGAAACCGATAATAAAAGCCGAGAACTCAGTTCTCGGCTTTTATTAATTCATAAGCGATGCGCGGCTCTCCGTTATCCATATAGACGGTTCCGCAATGCTTAAATCCGTTTTTATCCAAAACATGCTGCATCACCTTATTATCCTCATGGGTATCAATACGGATATGAGAGATCTTCGACAGAGCAAAATCCAGGCATTCCTTAAATACACCCCTTGCCGCTGTTTTGGCCGCGATCCGATGGATCACTCCATAAGGGGTATCGCTGAGCCAGGCTCCATGGTCGATCACTGCATACCAGGGATCGGGACCGATCTCAAAGAAGAAAACACCGCAGATCTCCCCTTCCCGATCCACCACATATAGTTGATCCTTCGCAATATCCTGCTCCAGCATAGGCTTGGTGGGGTTAAAATCGCCCCATTGGTTGGGATTCCCCGTTTCCTTCATAAATTCCCTTGCTTCCAGATAAACCGCCCATAAGGCCTCAAAATCGCTCATTGTTGCAAGTCTGATCATGCCATACTCCTTTTAAAGAAATGCCCGGCTGACGCCGGGCATTGATTTTTATTTGCTTTTTCCGAGATATGCTTCTTTCACGCTCTCGTTTGCCAGCAATTCCGCACCGGTACCTTCCAAGGTGATGTTACCGGTCTCCATAACATAAGCCTTATGGGCGATCTTCAGCGCCATATTGGCATTCTGCTCGATCAGCAATACCGTAATGCCCTGAGCATTGATGGTTTTGATAATCTCGAAGATATCTTTAACCACCAAGGGAGCCAGACCCAAAGAAGGCTCATCCATCATAATAACACGAGGTCTGCTCATCAGCGCTCTGCCAACCGCAAGCATCTGCTGCTCACCGCCCGACAAAGTACCCGCCAACTGCCATTCCCGCTCCTTCAGGCGCGGGAACAGGCTGTAAACATAATCCAGATCCTCTTTGATGTTATCCTTACGCAGATAAGCACCCATTTTCAGATTTTCCAGAACCGTAAGATTCGGAAATACCCGTCTGCCCTCCGGAACCAAGGTAATTCCGGCGCTGACGATATAATCGGGGCTCTTCCCGGCGATTTCCTTGCCATCCAGCAAAATAGAGGCATTCTTGGTCTTTACAATGCCGGAGATAGCCTTCAGAGTAGTGCTTTTGCCGGCACCGTTGGAACCGATCAAAGTTACGATCTGCCCCTCGGGTACCTCCAAAGAGATTCCCTTGACTGCTTCGATACCGCCATAGGAGACGACCAGATCTTTAATTTCAAGAATATTACTCATCGTCTGCCACCCCCAGATATGCATCGATTACTCTTTGATCCTTCTGCACCACATCAGGGGTACCGGAAGAGATCAGCTTACCGAAGTCGATCACATAAATACGGTCAGAAATATCCATAACCAAGTTCATATGATGCTCGATCAACAGTACGGTTAATTTAAAGTCATCCCGCAGCCGACGGATCATTGCGGTCAGCTCCTCGG
>JAZUNB010000100.1:0-5892 GCA_045603925.1 Eubacteriales bacterium
CCTTGGACGGCGGAACCGACGGTCTGCTCTATTACCGCGCCCTTGCCGCGGAATGGTCGGCCCTTTTAAAAGAGGACGGCGTTTTCCTGGTGGAGACCGGGGAGGATACCGCCATAGGCGCCCAAGAGATCTTTCAAGAGCAATTCCAAACTGCCGAGCTGCACAAGGACTTGGCGGATCTCCCGCGCTATGTGGTCAGCAAAAAATATTAAAAAAGAGAGTCTTGGGCAGACCTTCGTAAGGAATAAGCGCCTTAAAACTCAAGATTTTGGCGCAAATCTGTGTTAAGAATACTCGTCATCCGTCATGCCTCGCATTTTATGCCTTGCTTTGCATCCAACCTTTTGAATTTTAAGGTGCGGAGCAGTTTTGAGATACAGATTTTTCGTTCAGGCGAGACAACAAAATCCCCGCAATGCTGACGTGGACAGTATCCCCAAAAACGGACATTGAAATAAAAATCCCCCTATTGTAGAATAGAAACTACGATAGGGGGATTTGTCATGCCAAGAAAATATGTAAAAATGGAGCAATTAGCAGAAGAGGTATTTAGAAGAAAAGCAGCCGGCGAAACGAATCGAGAAATTGGCGAGTGTTTTGGATTGAGCAGATACCAAATTAAACAATTGGTAGCTCGTCAAAATCGTAAGAGACGAAAAATGGAAGCGGGATATATCCCACAACCAAAAGGACGTCCTCGGAACCTACCTATGAGCGAAGAAGAAATTCGTCAAAAACAGGTCAAAGATTTAGAGATGCAAGTGGAATTACTGCGAAATTTTCTATCAGAGGTTGGAAGGAGGTGAAATTAAAGTATCGCGTTATTGAACGCTTCAGAGGTAAGTATAGCATTGAAGCAATGTGCAAGATATTTGAGGTATCGCGCAGTGGTTATTATGCATGGAGAAACCGACAAAGTCGGCCAAATAAAGATCAGTGGCTGATCGACCTGATCGTCGAAGCGCAGCGTGAGAGCAGGCAAACCTACGGACATCGCCGTATTCGTCGCTGGCTCATGAGAAAACATAAGCTTAATGTGAATTTAAAACCAATTTTGCGTATCATGCGTCAATACGATCTGCAATCCAAGATCCGTCGTCAAAGACCGTATATGCAATACCAAAAGAAGTTGTATAGATATCCAAATTTGCTGAATCGGCAGTTTGAACAACCAGCGCCTAATCGCTTTTGGGTTACAGATATTACATATATCCCAACTGCCAAAGGAATGAAATATCTGTGTGCTGTTGTCGATCTTTGTGGCAAGATGGTGTTGGCTTACCGCATTGGTAATGATATGAGCACATCCTTGGTTACAGATACTATTCGGGATGCCAGACAAAAAGAAAAGGTCACTGATGGACTCGCCCTCCACAGTGACCAGGGGTCTCAATACACCTCACAAGCATACTTTGACCTGACAAAAGAATACCACATTCAACCGTCAATGTCAAATCCAGGTTGTCCTTATGACAATGCTGCTATGGAAAACTTCTTTGGTATGCTTAAATCTGAGTGCTTAAACCGGATGAGTTTCTCATCCCAAGCAGACCTCGAACAGACTGTGGCTGAATATGTGCAATTCTATAATTTTGAGCGTATTAACTTAAAAGACGGCCTTACTCCGTTCGAAATCCGGAGTAAAGCCGCCTAATTTGATGATATTCTACGATAGGTTTTTATTTTCTTTGTCTATTGAACCGGGAACAGTCCAGACGCATTACGGGGATTTTTTGTTTTGTTTGGGCGGAAAAGATGCTCTCAAAACCGCTTCTTCCTTGCGAAGGGCTGCCCTTTCGACTCTCTTTTTTTAATGCTCTGCCTGATATTGAGAATAATCCGCCTTGGTGCCGATCCGCACCTTCACCACCAAACCGTAGTGATCGGAAATATAACCAAATTTCACCTGCTCCTCCGGCGATTCATAGCCTTTCCAATTGATGTTCCAATAATCCACCGCTAAATGAGGGTTGGGCTTAGCCATCAGATGGTCAATATGGCGGGCGGTGAATTTAGTATCCTCGTCGTGGTAATCCCGCGCTGCGCCGGTCTCCCAGGTACTGCAAAGAGAGCAGCCGGTATTGCCTACCTCGGCAAGACCGTCGTCCTTCATATTCAGCGCCATATCCTGCAGATCAAACATTTTCTCCCAATCCATGGTCATCTCATAGATGGGATCCCGATAAGTAATGTTATAATCACCGCCCACAAAGGCAAAGGCATCCTCGGGCAGCTTAGAGAGCATCGTCTGATATTGCTCCATGGTGGACACACCCGCAGTGCCGCCCTCATAACTGTTGTTGTCAATATGGCAAGTATAGGCATAAAACTCTGCACCGGTGGCATTGTCCTTCAGCTTCACCCAGGTGCAAATGCGGTAATTATCGGTGTCATAGCAGATGGATTGACGGTTCGGGGTCTTGGAATGCCAAAAATGGCCGCTTTCCACCAAAGTATATTTGGCAGACTTATATAAAAGGGGCGTTCCTTCCGGAAAAGCAGCGAAGCCATCGGGTGCCCGCCATTGATATACAAAATCATAGTTTTCCGAAAGATAGGGATCGCTCTCAAAAAAAGTGATCCAGCCGGGGGTGCCCTCACAGGTCAACACCACATCAGCATCCACGTCCTTGACCTCCTCGCGGAAGCGGCGGGCGCGGCGGTAAAGGTTATTGGAAAAGCCGCCGCGCTCATCAATGGTGCCCACCTGATTTCCGCCCACCTTCAGATTCTGCACCAAAAAGGTGATGGGGGTACCGCTGGTCTCCTTGGTCACAGCGGCGGGCTCATCGCCCGCAGGCTCCTTGGAGAGCTCATCGGCGGGCTGATCGGAGGGCTCCTCAACAGGCTCATCGATAGGCCCCGCCTCGGGCTCATCGGCAGGCCGATCCGAGGGCTCCTCCTCGGGCTGATCCGCAGACTCGTCTTCAGGCTGATCGCCCGGCTCATCCTCGGGCGTTTCAAAGCCGATTTCCTTATCGGTCTCGGCAGTAAAATCATCGGGGTTTTCTATTTTGCAACCGCAAAACAACGCCAATGTCATACTTAAAATCAAAATCATTACAACCCAACGCTTCATCTTAAAACCCCCTGATAATTGCTTTTTTTCATTATACCAGTATCAGAAAGAAAAGTCTATGCATAAATACCGGTCGCAAATAAAAGAAAAAGAGGCTGTAAAACGATATTGATCTTTACAGCCTCTTCCTATTACGCCTTGCTCCCGCTCTTTCCTTGAAACGGAGTATAATCCCCCTCGGGATCGACGGTAACATCAATAAACAGACTGGGGTGGTCGGAGATCCGCCCCGGCTCCACATTTTCCTCCGGCAACGCATATTGGGGGCGCAAAAAGCCCCAGTGGGTAACTCCGATCCGCCCATCGGGCCTGGCCATCAGATGATCCCGCCAATTGGGACGGGCGGGATCCTCCGCCACGCACAGACCGGCGGCCTCCATCTTTTTGGCCACATCCCGAAGATCCATCAGCCTCTTTCCATCCATCGTCTGATAAACGGCATCTCCGTAAAGGATATTGTAATCCCCGCCGAAAAAGGCCAGGGCCTCGGGGGGCAGAGCCTCTGCCTCCTGCATCAGCTGCTCCAGGGCCCGCTCACCGGCATTGCCGCCCAGATGGGCATCATTATGGATATGAACGGAATAATTATAAAATTCCAGCCCTGTTTCCTTTTCCTTCAGCTTTACCCAACTGCAGATGCGGTAATGGGACGTATCGGAAAAGGGATAAGAGGGACGGTCGGGGGTCTCTCCGTACCAGAAATAACCGCTGTCCAGCAGGTCAAAGCGGGAGCGCTTGAATAAAACGGGAACACAGCTGCAGGTATAGGCAGGCTTGCCCCGATCATTGAACTTTCCCTTGCAGGTATTGGAGTCGTCCCATTTATAGATCATGGTATAGTTTTCATCAAAGAACGGATCCTTCTCCAAAAACAGCACCCAGCCGGCCTTGCCCTCCTGCCCGAAGATCACATCGGGCTGATATTCCTTCACCAGCTCCCGAAACCGCCTGGCGCGGCTGTAGAGCTCATCGGGGCCGCCGCCCCGCTCTCCTTGGATGCCTTTTTGATTCCCGCTGTTCCATAAATTCTGGCAAAGAAACCGAAGCTCTGTTTTCATGGTGCTCTCCCTTTCAAAACTCCTACACTCAATGCTCCACCTGATATTGAGAATAATCCGCCTTGGTGCCGATCCGCACCTTCACCACCAGGCCGTAGTGATCGGATACATAGCCGAACTTCACATGCTCCTCCGGCACCTCGTAGCCATTCCAATTGATGCCCCAGAAGTCTACCGCCATATGGGGATTGGGCTTGGCCATCAGATGGTCGATACTGCGGGTGCCATGCTTGGTATCTTCATCGTGGTAGTCCTGGGTCTCACCGGTATCGAAGGTGGTGCAAAGGGAACCGTTGGTATTGCCCACCTCAGCGAGGCCATCCTCCTGCATATTGAGTGCCATATCCCGAAGATCGATCATTTTATCCCAGTCCATGCTGGCATAATAAGTGGCGTTGCGATAAGCGATGTTATAATCACCGCCCAGGAAGGCATAACTGCCCTTGGGCAATTTATCAATGGTAGCGATCAGCTGACCCATACTCTTGATGCCGGTATCGCCGCCCAGATGGGTGGTATCGTGGATATGGATGGCATAGGCATAAAATTCCTCGCCGGTCTGCTTATCCTTCAGCTTGGCCCAGGAGCAGATGCGAAAATGAGAGCTGGTATCCCCATAGGGCAGGGAGGGCTTATCGGGGGTATCGGAATACCAGAAATAGCCACTGTCTTCCAGAGTAAAGCGGGCTTTCTTATAGAGAATGGGGGTGGCGCTGTCGTTGAAGTTATCGCTTCCTGCAACGCCATAAGCGGTGCATTCGCTCCACTTATAAACCAGCCCAAAGGTTTCCTTCATATATTCATCATTTTCAAAGAAATCGATCCAGCCGGTCTTCCCCTCACAACCCAGCACCACATCGGCACCGGTCTCCTTGATCTCCGCCCGCAGGCGGCGGGAACGGTTATAGAGGGTATTGGAATAGCCGCCCCGCTCCCCATAGACCCCTTTCTGGGTGCCGGAATGCTTCAGGTTCTGGCAAAGGAAGGTAATGGGGGTGCCGCTGGTCTCCTTGGTCACCGGAGTGGTCTCATCCCCCTCGGGCTCCTTGGAGGGCTCATCGGAAGGGTTGTTGCCCGGCTCCTTGGAGGGCTCATCGGAGGGCTTGCCCTGCTCCTCGGAGGGCTGATCCGAGGGCTGATCCGAGGGCTGATCGGAGGGCTCATCGGAGGGCTGATTGCCCGGCTCCTCCGAGGGCCCGTCTTCGGGCTCATCCTCGGGCTTTTCAAAGCCGATGGGGTCATCGGTCTCGGCGGTAAAGTCCTCGGGCTCCTCTGTCTTACAGCCGCAGAGCAGTGTCAGGCTCAAGCTTAAGATCAGCAACAGTGCGATCCATCGTTTCATGGTGGAAAACCTCCTGAAATGTCCTTTTTCTTCATTATATCAATATGAAAAAGAAAAGTCTATGCATAAATACACCCTCTTGATATGCACAAATTCATCGAACAAACCCAAAAGGGGACATAAAAAAGAGCCCGCAGGCTCTTTTTTATATACTTTACAGCGCCGTTTCAAAGGCATGGGTCCCCGGTCTGTTTGCAGAAGGTTTTTTCCGTCAAAGCCGATAAGCTCTGTTGCCCGAGGCAGAGGTAACGCTGGTGGATGTCAGCGCCCTGGCCCTCAGGGTGGCGGAAACCAACCGCAAAAGTCTTGAGGTGGAGGCTAAGATCGAAAATTGGGATATTTTGCAGGGAGTTCCCTTCTTTTTGCAAAAGGAACGGTTTGATGTGATCGTCAGCAACCCGCCCTATATCAAG